>NZ_CATNLY010000012.1:600000-900000 GCF_950100655.1 Pleomorphomonas sp. T1.2MG-36
TTGGACGCCCAGGCGCCGATGCGACTGCCGCGATCGCGGCTCTGGAAATAGGCATCCGCCTCGTCCTTCGACACCTCGGAAACGTCGCCGCGTATGCGGATCTGCCGCTTGAGGCTCTTCCAGTGAAACAGCAGTGCTGCCTTGCGGCTCTTCAGGATCTGCTCGCCCTTGGCAGAGCCGAAGTTGGTGTAGAAGACGAAGCCGCGCTCGTCGAACCCCTTCAGCAGCACCATGCGCGCGTCCGGCATGCCATCTTCGTCGACAGTGGCGAGCGCCATGGCGTTGGGGTCGTTCGGTTCGCTCTTTTCGGCGTCCTTCATCCAGCTGACGAACAACTGGTACGGTTCTGACGCTCCGGTGAAATCTGGCTCGGAACTGGACATGTCTCGTCGACGCCTCGTCATGCTGGCTGGCCGGCGGCCAGATTCGGGCAAGCGTTCGGACGGCATATAGCCACATCCCGGCTGGCGACAACCTCTTGGGCGCCTGCCCCCTGAAAA
This sequence comes from Pleomorphomonas sp. T1.2MG-36, assembly GCF_950100655.1. NCBI lineage: Bacteria > Pseudomonadati > Pseudomonadota > Alphaproteobacteria > Hyphomicrobiales > Pleomorphomonadaceae > Pleomorphomonas > Pleomorphomonas sp. T1.2MG-36. The sequence goes on from NZ_CATNLY010000012.1 coordinate 600,501, forward strand.
GATTTTGTCAAAGTCGTCCGACCCGTATAATGGCACACTCTGGAACGGAACGTGATCGGGCATTACATGCTTGGCAGAACCTTGGCGCCATTGGGCGCCATCATCCATTTGAAGAGGGCCAACCAGCATGCGTGATCCGTATGAGGTCCTGGGCGTGCCCAGGAGCGCGGACGAAGCGACGATCAAGAAGGCTTACCGCAAGCTCGCCAAGCAGCACCACCCGGACGCCAACAAGAACGATCCGCGCTCCAAGGAGCGCTTTGCCGAGCTGAACTCGGCCTATGAGATCGTGGGCGACAAGGACAAGCGCCGCCAGTTCGACGCCGGCGAGATCGACGCCGATGGCAAGCCGCGATTCACTGGTTTCGAAGGCTTCGGCGGTGCGGGCGGCATGGGCGGCGGGTTCCGCCAGGCCGGCGGCCGGCCGACCGACGACATCCTGCACGACATCTTCGGCGATGCCTTCGCCAACTTTGGCGGTGGTGCCGCTCGCGGTGGACGCGGAAGCCGGCGTGGCGGCGGATTCTCGGGATTTGAAGGCTTCGCGAACGCCGGCGCAGCCGGCCCGGGCGCGGGTGCCGCAGGATCGACCAAGGGTGCCGACGTCATGGTGACGGCGCGCGTCCGCCTCGAAGACATCGTCGGCTCGGGCAAGGTGCGCATCACCCTGCCGAACGGCAAGTCGCTCGACGCCAAGATACCCTCCGGTTTCGAGCCCGGCCAGCAGCTTCGTCTCAAAGGCCAGGGCAGCGAAGGCACGCCGCCGGGCGACGCCATCGCCATTCTCGTCTACGAACCGCACGCCCTGTTCCGGCCCGACGGCTACAACCTGCGCCTCGACCTGCCGGTCACACTCGATGAGGCGGTGCTGGGCGGCAAGGTGCGGGTGCCGACGCTCGAGGGCGCCGTCGACATGACCATTCCGGCCGGCGTCACCGGTTCGAAGGCTTTCCGTCTGCGCGGCAAGGGCCTGCCCGACAAGAAGGGTGTTCGGGGCGATATCTTCGTCACGCCGCGCATCGTACTGCCGGATGGCGCCGACGCCGGCCTCGAAAAGCTGATGGAGCGTTGGCGCGAGGTGCGCCCCTACGACGTACGCGGGCCGGAATTCTCTTCATGAGCCGCCTGCCCCCGCTGCCATTGCCGCCGGCGCGCGGTGCCCGTACCGCGCGTTTCGTCGCCAGCCTCGCCTTCATGGTGATGATGGTGGGGATCGTCTCCCGCCATCTCGATCTGATATCGAGTGGCACCATGTACGTGGCGGTCGGCACCGGCCTCGTGCTCGGCCTCGCGGCATTCGGTGTGCTGGCGATGACCATCCGCGACGTCTGGCAAGAGGGACGAGGCGGTGCCGACAGCGCATTCGGCACTCTGCTGCTGATCATTGCCGCTTTCTCGCCACTGATCGGCGCGGCTGCGGCCTATGTGGCCTACCCGGCCATAGACAGCGTTTCGACCGACACGGACGATCCGCCCGCCACCCCGGCCGGCTTTTCGCAAGTGGTCCTGCCGATCGATCTGCGCGCCGCTCCCAGCGAAGCGGCGGCCTTGCAGGAGGACGCCTATCCGGACCTGACGACGCAAGCCGCCGACCTTTCCACGGTCGAGGCCTATGCGCTGGCCCGACAGACCATCGACGATCTCGGCTGGGTGATCCGACTGGCCGAGGAGCCCGACACCGAGGCGGCGAGCGGCCGCATCGAGGCCGAGGCCCGATCGCTGGTGCTCGGCACGCAGGAAGACGTCGTCGTCCGCATTCGCCCCGGCGACAGCGGCAGCCGCATCGACGTTCGATCCTTGAGCCGGATCGCCATGCCCGACCTTGGCGAGAACGCCCGCCACGTCGGCGACTTCATCGCCCGGTTCGGCGATGTGTCGCGGCGACAGGCGGCCAACTGACTCAGCTTCGGCCCAGCCGGCCCTCCCTCGTCCTGACGAGGCCACGGTCCTCCAGCCAGTCGGCGTGAGCCTTGACCGACAGCGCCGCCGCCCCGGCCAACGCCGGATCGAGACCGATGTAGACGGCGGCGACGATCTCTTCGATGGTTCGTTCCTTGCCATCGAGCGCCCGCAGGATAGCCGCCTCGCGTCCTTCCCGATGGCGTTTGAGTTCGGCCACCCGGAACGGGCCGTCGACCACAGGACCGCCGTGCCCGGGCAGGTAGATGTGCGCCCCGATGGCTGCGAGACGATCGAGGGACGCCATGTAGTCGGCCATGCTTCCATCCGGAGGCACGACGACACTGGTCGACCAGGCCATGACATGGTCGCCGGAGAACAGCAGGTCCAGCCCGGCAAGGTCGTAGCAAAGATGCCCCGCCGTATGTCCTGGTGTGGCAACGGTTCTGAGAGATCCGACCTCCGTCTCCACCACCTCGCCGTCGGCCAGCACCCGGTCCGGCCGATAGAACGAACGCGTGGCGTCGGGCGCGGCGCCGATCACCTCGGCCCCGGTCAACGCGGACAGGCGGCGCGCGGCCCCGGCGTGGTCGGCGTGACCGTGGGACACGACGATCCGCCGGACCGGTGCGCCAGCGACCGCCAGAAGGTCCGATATGTGGTCCTCGTCGTCGGGACCGGGATCAATGACCGTGATCTCTCGCTCGCCCAGCAGATAGCAGTTGGTCCCACGGTAGGTCAGCGGCCCGCCGTTGCGGGCCGTCAGCCGGCGGAGGCTCTTGGCGACCGGTTCGGCGACGCCATATGCCGGCCCGTACTCAAGGGCAATATCGTCGCTCACGCCGTCCTCCCCGGCTTCGGCGGGCCGTCATGTCGGCTCATGGGCTGACATGACTCCCCCGCACATCGCATGAATCGTCCTGACTCCCGATGACCCCGCATGGACTCCCTCATCCCGGTGTCCCCGTGCCGGCGCCCGGCGCCGTGAGCCAGCCGATCAACCAGAAAAAGCCCCAGCCCAGGGCAAACATCGAAGCCAGCGACAAGGCGACGATCGTCACCATCGTCCAGACCAGGGCGCGGGGCATCACCGGTGCATCGGCATCGGGGACCGAGGCCAACACCCGGATCAGGTCAGCGCCCTCGTCGGGGTCGAAGACGAACGCTCCGGCCTGAAACCGGGCGCCAATCATGAAGCCGTCCGGACCCATCGTCCGAATGAGATCCTTCGACCGCCAGGAGACGATCGCCTGTCCCTCCGGAGCGAAGATGGCGAGCCCGTCGAGGGAAAGCTCCGCCCTCGCCGGCCGACGGCGGCCGTCGCCGTCCTCGAACTGTCCGTCAGCGGTCGCCCAAGCTGTCGTCGTCATGTCGCAGTCTCCCGACAACCGGCCGAATATGGCCGAGCCCTGCTTGCATTTCCACACGAACTGCCTCAAACCGATTCAAAATACAAAGTTCATGGAAAAGCCGTAGAGGTTCGCGAACTTGCGCGCTCAGAGGTCGGGTATACCGATGTCGGCGCAGCTATCGCGGTCGGTCTCGGCCGGCAGCCACCGTCCATCCGCCTGCACACGAGTTCGTCCTTGTCCAAGACCTTTGCCCCACTCGTCTCGCTCCTGGCCGGTGTCGCCTTCCTGCTGTGCGGAAACGCACTGCTGGGCACGATGATCCCGCTTCGCGGGCTCTACGAGCACTTCACGCCGGTCATCATCGGCCTCATGGGCTCGTCCTACAATCTGGGCTTCGTGGTCGGCTGTCTCGCCTGCCCCTACCTGATCCTGAGAGCCGGCCATATCCGCGCCTATTCGACGCTGGTCTCGCTCGCCGCCGCCACCACGCTGGTCCATCCGATGGTCGTCGATCCGCTGGTCTGGATCGGCGCGCGCTCCATCACCGGCTTCTGTCTCGCCGGCCTCTACCTCATCATCGAAAGCTGGCTCAACGACCGCGCCACCAACGACAATCGCGGCCTCATCATGAGCGTCTACATCGTCGTCAACTTCCTCACCACCACCGCCGGCCAGCTGATGATATTGCTGGCGCCCATCCAGCATTTCGAGCTGTTCGCCGCGGCGTCTCTCCTGGTGTCGCTTGCCGTCGTCCCCGTGGCGCTCACCACGTCGGCGCAGCCGGCGCCCATCGCCATCGTGCAGTTCCGGCCTCTTCGGCTTCTGAAAATGGCGCCGGTCGGCCTTGCCGGCACCTTCATGATCGGCGTCGCCAATGGCGCCTTCTGGTCCCTGGTCACCGTGTTTGCCATCGGGCGCGGCCTCTCGGCGAACGGAGCCGCGATTTTTCTCTCGATCGCCGTGGTTGGCGGCGCCTTGATGCAGTGGCCGGTGGGCAGGCTGTCGGATGCCCATGACCGACGCCTGGTGCTCGCCGGGGTGATGGTGCTGTCGGCGGGAGCCAGCCTTATGACTGTCCTGCTGCCGCTCGGCGGCACCGGCCTGTTCGTCATGGCCTTCCTGCTCGGCACCGTCGTGCTCACCAGCTACTCGGTGGCCGCCGCCCACGCTTACGATCGGGCCGAGAAGTCCGCCTATGTCGAGATGGCGACAGGCGTTTTGCTTGCCAACGGCGTCGGGGCGGTGTTCGGGCCGCTGATTGCCTCCTTCGCCATGGAGAGCTGGGGCGACGGATCGCTGTTCGTGTTCATGGCCGTCGTGGAGCTGCTGCTTGCCGCGTTCATCGCGCTGCGTTGGCGTATCCGCCCCTCGCGGCCGGACGACCCGAAGGAAGCCTACGAACTCTACTCCACAGCCCCGGTCGGTGGCGCCATTCCGCCCGAGGCGCCGTCGCCGGACGATCCCATTCTTCAAACGCCGATCGTGCCGGCGCCCGAGCCCAAGGCGCAGGCGGAAGCGGACTCTCCCTAGCTCGCCGAGGCTCCGGACGGAAATCCCGTCCGGTGCAATCGCATCCGAGCTGTCGGCCGCCGTCGACTTTTTGACCCGATGCGCCAACGGGCCTTGCCAAAGACCGGCGCCTGCCCCAAAGCATGCCCATGGCAAGGATCCGTCTCGATCAGCTTCTCGTCGCCCGCGGCCTCGCGGACAGCCGCGCTCGCGCCCGCGACGCCATCTTGCGCGGCCACGTGACCGTGGCGGGGCGGGTGGCCGACAAGCCCGGCCTGACCGTCGACGAGGATGCCGAGCTTTCAGTTTCCGATCCCGCCGCCGCCTATGTCTCGCGCGCCGCCCTGAAGCTCGTCGCCGGTCTCGACCATTTCGGCTTTGCGGTCGACGGTCACGACTGTCTGGATATCGGTGCCTCGACCGGAGGCTTTACCGAAGTGCTGCTTCAGCGGGGCGCCTCCCGCGTCGTGGCGCTCGACGTCGGTCACGGCCAGTTGCATCCCCGCATTGCCGCCGACCCGCGCGTCATCAACATCGAAGGAATGAACGCGCGCGAACTCGCATCCACCGACCTGCCCTTTCGGCCGGAGGTGATCGTCTCCGACGTCTCGTTCATTTCGCTGACCTTGGCTTTGCCGCCGGCTCTGACGTTGACACGCCGGCCCGCGTTCGGCGTCTTTCTCGTCAAGCCACAGTTCGAGGCGGGCCGGCAGGCGATCGGCAAGGGGGGGCTCGTCGACGAAGCGACCGGCCGGATCGCCGCCGAACGCGTGCGGACCTGGCTCGACGGCCGCGATGGCTGGCGCGTCCACGATCTCGTCCCGTCGCCCATTCTCGGCGGCGACGGCAACCATGAATACCTACTTGGAGCGAGCCTTGACTGAACTCGTGATCGACCGTCTCGGCCACCGCGGTGACGGTGTGGTCCTCCAGCCGGACGGCAAGTCGCTGTTCGTGCCTTACGCGCTGGCCGGCGAAACCGTCGATGTCGACCTCCAAGGGGGAACGGCGCGGCTCAACCGCGTCGTCGTCCCTTCGCCCGATCGCATCGAGGCCGCCTGTCGGCATTTCGGCACCTGCGGCGGCTGCATGCTGCAGCATGTCGCACCGGCGCCATATGGCGACTTCAAGCGGCGTCTGGTCATCGACGCGCTGGCCGATCGCGGCCTGACGCCCGAGGTCGGCGAAACGCGTCTCGTGCCGGCACAGTCCCGCCGCCGTGCGACATTCGCCGGCATCATGGCCGGTCGACACCCGTTTGTCGGCTTCAACGAGCGGGCCAGCCACCGCCTCGTCAGCCTGGACGAGTGTCCGGTGATGAAGCCGGATATCCTCGCAGCGCTTCCAGCCCTGACGGCGCTGACAGGTCTCATCGCCCCTCGCAAGGGAGGGCTCGACCTCACGGTGACGCTGACCACCGGCGGCCTGGACGTATCGGTCGCCGGCATTGCCGCGCGCGACGTCGATCGGCTACGCCTGCCATTCATCGAGCTTGCGGCGCGCTTCGATCTCGCCCGTCTGTCGGCCGGCGGCGAGGCGATCGTCGAACGCCGGGCCGCCACGATCAACATCGATGGCATCATGGTCACGCTGCCGCCTGGCGGCTTCCTGCAGGCTTCCGAGGAAGCCGAGGCGATCATGGGCGAACTGGTGACAGCCGCCGTTCCGGCCAAGGCCAAGCGAGTTGCCGACCTTTATTCCGGCGTCGGCACCTTCGCGCTACGATTGGCCCGCCATGCCGAGGTACTGGCCCTCGAAGGTGAAGCCGGAGCCGTCGCGGCCCTCGACCGGGCCGCGCGCAGCATGACCGGTCGCCATCGGATCAGCGCCGAAAGGCGCGACCTCGCGCGCCGGCCGCTGATCGACAAGGAGCTCGAGAAGATCGACGCCATCGTGTTCGACCCGCCGCGCGCCGGGGCCGCCGAGCAGAGCCAGTGGTTGTCGCGCTCGAAAGTGCCGACGATCGTCGCGGTGTCCTGCAATCCCGCCACGCTCGCCCGCGACCTCAGGACGCTGGTCGACGGCGGCTACCGCATCGACACCGTCACGCCGGTCGACCAGTTCCTCTGGTCCAGCCACGTCGAGGTGGTCGCTGCCCTCAGGCGATGAGGTCGGCGGCAAGGACGAGGGGTCGCCATGCGAAAGGCCGGAGCGGTTCCCCGCTCCGGCCTTTTGATGTCGCGACGGCTGCCTTAATCAGGCGAGCGCCTTGGCCGGGTCGAGATAGGCGAAGCCGAGCGCATCGCTGACCGCCTTGTAGGTGATCTTGCCGGCATGGACGTTGAGGCCATGGGCGAGATGGATGTCATCCTGGCAAGCCCGCTTCCAGCCCTTGTTGGCCAGCGCCAGAGCGAAGGGCAGCGTCGCGTTGTTGAGCGCGAAGGTCGACGTACGGGCGACGCCGCCGGGCATGTTGGCGACGCAGTAATGAACGACGCCGCTCTCGATGTAAGTCGGATCCGAGTGCGTGGTGGCGCGCGACGTTTCCGAAGCGCCACCCTGATCGATGGCGACGTCGACGAAGGCCGAGCCCTTCTTCATGGCAGCGATCAGTTCGCGGCTGATCAGCTTGGGCGTGCCGGCGCCCGGTACCAGAACCGTGGAAATGACGAGGTCGGCGCCGGTGACGAGGTCGGCCACCGTGTCCTTGTTGGAATGGGCCGTCTTGATGCGAACGCCGAAGGTGGCGATGGCGCGACGCAGCGCGTCGATCGAGTTGTCGACCAGCGTCACGTCGGCGCCCATGCCGAGCGCGACGTGGGTGGCATTGGTCCCGGCCACGCCAGCGCCGAGAATGACCACCGTAGCCGGAGCAACGCCGGCAACGCCGCCGAGCAGGATGCCCATGCCGCCAGCAGCGTTCTCAAGCGCGGCGGCACCAACCTGCGGCGCCATGCGGCCGGCCACTTCCGACATCGGGGCGAGCAGCGGCAGCGAGCCGTTGGGCGCCGTCACCGTCTCGTAGGCGATGCAGGTGGCGCCAGACTTCATGAGATCCTCGGCCTGTTCCGGATCGGGCGCGAGGTGGAGATAGGTGAACAGCGTCTGTCCCTCGCGCAGCTTCTTGCGCTCGACGGCCAGCGGCTCCTTCACCTTGACGATCATATCGGCCGTGGCAAATATCTCATCGGGACCATCGACGATGGCGGCGCCTGCCTTGACGTAGGCGGCATCGGCGATCCCGATCCCCGCGCCTGCGTTCTTCTCGATGATGACCTTGTGTCCGGCGGCGACGAGTTCGCGCACCGAGGAGGGCACGAGGCCGACGCGGTCCTCGTGGTCCTTGATTTCTTTCGGCGTACCGACAAGCATTTCGATAGTCCCCTGCTGGTTCTGCCGCCGGGTTGACTCCCGGCTTGGCAAGATGATGCATATTTGGCCAAACTTGGCGCAATTTCTTGCACAGATTCAGCAGACTATGGGCGGAAAACAGCATAAAATTCTGCCATTCGCCCCTTGAAACGCAGGAAATTCAGCCCATGCGCCTCGACGTGACGGATCGTGCGATCCTGACCGCCTTGCAAGACAATGCCCGACCGACCAACGCCGAGCTCGCGGATCGGGTCCACCTCTCAGCCTCGGCCTGCTTGAGGCGCACACGCCTCCTTGAGGAAAGCGGCCTTATCGCCCGCTTCGTCGCCATTCTCGATCCTCGAATAGCCGGCGTACCCGGCACCGCCTACGTTTCCGTGACGCTCGACAGCCAGGGCCGCGCCTCGCTCGACAAGTTCGAGGCCGCCGTGCGCGCCATTCCCGAGATCACCGAGTGCTACCTTCTGGCCGGCCAGCACGACTATCTTCTGCGCGTCGTCTATCGCGATGCCGCCGACCTCGAACGCATCCACAGCGAGATCCTGACGCCGCTGCCCGGCGTCGTACGCGTCCAGTCGCAGTTGACGCTCCGGACGGTCAAGCGCTCCACCAAGCTGCCGATCTGAACGCTTCGCCTCAAAAGCGAAAGGCCCGGAACGGACATCGACCGTTCGGGTCGACGCTGTTCCGGGCCTGAGAAGGCGGATCGAGATCGTCTTACGCGGCCGTTACCTTTGTGAGGAAGCCGGCCACCAGATCCTCCAGCGCCTTGGTCTCGCGCTCGACCTCGGCGGCACTGTCCTTCACCGACAGCGCCGAGCGGGTGGTGGCATCGGCGGCGCTGGCCACGCGCTCGACGATGCCGAGCACCGAACCGGTGGCGGAGGCGGCGGCATGGACGTTGCCGCTGATCGAGGTGGTGGCCTCGCTCTGCTGGGCCATGGCGTCGGCCATGGCGACAGTGTAGCGATTGACGGTCGCCATGGTGTCGGTGATCGCCTGGATGGCTTCGGCCGCCTCTTCCGAAGAGGTCTGGATCGCGGCGATCTGGTGGGCGATTTCCTCGGTGGCCTTGGCGGTCTGGCCGGCGAGGTTCTTCACCTCGGAGGCGACCACGGCAAAGCCCTTGCCCGCTGCGCCGGCTCGTGCCGCCTCGATGGTGGCGTTGAGCGCCAGAAGATTGGTCTGGCCGGCGATCGACTGGATCAGCGTGACGATCTTGCCGATCTCCTCGGAAGCGACACGCAAGCCGCCGACCTTGGCGTTGGCGGCATTGGCGCCCTGGGTGGCGCTCTCGACCACGTCGCGGGCGGCGTTGACCTGGGTGCCCAGATTTCGGATCGAGGCGTCCAGTTCCTCGGCGGCGGCGGCAACCGAACCGACCGAGCCGGAGGCCGTCGACGAGGCATGCGAGGCCTCGCCGGTACGGACCGTCGTTTCCTCGGCGACCTGCGTCAAGTCGGCGGCGGTGGCTGTCATGTCGGCCATGCGGCGCGTGACGGCCTCGATGGTGTTGTGTACCTCGGCCCGGAACTCGATGACCAGACGATCGATCTCCTGCTGCCGCGCTTCACGCCGACGTCCTTCCTCGATCTGCTGCTCCTCAAGCCGCAACCGCTCGATGGCGGCAGCGCGGAACACGTCGACGGCTCGGGCAAGGTCGCCGATCTCGTCCTTACGATCCCGGCCCGACAGCTCGGTGTCCAGCTCGCCGGCGCCGAGACGGCGGACGTCGGAGGCCAGTGTCGCCAGGGGTCGTGTCAGGCGGCGTGTGAGCTGAACGGCGAGACCGCCGACCAGGAGCAGAACTGCGGCGGCGACCGCGATGAGGATCAACGTCAGGCGCTTCACCGGAGCCAGGGCCGCGCTGCGGTCATGCAGCGACAAGACCTGCCAGCCGGGACGAACCGGCGCCAGAGCCGCCAGCTCGACCACGCCGGGGTTGAGCTCGATCTCGAAGGCGGTGCCTTGCGGCGACTTGAGCAAGGGGTTGGCGGAGAGGTCCACCAGCATGTCGCCTTTCGCCGTCTGGCCGAAGGTAAAGCCCGCGCCCGTTCCGGACGAGATCAGGAAGGAACGGCCGGCCGCGCCGAGCCCCGTCTTGTCGGTCAGGGTCTTGGTGGCCTGGGCCATCTTGACCCGGAGGGCGACGACCGCGACGAAGCGGCCTTCCATAATCACCGGCGCGACGAAGTAGCCGCTGAGACCGACGGAGGTGGACGGGTCGGGCATGAAGCTTGTGAAGGCGGGCTTGAGGTCGGCCGGCTTGGCGCCGGGCGCGGGGATCATCGCCTTCACCACGTCGGCCAGCGCCGACTTGCCGGTGGCATCGGCGATGCGACGGCCGAACAGATCGTCCTTCACGTAGGAATAGTAGGCACGGCCGCTGTCATCGAAGAGGACGAGATCGTCGAAACCGGTGTCGCTCAGGGCGGAGGCCACCGCCTTGTGGCCGATGGCGTGGTAGATGAAATAACGCTCCGAGGTGTCGTCCACCGCACCCATCTCTTCGCGATTCTGCGGGTTCGGGTTGGCGTCGACGAACACCTGGCGCAGCCGGGCGCCCGGATCGTCGTCCAGAAGCTGATTCCAGGCGCTCTTGAACTCGCGAGCCGACGCCTGCAAAGCGGAGGCGGATGCGACGGCGGCCGCCTGGCTGGAGAGGCTGTCGATCCAGGACTGAAGCGCGGCGGCGCGGGCACCGGCCGCCGTGACGATGGCCTCGCTCGAAAGGTCGGTGACCGTCTCTTCGGCCATCCGCTGCGTCGCAAACGTCAGGACGGCAGCGAGCGCCAAAGCGGACGCCAGCACGACGAAAACTATTCTCCCCGTGAACGATCTGAGCATACCTGTCCCCGCGAATACTGGCGCGGGACCGCCGGTTTCTGCGACACCGAGGCCGGAATGACACCACCAAGGCGCCATCCGGAATCGGCTGACCGGCCCGGCTTTCGCCGACACCTGCTCCCGCCACGAATGATACTTTCGTATGAGTTTGTGCGCGGTCGCGCGTAAACAGGCCGTAAAGCGAATACGAAGAATTCGCGATATCCCAGGGAAAAGCATTCGCTATATGCGATCTTCCCAAGGACCTGCCAGTGGCAGTTCGAGCCGGTGCACGACGTGTTGCCGCTCACCGAAAATCTGCGGCCCGCCGGTCTTGACCCACCTGAAACCCAGGCGTTCCCAGAAGACACGCGCCCTTTCGTTGCCATCGAGGACGCCAAGCAGCAGGCGCGTCGCTCCGCGCGCCCGAGCGAGGCGTTTCACCTCGTCGACGATCGCCGGGCCCAAGCCTTGGCCGCGTGCGGTGGGCACCAGAAGGAGCAAGCCGAGATAGGCATCGCCTCTCTCGGGGTAGCCGAATGCCAGATCGCCAATGGCGACAAGGTCTCCCGCGTTGCCAAGGACGCCGAACTTCAGCGGTGTTTCATCACCCGTCGGCGGTCGATCCTCGAAGAACGCGCGCGCGGCCACCTCCGGCGTCAGGCCGCTTTCGAGGAGGAGATAATCAGCGGCCTCACGATAGACGGCCTCGACAGCTGCGAAATCGTCTGCCGGATGCAGCGCAGCAAGACTGGCCGGGGACGAAATCATGCCGACATGTCAGCGCAACGGAAATGCGATGGCGCCGTCGCGACCGGTCTGGGCACGGTGGCGCAGCTTGTGGTCGGCTAGGACCAGGGCCATCATCGCCTCGCCCACGGGAACCGCGCGAATGCCGACGCAGGGGTCGTGGCGTCCGCGCGTCATCACGTCGACATCCTCGCCGGCTGCCGATACCGAGCGACGATCGGTCAGAATGGATGAGGTGGGCTTGACGGCGAAGCGGGCCACCACCGGCTGGCCGGTGGAGATGCCGCCGAGAACGCCGCCAGCATGGTTCGAAGCGTGCAGGATGGCGCCGTCGTTGCCCATGCGCATCTCGTCGGCATTCTCCTCGCCGGTGAGTTCGGCGGCGGCGAATCCCTCACCGATCTCGACGCCCTTCACCGCGTTGATCGACATCAGCGCCGAGGCGAGGTCCTGGTCGAGCTTGCCGTAGATCGGCGCGCCCCAGCCGGGCGGCACGCCCTCGGCCACCAGTTCCACCACCGCGCCGACCGACGATCCGGCCTTGCGCACGCGATCGAGGTAGGCCTCGAAACGCGGCACGGCTTCGCGGTCAGGGCAGAAGAACGGATTGTCGTCGACCGCGCTCCAGTCCCAGTTGGCACGATCGATCTTTTCCGTGCCGATCTGAACGAGAGCGCCACGGATGGTGACGCCATCGATCACCCTGCGGGCAACGGCGCCGGCGGCGACGCGCGCCGCCGTCTCGCGCGCCGAAGAGCGGCCGCCGCCGCGATAGTCGCGAACTCCATACTTCAGATCATAGGCGACGTCGGCATGGCCGGGCCGGTACTTGTCGCGAATGTCGCCGTAATCCTTGGACCGTTGGTCGGTGTTGCGGATGAGGAGAGAGATGGGCGTCCCGGTGGTCACCGGACCGCCGGTGCGGTCGTCCTCGAACACGCCCGAGAGTATCTCGACGAGATCATCCTCGCGCCGTTGCGTCACGAAGCGCGACTGGCCGGGTTTGCGCCGGTCGAGAAAGGTCTGGATGAACTCGGCCGTCAGCGGCAATCCCGGAGGGCAACCGTCGACGACGACGCCCAATGCAGGGCCGTGGCTCTCGCCCCAGGTGGTGATGCGGAAGAGATGTCCGAAGCTGTTGTGCGACATCGGTTTGCCTGAAATTGAAGAGCGGCGGCAGCCGCGACAGTCTGGGATTTCTCTTATGGGGCGCGGAAGCCGACGTCAAATGGCGGCAGCGGCGCCAATCTGCCGTATCATGGCCCAAACACCGATTCGCCGTCCCGATCCGAGCCCATGCCCCGCATTGCCTCCCCTGCCCCCGACCTTCTTGCCGGCCTCATCGTCGAGGCTTGCGACCGTCGCATGGAAGTGGATTTCGCGCGCCGTTGGGGCGGCCCCGTTGCCGGGGTGGACGAGGTCGGCCGCGGTCCGCTTGCCGGCCCGGTGGTGACCGCGGCGGTGATTCTCACGGATGCGCCGCTGCCCGAAGGGCTCACCGATTCCAAGCAGCTCAAGCCGGGCGCGCGGGAGCAGATGTTCGAGGTCATCTGCCGCGATCATATCGTCGCCGTCGCCTCGGCGTCGGCCGCCCGCATCGACGCGATGAACATCCTCGCCGCCAATCTCTGGGCGATGGATCGCGCCGTGCGGTCCCTGGCCGAACAGCCTGTGGGCGTGCTGGTCGATGGCCGGGACGTACCCTCGGCACTGACAGCAGCCGGCTATCGGGGAGCGGCCATCGTGAAGGGAGACGCCCGCGTCGCCGCCATTGCCGCCGCGTCCATCGTCGCCAAAGTGATGCGCGACCGGATGATGGAGCTGCACGCCGCCGAGTTTCCCGGCTACGGCTTCGAGACCAATGTCGGCTACGGCTCCGCGAAGCATCTGAAGGCTCTTGCCGAGCTGGGGCCTACGCCCATCCATCGCCGCAGCTTCCGGCCCGTACGCGAATGCATCGAGGCGAGAGCCGGCGGACAGAGGCCATGAAAAAGGGGCCGCCAAGGCCCCTCGTTCCGGATCGGTCCTGTGGCGGGAAACTCAGCCGAACCGTGCCTTGACCTCGTCCACGCCGCTGGAGATCAGATCCGCGGCCACTTTGCCCTGCACCTTCTCGGCAAGCAGGCTCTTCGAAGCGGCAATCGCCATATCGATGGCGACGGCCCTGACTTCGGCGACCGCTGCCGCCTCGGCATGGGCGATCTTGGCCTCGACCGTGCGCGTCCGCTGCTCGATCAGCTCCTTGAGCGCCACTTCGGCATCGGCCGTCATGCGCTTGGCTTCGGCTTCCGCATGGGCGATGATCTCGGCGGCATCCTGCTCGGCGATGACCCGCTTGTGCTGGTATTCGGCCAGAAGAGCTTCCGCCTCTCTCCGCAGGCGCTGCGCCGCGTCGAGCTCGGCCGTGACTTCCTCGGCCCTCTTGTCGAGCATGCGCCCAACCATGCCGAACACGCCGTAATAGGCGAGCACGACAAAGAACAGGACCAGACCGACAAAGGCCCATGTGGTGTTGTCGAGCATCGGGCCTCTCCTCAGTGTTTACCGACCGACACGGCGGCAACAGCCGCGGCGGCCTCGTCACGGCTCACCTTGCCGACCAGCGCCTCGACAACCGCTTCGGTCGTCTCGGTAGCGATCGTCGACACGTGATCGAGCGCTATCCTCTTGACGTCAGCAATGTGCTTTTCGGTGTCGGACAGCTTAGCGGTGAGCTGCGCTTCAGCCGCATGGCGTCGTCCGTCGATCTCGCGGGCAACCTTGCTGCGCGTCTCGTGGGCGATGGCATTGGCCTTGTTGCGAGCGGCGGCGAGCGACGCTTCGTAGGAGGCAATGGCAGCGTCCGTATCCGCCTTGGCCTTCTCGGCCTCGACCAGATCGGAAGCGATCTTCGCGGCACGCGCTTCGAGAATGCCTGCAATCTGCGGGATGACCTTCTTGGCCATCAGGACGTAGAGCGCAATGAAGACGATGGCCAGCCAGAAGAGCTGTGAAGGGAAGGTCGAGGGATCGAACGGCGGGAAGGTGCCGCCGTGCTCGCCGCCCCCGTGCGCCACCGTCGTGCCGGCGGTGTCCGTCGGCGCGTGGCCGTCCTCCGCCGGAACGACCGCCGGCTCTTGTGCGTTGGCTTGGCTGATGAACCAGCTCATCGACGCTCAGGCTCCATGGATGATAACGACCAAGCGGCGCCCCGAGGCAGAAACCACCTCGCAAGGCGCCGGCTCGTCTCGGCCGGCCGGAGACCGGCCGGCGACATGCATAGGGCCCAAAGGGCCCGCTTCGGCTGTCTCGCGATCAGACGGCGAACAGCAGCAGCAGAGCGATCAGCAGCGAGAAGATGCCGAGCGCTTCGGTCACGGCAAAGCCGAGGATCAGGCGACCGAACTGGCCGTCGGCGGCCGACGGATTGCGGACGGCACTCGACAGGTAGTTGCCGAAGATGCTGCCGAGGCCGATGGCGGCACCGGCGATGCCGATGGTCGAAAGGCCAGCGCCGATGTACTTCGCGGCTTCAGCTTCCATTGTAATGCTCCTTGAGAAACAAAGACCTGGATGGTTTTGATGGGGTGAACTTCGTCGATCCGGCCTCAGTGCCCCGGGTGCAGGGCATCGTTGAGGTACATGCAGGTAAGGATCGTGAAGACGTAAGCCTGGAGGAATGCCACCAGGAATTCGAGGGCGGTCAGGGCCACCACCATGACCAGCGGCAGCAGCGCGCCGAGGAAGCCGAAGGCGCCGAGCCCGGTCAGCGTCACCACGAAGCCCGCGAACACCTTAAGGGTGATGTGGCCAGCCAGCATGTTGGCGAACAGACGGACGGCGAGGCTGAGCGGCCGCGACAGAAAGGAGATGATCTCGATCAGGGTGACCAACGGCACGATCGCCGCCGGAACGCCCGAGGGAACGAACAGCTTCAGGAAGTGGGTGCCGTTCTTGTAGAAACCGTAGATGGTCACCGTGAAGATGACGAGCAACGCCAGCGCCGCCGTGACGATGATGTGCGAGGTGACGGTGAAGAAATACGGCACCATGCCGAAGATGTTGGCCGTCAGCACGAACATGAACAGCGAGAACACCAGCGGCATGAAGCGCATGCCACCCTCGCCGGCAGCATTCCTCAGCGTGGTGGCGACAAACTCGTAGGAGAGCTCGGCTACCGTCTGGGCGCGGCCCGGCACCACGGCTCGCGACGAGGTGCCCCACAGAAGCACCAGCGCGATGGCAGCCAGCGTCAGGACCATGAACAGCGAGGAGTTGGTGAAGGAGACGTCGTATCCGTCGATGTTGATGTCCACCAGCTTGTGGATGCCGAACTGATGGATGGGATCGGTTCTTACGTCAGCCACCTTGAGGAGCTCCCTCGCTCGATCTCGCCCGCAACACGACCTGGAACCAAAACGCCCGGCCGTTCAAACTCACTCTTCGCCGTCCGGCGCCCGACGTGAGGACTTGCCCCCCTTGGCGGCGAAAGGATCCTTCGCCACGCCCGTCGCACGCATCACGTTCAGCGTTCCCGCCGCAAAGCCGAGCAGCAGAAACACGATCATGCCCCACGGAGTCGTTCCGAAGAGGCGATCGATCGTATAGCCGATCACAAACCCAACGATCACCCCGGCCACGAATTCCGAGCCGACCTTCATCGCCTGCCCGATACCGGACAGTCCAGACGACTGCGGGGCACCACCCTCGGGTGTCGACGGACCACGCCGGGCTTCGGCCAGCTTCTCACCCAGCGCCCTAAGGCGGGGATCGCTTCCGGCGGCGTCCGGCCGTTCGTCGTTCTGACCCATCGGCGGCATCCTCGAGAACGCAGTCGCCAAGGCCCTGCAAGATCGGGGTAATCCCTGATTTGGCGGGCACCATAGTGTTCACACGGATGCCTGTCAAGATTGGCGACGGCCTATACATTTCATTGATTTATATGCCATTTCCACCGGTGAGACCACCGCCATTCCCAGACTGCGACTTTAGTCGAGGCGGGCGTAATCGATTAAGCTGCCATTGCCTCGCAACACGGCCTGGAAAGCAGGTGCGGTTCAGCTCGCCTCGCGGAAGGATTCGGCGGTTTCAAGGTCGACGGAGACGAGCTGCGACACGCCGCGCTCGGCCATGGTGACGCCGAACAGGCGATTCATGCGCGCCATAGTGATCGGATTGTGGGTGATGACCACGAAGCGGGTCTCGGTGGAACGGGCCATCTCTTCGAGAAGATCGCAGTAGCGCTCGACGTTCGCATCATCGAGCGGCGCGTCGACCTCGTCGAGCACGCAGATCGGCGCCGGATTGGTCAGAAAGACGGCGAAGATCAGCGCCATGGCCGTCAGCGCCTGTTCGCCGCCGGAGAGCAGCGTCATGGTCTGCGGCTTTTTGCCGGGCGGGCGAGCGAGAATCTCAAGGCCGGCTTCCAGCGGATCCTCGGCGTCGACGAGTTGCAGCTCCGCCGTGCCGCCACCGAACAGATGGACGAACAGGCGCTGGAAGTGGGCATTGACGATACCGAAGGCATTGAGCAACCGCTCGCGCGCCTCGCGATTCAGGTTCTGGATGCCTTGGCGCAGGCGACGGATCGCCTCGATCAGATCTTCACGCTCGTTGACTAGGGTATCCAGCCGCTCCTCCAGCTCGGCCTGTTCCGCCTCCGCCTGGAGATTGACGCCGCCGAGCTTGTCGCGCTCGACCTTCAGCCTTTCGAGCCGGGTCTCGACGCCAGCCAGATCCGGTAGCGGCGCCGCCTCGTCGATTTCGGCAAGCTGGCGCAAGGCGTAGAGCGGCGTATCGAAACGATCACGCATCTCCTCGGCATACACCTCAAGCCGCTGCTTGGCGGCGGCGAGCCGCTCTTCGGCACGCACGCGGCCTTCCCGAATGGTCGAAAGGCGGGCAAGCGCCTCGGCAGCGGCGCGATCGGCTTCGCCGGCCTGCATCTCGCCCTCGCGGAGCCGGTCCGAAGCCTCCGCACTGGCAGTCTCGGCCGCGGCAACCGCCCGCATCAGGCCGCGCCGGGCCTCGACGATTTCGTCGGGGCGGTCGATCAGCTCGGCCCGTTCGTCTTCCACTTGGGCGAGGCGGTCATCCAGTTCCTCGAGATGGGCGGCGGCGTGACGCACGCGGTCGCCCCAGCCGGCGCGTTCGCGTTCGATCGCCTCGATGCGGCGTTTGCGCAGTTCCCCCTCGCGGCGGATCATGTCGACGGCGGCGCGCGCCTCCGAAAAGCGGGCGCGCGTGTCGGCCGCCTCGCCGCGCAGGGCGTGAACGCGGGCCGACAGTTCGGAGGCATCGGCGAGCTCGCCGTATCTCTCCTCGGCCTCGGCCTTGCGCGCCGCCATATCCTCCGCATCGGCTGCGAGGCGTTCGCGCTGGCCGGCGGCGGCGGCGCGGCGGGCGACGGTTTCCGCCAGCGCCCGTTCGGCGACCAGCAGCCGGTCGCGCGCGTTGGCAGCGCCCCGTTCGGCGACCTTGACCGCTTCTCGGGCGGCGCGTTCCTCAGCTTCGGCCTCGCGCAAGCGCACCTCGGCTCCGTCGAGCACCTGACGCCGCGCGGTGCAGAGTTCGCCCGCCGTTTCGCGCAGAGCATCGATCTCGGCAAGCCGGTTGCGGGCCGCGAGCCTGCGGGCGGCGGCAGTGGGGGCATCGGCGGCGGCGGCGTAGCCATCCCAACGCCAGACCGCGCCTTCGAGCGTTACCAGAATCTGGCCGGTGGCGAGCAGCGGCTGCAGACGAGCCGCATCCTCCGCCTTGACGACGCCGATCTGCCGCAGCCGACGCCCGATGAGGTCGGGGCCATCGACGAACTTGGCCAGCGCCGGAACGCCCTCGGGCAATGCGGGGTCGTCGGCGTCGTCGCCGGGCATCGTCCAGTAGGCCGGCGCACGATCGTCGATCGGCGCCTCGATGTCCTCGCCGAGGGCGGCGGCCAGCGCCGTCTCGAAGCCCTTTTGCGGAGCAAGACGATCGACCAGCGGCGGAAACAGCTGGCCGTGCTCGATGTCCAGCATCTTGGCGAGAGTCCGCGCCTCGGTATCGAGTTTCTGAAGCTCGCGTTCCGCCTCGGCCAACGGCCCCGACGCGGCGAGGCGTTCCTCCTCGGCGGCGCGGCGCCCGGCCTCGGCATCGGCAACCGCCGTCTCGGCCTCGAACACCATGGCCGCCGCCAGTTCGATCTCCTCGCGGGCCTCGGCGATGGCGTCGTCCGCGTTGAGTCGCTCATCGAGCTCCGCCAGTTCGGCATCGAGCCCCTCAAGCTCGCGAAGCTGGCGATCGAGGCGAAGACCCGCCTCGCGGATCTCGCGTTCGAGCGCGCCTTTCAGCGCGGCAGCTTCGGCCTCGGCGGCCGTGGCGGCGGTCAGCTCGGCGTCGACGTCGGCGAGGCGTGCCGCGATCTCCGAGGCGGATGCCTCCGCCTCCGCCTGCCGCTCTTCCTCACCGAGCTCCTCGCCGGCCAACGCTTCGGCCTCGTCCGCAAGGGCGGCGAGACGCTCGTCGTTCTCGGCCACCAGCGCCGCTTCGCGTGCGCGGTCGCGGGCGATCTCCTCGGCGCGGCGGGAGAGTTCGGCCAGCCGTTCGCGGGCGCGCCGCTCCTCGGCCTCGGATTCGGCAAGCGCGATCCGCAACCTTTGCAACGCGGCGGCCGTTTCCACGGCCCGGTCGCGTAGCCCCGGCAGATCGTGGGCGATGATCGCCTGCCGGCGGACAGCCTCGGTCTGGGCGGCCTGGGCGTCGGCGACGGCGCCGAAGCTGTCCGTCATCTGCGCTTCGGCTTCCTCGACCTGGGTCATCAGGTCGCCGACGCGCAGGTAGGCGACGGTTGCCTCGGCCTTGCGGATGTCGGCGGACAGATTGCGGTAGCGCGCCGCCTGCCGGGCCTGCTTGCGCAGGCCTTCGAGCCGCGTCTCGATCTCCCGCAACACGTCTTCCATGCGCGTGAGATTGGTTTCGGCGCCCTTGAGACGCAGTTCCGCGTCATGCCGGCGGGAATGCAGGCCGGAAATGCCGGCCGCCTCTTCCAGGATGGTGCGCCGTTGCGTCGGCTTGGCGGCGATCAGTTCGCCGATCTGCCCCTGCCGCACCATGGCCGGCGACCGAGCGCCGGTGGACGCATCGGCGAACAGGAGCTGCACGTCGCGGGCGCGCACGTCCTTGCCGTTGATGCGATAGGATGAACCCGCCTGCCGTTCGATGCGGCGGGTGACTTCCAGAAGATCGGCATCGTTGAAGGCGGGAGGCGCGGTGCGCAGATCGTTTCTCAGCACCAGCGTCACTTCGGCGGCATTGCGGGCCGGACGCTTGCCGGAGCCGGAGAAGATGACGTCGTCCATGCCGGAAGCGCGCATCGCCTTGTACGAGCTCTCGCCCATCACCCAGCGCATGGCCTCGACGAGATTGGACTTGCCGCAGCCGTTCGGCCCGACCACGCCGGTCAGGCCGGGTTCGATGACGAACTCGGAGAAATCAACGAAGGACTTGAAGCCCTGTATCTTCAACCGCTCGAACTGCATTGGCGATCCGCTTCGGCAGCACCCTATTCATAGAGTGTGACCGTACCATGGACCACCATATCATGAAGGCCGCGACGCCGCCCCGGCAAGGGGCGGGCATCGCGGCCCTGTTGATATCCGGCGGTTATCACCAGTTGAGAATCAGAGAAGCGGGTCGATCTTGGCCGACAGCTCGTCGACCGACATGAAGCCGACCTCGCGCTGACCGTTGATGAAGAAGGTCGGCGTTCCGGTTATGCCGAACTCGTCGCCACCACGCTTGCGCGTCGCATTGAGGTCGTCGAGCAGCTTCTGGTCGGTCAGCGTCGCCTCGAAGGTCGCGGGCGAATAACCGAACTGCTTGGACACATTGCGCAGACCGGAGAGCGGGTCTTCGACGAAGGCCCATTCGCGCTGCGTCTTGAAGAGATAGGACACGACCTCGAAATACTTGCCGCCAGGTGCGTTGCGCGCCAGCATGAAGCCGGCGGCGGCCAGTGGATCCAGCGGGAACTCGCGGATCACGAAATAGACCTTGCCGGTGTCGATATACTTGGTCTTGATCTCATCGAAGGTCTTGTTGTGGAAGTCAGCGCAGTGGCTGCAGGTCATCGACATATACTCGACGATCTTCACCTTGGCGTTGGGATCACCGAGCGCCATGTCGGGCAGCACGCCCGGTTTCATCAGCTCGGTCACGTCGACGGTGGCCGCCGGTTCCTGGGCAAAAGCCAGTCCGGGGAAAGACGCAAGCGCGGCAAAGCCGGCCGCGGCTACAGCTGTGGTCGTGAGGAAGCGGCGGCGAGTCAACATGTCGTTCCCTTTCGGATAACCGGCCCCACAGGGTCCGTCATTGGCGGCAAATTATGGCAAGCCCACGTCATTGGAAAGAGGAAGTGCTTTTTCCTGTCATCGACGACCGCGGATATCGCCGCTGACCGCCCGCCCCAGCCGTTCCACCGCCGCTTTCAAGCCATCGTCGGCGATGCCGGCGGCGAGGGTTTGCACCCTGGCCTCGGCCTCGGGAGAAAGCTGCCCCGGTCTCGGGCGGGGCCTTGGGCCGATCTTCACCGGCGGAAGCTGCAGCGGCTTCAGGCGACCGACAAGGCGGTAGCCGAAAAAGGTATTGATGCGCTCGATCAGCTGCGGCGCCTCGAGCGTCAGGCGCATGGCCGCCGCCCCGGAGCAGCGCACCGTCAGAACGGCGGGCTCGTGCTCTTCTTCCTCGATCAGTCCCTTCGGCCGACGCGGCCATGAGAGCTGGTCGGGGGCCGTCGTTTCGGCATAGACGGGACCGACGATATCAGGCCAGTGAGCGACGAGATCGAGCGTGGCAAAACCGCGCTTGCGGCAGGCGGCATTGAGCGGCGCGGCTATGATGTCGGCGAGCGGCCGCACTCCCTTGTAGACGAAAGCCGGTTTTCTCAAGCGCGCCATCTGCTATGGAACCTCCAGCATCCCATCGGGACTGTTCCTCGAACCGCAGTTTATCCCACATGCCGGCGCCGTCCGCCACCGCCCTTCTCGAATGGTACGACGTCCACGCCCGCCGACTGCCCTGGCGCGTATCGCCGGAAGACAGGGCGCTGGGCATATTGCCCGATCCCTACCGGGTCTGGCTTTCGGAGGTGATGCTGCAACAAACCACGGTCGCAGCCGTCAAAAGCTATTTCCTAGACTTTCTGGAACGCTGGCCGACCCTGCGGGCGCTCGCCGCCGCGCCACGCGACGACGTGATGGCCGCCTGGGCTGGCCTTGGCTACTATTCGCGCGCCCGCAACCTCAAGGCCTGCGCCGAGGCGGTCGCCCGCGACTATTGCGGCCGCTTTCCCGATACGGTGGACGGCCTGTCGCAGCTGCCCGGCATCGGCCCCTACACGGCGGCGGCGATCGCCGCCATCGCCTTCGACGTGCCGGCGGCGGTCGTCGACGGCAACGTCGAACGCGTGGTGGCCCGCCTGTTCGCCCTTGAGACGCCGCTACCGGACGTCAAGCCGGAGATCCGCCGCCTGACCGCAACGCTGACGCCGGACGAGCGCCCGGGCGACTTCGCCCAGGCGATGATGGACCTCGGCGCCACCATCTGCACGCCAAAGCGACCGGCTTGCGCTTTGTGTCCGTGGTCGGAGTCCTGCATGGCTCGCCGACGCGGCGATGCCGAGACCCTGCCTCGCCGACGGGCCAAGCCGGAGCGGCCGACCCGTCACGGCGTCGCCTTCGTCGCCCGCCGGCACGACGGCGCGCTCCTCGTTCGCCGCAGAGCCGACAAGGGACTGCTCGGCGGCATGCTGGAGGTACCCGGTGGCGAATGGTGCGAGGGGGCGGCGCCAGAGACCGCAGAGCCGTTTCAGGCCGCCTGGAAGACCGTCGGCGAGATCGAGCATACCTTCACGCACTTCCATCTCGTGCTGACGGTCAAGGCCACCGAGGTGGGCGACCGCCCGCCGCCTGCGGACTGCTTCTGGCTCGATGCCGCTGCCGTGGCGGGCGAGGCCCTGCCAACGGTCATGCGCAAGGTTGTCGAGGCGGCGACGGGAGTGCCGGCGCGGCGGGTGTTGCGACGCCCCACGATAGCGCCCCGGCTCAAGCTCTCACCTGAGGGTTGAATAATTGCTATTAACTACGACCATTGTTGCATAAAAGGTTACTTTGAGATTAACCGCAGAAGTGCGATAATTCTCGACATTAGGGCGTGACCCGACAGTCATTAGGTCGGCCCGCGTCGGGTTGGGCTAATCCGGCGTGACAGGTCGAACGATACAGATTTTGAGGGTATGCCAACCCCGCATGCCGAATGGCACGGGTTTGAAAAACAGGCGCCATTAAAGAAATGGCTCTCCGAATGATCGGGGAGCCTTCTTTCGTTAACGGCTCTCTTCAGGCGCCGGCAGCCGCGAGTTCGCTGCGGATGCGACCGCGCAACTCGTCGATCAGCACCAGCGCGCCCTTGGTCTCGACATGCCAGTAGGTCCAGCCATTGCAGGCTTCGAGCCCTTGCAGCGACGCGCCCACCTTGTGAATAGACCCGGCGACGGTGCCGGCTGAGATCGAGCCATCGGCGCGAACCGTGGCAACGTGGCGGCGGCGGGCGTCGCACAGCCTGTCGCCCGGACGGATCAGGCCCGCCTCGATCAGCGAACCGAAGGGGATGCGCGGTTCGGCCCGCTTCGGCGTGACCACGGCGAGCCCCTCGTCCGGCGCCCGCTCGACGGAGGCGATCCTCACCTTGGCGAAATTGGCATAGGTGCTGTCGCGCTCGACACCGACGTAATGGCGGCCGAGCTTCTTGGCCACGGCAGCCGAGGTGCCGGTGCCGAGAAACGGATCGAGGACGACGTCACCGGGCTTGGACGATGACGTCAGCACGCGCCAGAGCAGCGCTTCCGGCTTCTGTGTCGGATGGACCTTGTCGCCATCGGCCGTCTTCAGCCGTTCGCCGCCGGTGCAGATCGGCAGCAGCCAGTCCGAGCGCATCTGAAGGTCGTCGTTGAAGGCCTTCATGGCCTCGTAATTGAACGTGATGCCCTTGGCCTCCCGGTCGCGCGACGCCCAGATCAGCGTTTCATGCGCGTTGGTGAAGCGCTTGCCCTTGAAGTTGGGCATCGGGTTGGCCTTGCGCCAGATGATGTCGTTGAGCACCCAGAACCCGAGGTCCTGCATGATCGAACCGACACGGAAGATGTTGTGATACGAGCCGATTACCCAGATGGTGCCGGTCGGCTTCAGCACGCGACGGCAGGCAAGCAGCCAGGCGCGGGTGAAAGCGTCGTACGCCTCGAAGCTGTCGAAGCGATCCCAGTCGTCGTCGACGGCATCGACCTTCGACTGGTCGGGACGGGTAAGGTCGCCGCCGAGTTGCAGGTTGTAGGGCGGATCGGCAAAAATCAGATCGACCGATGCCTTCGGCAGGCGTTCCAGCGCGGCGACGCAGTCGCCGACGATGACGCTGTCGAGCCAGTCGGGCGCGGCGAACGCGGCAGGGGAGTGGAAAGAAACCTCGGACGACGACGCAGCCGCCCGCTGACGCAGTACACTCATGGCTCTCCCACTCCGACGCAAAACAAACAGGAGGGGGTCTTCACGCCCCTGCCGGAAACCAATCTGCTCCGGCAGGGTAAATTCGGAGTTAAGCGACGAGTCTCGTCATTGATTAATTATTTCAATGGTTTGTTAACCATATCCGACGTCCGGGGCGGGCAGGCGCCCTCCCCTCACTCGCGCCAGAGAAAATCGCGCTTGCCTACGGGCATGCCGAGATGCCGCAGGATGTCGTAGGCGGTAGTCAGGTGAAAATAGAAGTTGGGCAAGGCAAAACCCTGAAGATAATCGATCGCCGTAAGCTCCATCGTTTCCTGCCGGAGCTTCAGCGTGACGATCGTTTCCTCGCGGCCATTAACCGAAGTCGCCTGAACCGATGCAACGAAGGCGAGTGTCTTGTCGATGCGGGCGTAAAGCTCGGCGAAGGTCTGTTCGTTATCTGGGAAGGAGGGAACGTCGAGCCCGGCGAGACGGGCCATGGCGCCCTTGGCGTGATCCGTCGCGATCTGAACCTGCCGCTTCAACTCGAACATATCCGGAGCGAGCCGGGCGCCGAGCAGCGCCTCTTCCGACAGGCCGCGAGCCGGACCTTCGGCCTCGCCGATCTTCAGGAGATGGACAAGGGACTTGAGACGCGCCGTGAAGATGGGCGCGGAGATGGCATGGAGTTCGATGGTCATGGGATTCCCCCCGGCTGGCGGAACGCCTTCAATAGGCGCCCGGTTCGGTGTGACTGATTAGCGAGCCGCCGCCGTCATAACCAGTCAACTCTCGGAGAGGGGGTCAGGCCCGCCGGCCGGTGAGCCCAGCGACGACGCCGACCGGCAGACGGATGGCGAGCAGCAAGGCCGCCAATGCGCCGGCGGCGCCGCCGCCCGTCAGCGTATCGCTCTGTCCATCGGCGGTCACTCGCACGATCGGCGTCCTGAGGCGCAAAAGGCGCCGACGCCCGACGCGACGAATAAGATCGACGCCAGCCAGACCGTCACGACGGCTGAACCCGCCGAGTTCCCGAAAATAACTCCGGGAAATGATCAGGCTCTGATCGGGGTGCGTCACGCCGGCGCAGCGGCTGAACAGACGCAGAAGATAGTGCTTCAGGCTTCCGCCGAGCGTGTCATCGTCGGACGCGAGACGGAAAACGGCGGCGAAACGGCTATCGCCATGCCGGAGACGACGCTCGGCCATCGCCTGGAAGTCGCTCTCCCAACCGGGATCGAGCAGCACGCCGGGACGCAGGAACATCAGAAAGTCGCCACGCTGGGCGGCGGCCGCACCGATGGCGCAACGCGACCAGGCACCGCCCGAACCGGATATCAGATCGCAGCCCGTCCCCTCGGCGACGAGGCGCGTCTGGTCGTCGGAGCCGCCGTCAACCACGACCACCTCGCGCACCGTACCGTCGGCGGCGGCGGTAACCAGCGTCGAAAGCGTGCGCGCGAGGGCCTCCTCGCTGTTCCGGGTAGGAATGACGACCGAAATCATACTTTCGTTCTAGCTGGTTTTCCTGGGAAGTGCGAGCCCGTCCTAACGCTGACAGGCAATAGCCGCCTCCGGCAGAGCCGTGACGCCCGCGCCCGAACGACAGACGGCCGGCGTCAAACCTCCCAAGCACCCTTGGCCGTGGATACCTCGAGAATGTTCTTGACCTGTTCTCATTCGGGCATAAGATCAAACCATGAACATCGCATGCCAACACCCCATTGAGCCCATTCCGGCGCCGGAGATCGCCGACACGGCGATTGTCGCCGGGCGCCGGCGCGGCCGGGGCGCGGGCATCAACCCATCGGGTCGGTTCGAGGCTTATGCCCGGACGGGCTTCGACGACGGCTGGGGCGACGGTGAGGAGCTGCCGCCGTTCAAGACGACGGTGCAGATCGAGCCGGCGCGATCGGTGATCACCCGCAACGACAGCCCCGACATCGCCTTCGATCGGTCCCTCAACCCCTATCGGGGCTGCGAGCATGGCTGCATCTATTGCTACGCCCGACCGAACCACGCCTATCTCGGCCTGTCGCCAGGGCTCGATTTCGAAACCCGGCTTTACGCCAAGACCAATGCCGCCGAAGTGCTGGAACGCCAGCTCGGCGCTCCGTCCTACCAGCCCAAGGTGATCGCCATCGGCACGGCCACCGATGCCTACCAGCCGATCGAGAAGGAGCAGAAGGTCACCCGGCGCGTGCTGGAGATGCTGGCAAAGACCCAGCATCCGGCGCTGATCATCACCAAGTCGGCACTCGTCCTGCGCGACATCGACATTCTTCAGCCGATGGCCGCCCAGGGCCTCGTCAAGGTGGCGATCTCGATCACCACGCTCGACCGCCGCCTGGCGCGCGCCATGGAGCCTCGCGCCTCCAGCCCTCAGCGTCGCCTGGACGCCATCCAGAAGCTCACGGAAGCCGGCATTCCGGTCGGCGTCATGGTGGCGCCCGTCATCCCGGCAGTTACCGACAGCGAGATCGAACGCATCCTGGAAGCGGCCCACACCTTTGGCGCCCGCGAAGCCGGCTACGTGCTGCTGCGTCTGCCGCTCGAGGTCTCGGAGATCTTCCGCGAGTTTCTGCTGCGCGAACTGCCCGACCGCTATCGGCACGTCATGAACGTCCTGAAGTCGATGCGCGGCGGCAAGGACTACGATGCCGAATGGGGCAAGCGCATGCGCGGAACCGGTCCTTATGCCTGGCAGATCGGCCGTAGGTTCGAGCTGACCGCCAAGCGCCTCGGCCTCAACAAGCATCGGATCAAGCTCGATACGGAGAAGTTCCTGAAGCCGGGCAACGGCGGCGTTCAGCTGAGCCTGTTCTGAAAGAGCGCCTCTCCCCTTGACGCCCTCCTCCGCCGCCGACACTTGTGAGGGCAACGGAAGGCAAGGGAGAGAACGATGAGACTCTTCGGCGGGAGCGCCAAGTTCGACTGGAAAGACCTCAAGGCGCCCGAGCTCGATGATTTCGAGACGATGGCAGCGGAGGCCTATGCCGCACTGCCGGCCGATTTCCGGGCGATGACCGGCGAGATCGAGATCCGCGTCGCCGACTTTCCCGACGAAGAAGTCGTCAAGGAAATGGAGCTCGAAAGCGATTTCGACATTCTGGGCCTGTTCCATGGCACCGGCCTCGCACACGACGCCGCCGTGCCGGAAACCGGCCGCCTTCCCAACCGGGTCTGGCTCTATCGCCGCCCCATCCTCGACTATTGGGCCGAGCATGAGGAAACGCTGGGAGATATTGTCTCCCACGTGCTGGTCCACGAAATCGGTCACCATTTCGGTCTCAGCGACGACGACATGTATGGCATCGAGGACAACGAACCGTGACCGACACGAGCACCTTGCGCATTCTGGAGCCGACACGGGGTGTGTTCGCCTATTACGACGGGCGCGTGCCGGGCGCCCGGCTGCACTCGGCCATGGAGAACTGGCTTGACGACGGCGCCTACAGTCTCGGCATCGCGTCCTACGCCATCGTCGAGGGCAGCGAGGCGGTCGTCTTCGACAGCCACATCTCGCTCGATCATGCCCGCGCCGTCAGGCAGCATCTCGAAGGACGCGGCGTAAGCCGCTTCACGCTGGTGCTCAGCCATTGGCACGACGACCACGTTGCCGGCAACGCCGTATTCGCCGATGGACCGATCATTGCCCACCACCTGACGCGCGATGCGCTCGCCGCCAACCGCGACAAGCTGGAAAACGGCAACCCGGCGATACGGCCGCTGGTCATGCCGACCGAGATCTTCGAGGACGGACTGACGCTCACGATGGGCGGCCGCATCGTCGAGGCCCTGCATTTCGAAATCCACAGCGCCGATGGCGTCGTGCTGCACGTGCCGGACGCCGGCCTGCTGCTTGCCGGGGATGTGGTGGAAGACACTGTCACCTACATTTCGGAAGCGGACTTCACACCGACGCACATCGCGGAACTGAACCGGCTCGCCGCCCTGCCCGTTCGCAGCATCCTGCCGGCCCATGGCGCTGCCGAGCGGATCGCGGCGGGGGGATATGATGCCGGCCTCATCGCCGCCAATCGCAGCTATCTGATGCGGCTACTTGCCGGCGAGGGGCGCGATGGCGCGCCCCTTTCCCGCTTCGTTGCCGACGACGTCGAGGCCGGTCGCATCGGCTATTTCGAGCCCTATGAAGCGGTACATCGGGCCAACCTCAAGGCGCTCGCGGCGGTCGGGCTCTGACACCCAACCGCCCGAGCGGCACAATCAACCCTTCAGGATGGCGGCGTTTTCCTTCACCCAGGCGGCAACCTGACGCGCCGGGTGCCCGGTCAGCGTCCGGACGTCGTCGGTGACGACGGCCGTCCAGCCCTCGCGAACGGGATAGAAGATCGAGGCGAGGAAGCGCGCATAGACCTCGGGAACCCCGGCGCCGACAAGAATGCCGACGAAGGTGTCGTCGTCGACCGCCTGATAGGCAACCGGCTTGCCGATGGCCTCGGAGATCAGCGCGGCGGCTTCGGCATAGCCGAGCGCTTCCGGGCCGGTGAGATTGAACGCCTTGCCATCGAAACGGTCGGTGGTCAGAGCGGCGGCGGCACTGTCGGCGATGTCGCGCGCGTCAATGAAGCTGGACTTGCCGTCGGCGGCCGGTACCGCGATGACGCCCGCCGCGTCGATGCCGGGCTTCCAGTAGTTGACGAAGTTGTCGGTGAACCAGTTGGGGCGCAGCACGACCCAACGGACGCCGGACTTCTCAAGGGCAATTTCCGCCTGACGATACGGGATGGAGTCGTCGGCATCGACGCCGAGGACCGACTGCAGCACCACCTTGACGCCGCGCGTCGCCGCCGCCTCGATGATCGGCAACAGCAGCGCCTTGGCCTCGGTGTAGCCGCTCGGCAGCATGACGAACGCGCGGTCAACATCTTCGAAGGCATTTGGAAAGGTCATCGGGTCGGCCACGTCGAAGACGACGCCCTCGGCGCCATCCACCGGCTTGCCGTTGCGCGATGCCGCCTTGACCGCCTCGCCCCGAGCCAACAACGCCTTCACGAGCGGCCGCCCGACGTTGCCGGTGGCGCCAATAACCAGAATCTTGCCAGCCATATCGAAACTCCATAGTATCTATCGGAAACCTTGTTTCGATGAAGAACATAGTCAATTCTCGAAACCATCGAAAGAAGGCAGTTTCCAGTGACCAGGTTTCCTTCGAGAAACCGCCCGGAGAGGCCCGATGAATCCCGCCTATGACGTCTTCGACGATCGCTGCCCCACCCGCTTGGTGCTCGACCGGCTGGCCGACAAGTGGGCGCTCTTGGTGCTCGATCGGCTGCAGGACGGTCCAGTGCGGTTCAATCATCTCCGACGCGACATCCGCGGACTCTCTCAGAAGGTGCTGTCCCAGACGCTGAAGCGCCTCGAACGCGATGGACTGGTAAAACGCACAGTCCATCCCACCGTTCCGGTCAGCGTCGATTATGCGCTGACCTCGCTCGGCCGGACGCTGACCGAGACGGTCGCCGCCTTCGCCCATTGGGCCGAGGTCAACATGGACGCGGTCCTCGCCGCCCAGACCGCCTACGACTCGGCCATGACAGGCTGACGGAAGACCGCAGGCATCGGCAATCCCACGCTTTTTCGCTCACATCGTCCGTGCTATCGCCGGGGGTGGTCGGCCAGTTGCCGCCGGGAGAATCAGAATGCGCGCCATATTCTACGAGCTGTTCGGCCAGCGTCCGGAGATCCGCACCCTGCCCGACCCGACGCCGGAGCCGCACGGCCTCGTGCTGAAGGTGGAGGCCTCGGGTATCTGCCGCTCCGACTGGCACGGCTGGATGGGCCATGATCCGGACATCGCACTGCCACACGTACCCGGTCACGAGTTCGCCGGCCGCGTCGTCGCCATCGGCCGCGACGTCCGTCGCTTCCGGGTGGGCGATCGCGTCACCATGCCCTTCGTTGCCGGTTGCGGGCGCTGCCCGGAGTGCGGCTCGGGCAATCAGCAGGTCTGCCGCAACCAGACTCAGCCCGGCTTCACCCATTGGGGGTCGTTTGCCGAGTATGTTGGCGTCCATAATGCCGACGACAACGTGGTCGCCCTGCCCGACGACATCGACTTCCCGACGGCGGCCAGCCTGGGCTGCCGCTTTGCCACCTCCTTCCGGGCGGTGGTCGACCAGGGTCGGGTGCGCGGCGGCGAGTGGGTGGCGGTGCACGGATGTGGCGGTGTCGGCCTGTCCGCCATCATGATCGCCGCGGCGATGGGCGCCGACGTGATCGCCGTCGACATCGCCGACGACAAGCTGGAGTTTGCCAAGACCATCGGCGCCACGGCGGTGATCAACGGCAAGACAACACCGGACGTCGCCGGCGCCATCCGCGACCTGACGGGCGGCGGCGCTCATCTTTCGATCGATGCCCTTGGTCACCGGGTCACCGCCCGCAACTCCATCCTCGGCCTCAAGCGGCGTGGACGCCATGTGCAGGTCGGCCTGATGCTCGGCGACGACGTCGAGGCCCCCATTCCAATGGCGCGCATCATCGGCTGGGAGCTCGAAGTCTACGGCAGCCATGGCATGCAAGCCTGGCGCTATGACGACATGCTCGCGATGATCGCCGCCGGCAAGCTCCAGCCGCAGAAGCTGGTCAACCGCCACGTCGGACTCGACGAGGCGATCGACCTGCTCATCGGCATGGACCGTTTTCAGGAGACCGGCATCAACGTCATCACCGATTTCGGCTGACGATGCGGTCTCGCCACCGCATCGGAACGTCCGAAGACCGGCCTCCACGTTCGGCCGATGCGCTTTTGGCGGTGAAGAAGGCCGGATGGAAGACGATCGCCTTCCACGCCGGCGCCTCTCCAAAGGCAAGCGCCTGGACATAGACGTCCGGAACGCCTTGGCAGGACAGGCCCGGCTGCGCGGCGAAGCCGAAGCGGCCGTAGTAAGCCGGCTCGCCAACCAGGACGACGCCGGCTGCCTTCAACTCTGTGAGCTGAGCAAGACCGGCCTGGACCAGCGCTGAGCCGACACCAATCCGTTGCCATGCCGGCGCCACGGACAGCGGTCCCAGACCGAACCAGCGGCCGGGCATGTCCGTCTCGATCGGCGAAAAGCCGGCGTGTCCGACGATTTCGCCGGCCGGATCGACGGCGACGAGCGACAGGACCAGCGCGCCAGCAGCGCGTAGATCGCGAACGATCGCCGCCTCGGTGCCGTTGGCATGGGCGACGTTCAGGAAGGCAGCGGTGGTCAGCTCGCCAATAGCGGCTTGATCAGCCGCCGTTTCACTGCGGATGACAAAACTCATGGTCTTCTTTCCGATTGCAGGACAATGCCGCACGGCCGCCGTCAGGGCAGCCGCGCGTCGACGATGCGTCGGAACGAGCCGAACCCGGACCACAAGGCCCGGATGCGGCTCAACCCGCAGTGTCCGATCGGAAAAGAAGGCCGGGCATCATCCCGTTGCCTCAGAAGGGAATGTCGTCGTCGAGATCCGACGAGAAATTGGAAGCCGGGGCGCCACCACCCTGTGCGCGACCACCGCCGCCACCCGAACGGGCAGGAGCGCGCTCCATCGGACCGGACGAGCCGTAGTCCGAACCGGCGTCGCCGAAGTCGCCTTCGCTGCGACCGCCGCCTTCGCCGCGGCTATCGAGAATGGTCAGCTCGCCACGGAAGCGCTGCAGCACGACCTCGGTGGAGTAGCGCTCCTGGCCGGACTGGTCGGTCCACTTGCGCGTCTGGAGCTGACCCTCGATGTAAACCTTGGAGCCCTTCTTCAGATACTGCTCGGCGACCTTGGCCAGATTTTCGTTGAAGATCACCACCGAGTGCCACTCGGTGCGCTCCTTGCGCTCGCCGCTCTGGCGGTCGCGCCAGTTTTCCGAGGTGGCAATGCGCAGGTTGACCACGGCGTCGCCCGACCCCATCCGCCGCACCTCGGGATCGCGCCCAAGATTGCCGATCAGGATGACCTTGTTGACGCTGCCTGCCATGGCTTTCTTCCCTCGAACTCGTTACCTTCGGTCCGGTGCGTTGACACGCCGGACCGGCCGGGCCATTGCCGGCAACACAGGCGCACGTTAACGCCGGCACCACCCCTGCGAAACCCCGCCCCAGCGGCGGCGCATCCTTTTCCACAGTGAGAAAAAGGCTGGCGCCCATTTCGTGTTCCTGATACGTTCTAGACGTTTCATAAGGATGTCGCAACCGAATTCCGAGGCTTTCCGCGTTTCATCGCTGGATCCGGCGGCATGGCTGCCGCGCACGCCGGTGCCTTGCAGGCTCTCGGCCGATCCTGACAGGATGCGACAGCAGACCCGGACTAGCTTAGCGCGCCCTCTGGCCGCCCGGTTCAGGATCCCCGGGCAAGACACTCCGCTTCCCGCCCTCCGCCGGGAAACGCGACAAGGACGACGACAGACATGCCGAACAAGCCGACCAGCATTTTCGATCAGGCCCGGCGCTCCCTTTCGGTGCGCGGCGCGCGCGAACACAACCTCAAGAACATCGACGTCGATTTGCCGCGCGACAGCCTGATCGTCATGACCGGCCTCTCCGGCTCGGGCAAGTCGTCACTCGCCTTCGACACCATCTACGCCGAGGGCCAGCGCCGCTATGTCGAGAGCCTGTCGGCCTACGCCCGCCAGTTCCTCGACATGATGCAGAAGCCGGACGTCGACCAGATCGACGGCCTGTCGCCGGCCATCTCCATCGAGCAGAAGACCACATCGCGCAACCCGCGTTCGACGGTCGGCACCGTCACCGAAATCTACGACTACATGCGCCTGCTGTTCGCACGTGTCGGCATTCCCTATTCTCCGGCCACCGGCCTGCCGATCGAGAGCCAGACCATCAGCCAGATGGTCGACCGGACACTTGAGCTGCCGGAGGGCACCCGCCTCTATCTGCTGGCGCCGATGATCCGCGGCCGCAAGGGCGAGTATCGCAAGGAGTTCGCCGATCTTCAGAAGAAGGGCTTCCAGCGCGTCAAGGTCGACGGCAGCTTCTATCCGATCGAGGAGGTGCCGGCCCTCGACAAGAAGATCAAGCACGACATCGACATCGTCGTCGACCGCATCGTCGTCAAGGCGGATCTGGCCGCGCGCCTCGCCGACAGCTTCCAGACGGCGCTGGCTCTCGCCGACGGCATCGCCGTGCTGGAGTTCGCCAACGTCGAAGAGGGCGAGAGCGAGCCGCGCCGGGTCACCTTCTCGGAGAAGTTCGCCTGCCCGGTCAGCGGCTTCACCATTCCCGAGATCGAGCCGCGCCTGTTCTCCTTCAACAACCCGTTCGGCGCCTGTCCCAAGTGCGACGGCCTCGGCACGGAGCTGAAGTTCGAGGCGGAACTGGTGGTGCCGGACGACAGCCTCAGCTTGCGCGGCGCCTGCATCCTGCCCTGGGCGAAGACCGGCGCCTCTTCGCCCTATTATGCGCAGACGCTCGAAGCGATCTGCCGCCACTTCAAGGCGTCGATGACGACGCCGTGGAAGGATCTGCCGCAGAAGGTGCGCGACGTCATCCTCACGGGGTCGGGAGACGAGGAGATCACCTTCACCTACGACGACGGCCTCAGAACCTACACCACCAAGAAGCCGTTCGAGGGCGTGGTCGGCAACATCGAGCGCCGCTGGAAGGAAACCGACTCCGATATGGTGCGCGAGGAGTTGGGACGCTTCCAGTCGGATCACCCTTGCGAGACCTGCAACGGCTACCGCCTGAAGCCGGAAGCGCTCGCCGTGAAGATCGCCGGCTTGCATATCGGCCAGGTCACCCAGATGTCGATCCGCGAGGCGGGTGCGTGGTTCACGTCCCTGCCGGACCATCTCACCGCCAAGCAGAACGAAATCGGCGTCCGCATCCTGAAGGAAATTCGCGAACGCCTGCGCTTCCTCAACAACGTCGGCCTCGAGTATCTGACGCTGTCGCGTTCGTCCGGCACCCTTTCGGGCGGCGAGAGCCAGCGCATCCGTCTGGCCAGCCAGATCGGTTCGGGTCTCACCGGTGTCCTCTATGTGCTCGACGAGCCGTCCATCGGCCTGCACCAGCGCGACAACGACAAGCTGATCGAAACGCTGAAGCATCTGCGCGACCTCGGCAACACCGTGATCGTCGTCGAACATGACGAGGACGCCATCCTCGCCGCCGACTACGTGCTGGATGTCGGCCCCGGTGCCGGCATTCACGGTGGCAAGATCGTTTCCGAGGGCACGCCGGCCGAGATCATGGCCGACCCCGCCAGCCTCACCGGCCAGTACCTTTCCGGCGCGCTCGCCATCCCCCTGCCGGACAAGCGCCGCAAGCCGCAGAAGAACAAGTACATCCGCGTCGTCGGTGCGCGGGCCAACAATCTCAAGAACGTCACGACCGATATTCCCATCGGCCTGTTCACCTGCGTCACCGGCGTGTCCGGCGGCGGCAAGTCGACCCTCTTGATCGACACGCTGTTCAAGGCGGCGGCGCGGCGTCTCAACGGCGCCCGCGAGCAGGCGGCGGCGCATGACCGCATCGAGGGGCTGGAAATGCTCGACAAGGTGATCGACATCGACCAGTCGCCGATCGGCCGCACGCCGCGTTCCAACCCGGCGACGTATACCGGCGCCTTCACCCCGATCCGCGACTGGTTCGCCGGTCTGCCGGAAGCCAAGGCGCGTGGATATGGTCCGGGGCGCTTCTCCTTCAACGTCAAGGGCGGCCGCTGCGAAGCCTGCCAGGGCGACGGCGTCATCAAGATCGAGATGCACTTCCTGCCGGACGTCTACGTCACCTGCGACGTCTGCAAGGGCCATCGCTATAATCGCGAGACGCTGGAGATCCACTTCAAGGGCAAGTCGATCGCCGACGTGCTCGACATGACCGTCGAGGAGGCCTGCGACTTCTTCCAGGCGGTGCCGGCCATCCGCGACAAGATGACGGCGTTGCGCGACGTCGGCCTCGGCTACGTCAAGGTCGGCCAGCAGGCGACGACGCTGTCGGGCGGCGAGGCGCAGCGCGTCAAGCTCGCCAAGGAGCTGTCGCGCCGGGCGACCGGCCGCACGCTCTACATCCTCGACGAGCCGACGACCGGCCTGCACTTCCACGACGTGGCCAAGCTGCTTGAGATGCTGCACGAACTGGTCGAGCAGGGCAACACGGTGGTGATCATCGAGCACAATCTCGAGGTCATCAAGACCGCCGACTGGCTGGTCGACCTCGGCCCCGAGGGCGGTGACGGCGGCGGCCGCATCGTCGCCGCCGGCACACCGGAAGAGGTGATGAAGGTGGATGCGAGCTACACCGGCCGGTATCTCCGCGAGCTGCTCGAGCGTCGTCCGCAGCGTCGCAACGCGGCGGAATAATCGTCGCAGACGAGTCCATGCCGCCGGCCGGCCATCGCGCGCCGGCGGCATCGGGGCAAGGCGATCCCGTTACCAGGGCACAGGCAAAGCTCTGCAAAAGATTCGGGAAAGAACAACAACGCATTGAATTAGAAAACGAATTTCCATATTCACATGTTGATTCAAGTGGGCGCGACCTCACAATCAGAATCAGGATGAAGAGCTTCAGACGTTGTAGCTGAACAGCCGCTTGCCAGCGGACGGCGCGCGGGCTACCTCAGAAGTCCGACCTCCAAATGCGAGCATGCCCATGGTCCTTTCCCTTCTGCCAGACCTCGGCAAGCGAACACTGGTTATGGGCATCCTCAACGTCACGCCGGACAGCTTTTCCGACGGCGGACGCTATTCCTCGGTGGAAGCCGCTCTCGCCCACGCCCGCCACATGACCGACGAAGGCGCCGACATCCTTGACGTCGGTGGCGAGTCCACTCGACCGGGCGCGACCGAAGTTTCGGCAGAGGAAGAGATGGCCCGCGTGGTGCCGGTCATCGAGCGGCTCTTGGCAGGCGGCCTTCCTCCGGTGTCCATCGACACCTACAAGGCCAAGACGGCAGAGGCGGCGCTCAGGGCTGGGGCGGCCATCGTCAACGACGTCTGGGGCCTTCAGCGCGAGCCGGACATCGCGTCCGCCGCTGCCGCTCATGGCGCAGCGGTGATCGCCATGCACAACAGGACCGACATCGACCCGACGATCGACATCATCGAGGACATGAAAACGTTCTTCGGGCGCTCGCTGGATATCGCCCGCAAGGCCGGCATCGCCGACGAGCATGTCATCCTTGACCCTGGCATCGGCTTCGGCAAGACCTTCGAGCAGAACCTTCAGGCGGTGGCCCGCGTCGGCGAGCTCAAGGCGCTCGGCTTTCCGGTTCTGATGGGGACATCGCGCAAGCGTATGATCGGGGCTCTGATCGGTGCCGAACGACCGGTCGCCGAGCGGCTTCATGGCACCATCGCTTCCAACGTCGCCGCCATCCTGGCCGGTGCCGACATCGTCCGCGTCCACGATGTCGCCGCCCATCGCGACGCCGCCGCCGTCGCCGACGCCATCAGAAGGGAAATGCGATGACCGACCATATTCGCGTTCATCGGCTTGCCGTCTTCGCCCGCCACGGCGTGTTGCCCGAGGAGGCCGCGATTGGGCAGCGCTTCTTCATCTCGTTCGATGCCGCCGTCGACACCCGCGCCGCCGGTGCCAGCGACGATCTGACGAAGTCCGTATCCTATGCGGACATGGCCGACGTCGTCGTTTCCATCGCCACGACCCGGCGCTTCAAGTTGCTGGAGGCCCTGGCCGAAGCGATCGCCACCGACATTCTGGCTGCGTTCCCGCTCGTCGAGGCCATCACCGTCCGCGTCGACAAGCCATCTGCACCAGTGCCGCACGTGCTCGACACCGTGTCGGTGGAGATCACACGGAGTCGCGCAGATGGCTAAAGCGGCGCTCAGCCTTGGCGGCAACATCGGCGACGTCCGCGACACCATTGCAAAGGCGCTGCGGCATCTGGAGGCGGCGGGAGTAAGAGTGGCGGCCCGCTCGTCGGACTACCGTACCCGCCCCTGGGGCAAGACCGATCAGCCAGACTTCACCAACGTCTCGGCCGTCGTGGAGACCGCCCTCCCCCCGCTGGAGTTGCTCGCCACCTGTCTTGACGTGGAACGCCAGCTTGGGCGCGTTCGCCACGAACGGTGGGGGCCACGCGTCATCGACATCGACCTCATCGCCTACGACGGCGTCAGCATGGAGACCCCGGAGCTGACGCTGCCGCACCGCCACGCCCACGAGCGAGGTTTCGTGCTGATCCCTCTTGCCGAGATCGCTCCGGACCTCTTGATTGGCGACAGGGCCGTTGCCGAGCTGGCGGCCCGATTCGCGAACGATCCAGTAGAGAAGCTCTGACGCGCCGGAGACTTGCCATGACCGCCCTTCAGGTGACCGTCACCACCGCCGACGAGGCGAGAGCCGCCGTTGTCGCGGGCGTGACCATGATCTTCGCCGCCGTCGGAACGGTCTCCGCCGTTCCGTTATCCGAACTGCGCGCCATCCTGGCCGTCGCGGGCGAGCGGGCCGAGGTGGTGGCCGCGGTGGGAGGATTGGCGGACAGTGATCTTGCCGATTTTGCCGCAACGGGCGTCACCGCGCTGGCCTTGCCAGTGCCGCAGGGCGACGCAGGCGCGGCGCTGCTGTCACGGATCGGCCGTTCGCTGGCAGCCAGCGTCCGGCTGGTTGCCGTGTTCCCACCGGAGGCCGGGCCGGATTTCGATCTCTTGCCGGTCGCCGCCATTGCCGGCTTCTCGGGCGTCTGGCTTTCCGCGTCCGAGACTATCGATGGCCTGATCAAAACCATCAAGCTCGCCGACATTGCCCGCTTCATCGCATCGGCGCGTCGGTCGAAGCTGACGGTTGGCGTTTCGGGGGGCTTGCGCGTCGTCGACGTCGGAACGTTGTTGCCGCTTCGACCGGATCACCTCGGCTTCCGCGCCGCCGTATCGGAAGACGAAGATCCGGCGAAGCCGATCGACCCGGCGCGTGTCCGCGCCGTCGCCGCCGCTTTTGCCATCCACTCGGTCCGACCGGAGGCCGACGAGGCCTGACGTCTCGCGCAGGACGCAAGACTCAGGCGATCCAACCGCTTTCGAGTGCCGACGCCCATTCGGGCCGGCCGGCCTCGCGTGCAAGACGAACGACGTTGGCGGTGTCATAGGGCACGGCGTGGTGTACCACAGCCCAGCCGATGGCCCGCTTCTCCGCTATGGCGTAGCGGGCCTCAGGTGCACCGACTTGCATGATGTGTACCGGCGCGTCATCGGTATAGCCCTGCAGGCCGACGCTGCCGGGATTGACCACCGTCGCGCCGGACTTCAGCCGAATGACGCGCGGCATATGCGTGTGCCCGCAAAGAAGCAGACTGGACGGGCCGATCGCGGCCGTCGACACGCGCGCCCGGGCTTCGACCGTATCGCGATCTGCGAGTCGCATCCGGCCACCCTCCACCGTCTCCAGCCAGTATTCGACGTCCGAGGCGGGCGTTCCATGCCAGGCGATGACCGGTCCGACGGACAGCGAGGCGGGCAATCCCTTCAGCCAGGCGATATGCGCGCCCGAAAGCTGGTCATAGGCATGGCCATCCGACGGCCCCATCTCGGACCTGGGCGTGCTGACGAGCGCCCGATCATGGTTGCCGGCAATGCAGGAAACCGGCGAAGCCATCAGCATGTCGGCCGTCCGCCGCGCTTCCAGCGGCCCCGACAAGTGGTCGCCGAGGCAAAGCGTGGCGTCCACCGAGCGGCCGGCGAGATCGTCGAGCACCGCCACGAGCGCGTCGGCGTTGCCGTGTATGTCGGAGAGGATAGCGATACGCATGGGAGGCTTCCGTGGGCTCCTGCTAAACTTATCGGATTTCGAACCGCGCTCCAACACCCCGCCCCGGACGTGCGCTGGAATCAAAAGAGCCCCGCGGCAAAAAACCGCGAGGCCCCAATCAAACCGGGTATGACGACCCTCAGGCCAGTCGCGCCAGCGCTTCGCGCACCTTGACGAGCCGCTCCGCATAGCCGTCGCGCTTGGCCTTCTCCTCCTCGACCACCTCTTCCGGAGCCTTGGCGACGAAGGCGGCATTGCCGAGCTTCTTGTCGATGCGTTCGATCTCGCCGATGAGCTTGCTCTCCTCCTTGCCGAGGCGAGTACGCTCGCCGTCGAGATCGACCACGCCGGACAGCGGCAGGGCGATGACGCCGTCGGCGGTGACGATCTGGGCCGACTGACCCGGCGCCACTTCGGCAGTCGACACATCCGACACGCGGGCAAGGCGCAGGATGGCCGGCGTGTGGGTGGCGAGCCAGCCCTTCACCTTGTCCGACGCGCCAACCAGCACCAGCGGCAGCAGCGTCGCCGGCGCGACGTTCATCTCGGCGCGCACGGAGCGGATCTCGGTGATGACGTCGATCAGCCAGTTGATCTCGTCGGCGGCGTCGGTCGTCTCGCGGCTGCCTTCCGGCCAAGACGTCAGCACCAGGAGGTTGTCGCGCGCCGGGCCGGCCTCGCCGGTCTTGGCCCACAACTCCTCGGTGATGAAGGGCATGAACGGGTGCAGCACCTTCAGGATCTCGTCGATCACCCAGGCGCAGCTGGCGCGCGTCTCGTCCTTGGCCGATCCGTCGTCGCCCGTCAGCACCGGCTTGGTGAACTCGAGATACCAGTCGCAGAACGAATTCCAGACGAAGCGATAGATGGCGCCGGCCGCGTCGTTGAAGCGATAGGCGTCGAGCGCTTCGGACACTTCGGCCTGCGTCTTGCGCACCTCGGTGACGATCCAACGGTTGAGCGTCTCGCTCGCCCTGTCCGGATCGAAGCCGGCAACGCGGACGCAGCCGTTCATTTCGGAGAAGCGGACGGCATTCCAAAGCTTGGTCGCGAAGTTGCGATAGCCGCCGACACGGCTGGTGGCGAGCTTGATGTCGCGCCCCTGCGCGGCCATGGCGGCCAGCGTGAAGCGCAGGGCGTCGGCGCCGAACTCGTCGATCAGGTTGAGCGGATCGATGACGTTGCCCTTGGACTTCGACATCTTGGCGCCCTTCTCGTCGCGGACGAGCGCGTGGATGTAGACGTCCTTGAAGGGCTCGGTGCCCATGAAGTGCTTGCCCATCATCATCATCCGGGCGACCCAGAAGAAGATGATGTCGAAGCCGGTGATCAGCACGTTGGTCGGATAGTAGCGGGCGAGCTCCGGCGTCTCGTCCGGCCAGCCGAGCGTCGAGAAGGGCCAGAGGGCCGACGAGAACCAGGTGTCGAGCACGTCCTCGTCGCGCTTCAGCCCGACCGCCTCGCCGTAGTGCGCCTTGGCTTCCTCGGCCGCGGCGGCCTCGCTCTCGGCGACGAACACCTTGCCGTCCGGTCCGTACCAGGCCGGGATCTGATGACCCCACCAGAGCTGGCGCGAGATGCACCAGGGCTGGATGTTTTCCATCCAGTCGTAATAGGTCTTCTCCCAGTTCTTCGGCACGAAGTTGGTGCGGCCTTCCTTGACGGAGGCGAGCGCCGGTTCGGCCAGAACCTTGGCGTTGACGTACCACTGGTCGGTCAGGAAGGGCTCGATCGGCACGCCGCCGCGGTCGCCATGCGGCACCTGATGGACGTGCGGCTCGATCTTGTCCAGAAGGCCGGCCGCCTCGAAGGCAGCGACCACCAGCTTGCGCGCCTCGAAGCGATCTCTGCCGTGCAAGCTCTCGATGGTCTGGGCGAGCTCGTCCGACGGCGTCACCCCCTCAAGGAACTCGGCGTTGTCCTTGAGGACCACCGCCGCCTCGACGTCGAGGACGCTGATCGGCGTCAAGCCATGGCGCTTGCCCACCTCGAAGTCGTTGAAGTCGTGCGCCGGAGTGATCTTCACCGCGCCGGTGCCCTTGGTCGGGTCGGAATACTCGTCGGCGACGATCGGAATCAGGCGGCCGACCAGCGGCAGCAGCACCTTCTTGCCGACGATCGCCTTGTAGCGCTCGTCGGTAGGATGGACGGCGACGGCCGTATCGCCCAGCATGGTCTCGGGACGGGTGGTGGCGACGACGATGTAGTCGCGCGTCTCGAATTCGGTCGGCTTGCCGGCTTCGTCGAAGGCGATGGGATGCTGGTAGGTGACGCCATCAGCCAGAGGGTAGCGGAAGTGCCAGAGATTGCCCTTCAGCTCCGTCTGCACGACCTCAAGGTCGGAGATGGCGGTGAGCAGCTTCGGGTCCCAGTTGACGAGACGCTTGTCCTTGTAGATCAGCCCTTCGCGGTAGAGCTGGACGAAGACCTTCAGCACCGCCTTGGACAGGCCGGCGTCCATGGTGAAGCGTTCGCGCGACCAGTCGCAGGAGGCGCCGAGGCGCTTCAACTGGCCGACGATGGTACCGCCCGACTCGGCCTTCCACTCCCAGACGCGCTTGACGAACTCCTCGCGGCCGATCTGACGGCGATGCAGCTGCCTTTCGGCCAACTGGCGCTCCACCACCATCTGCGTAGCGATTCCGGCATGATCGAGTCCGGGCTGCCAGAGCACGTCGAGGCCGCGCATGCGCTGCAGGCGCACCAGAATGTCCTGCAGCGTGTTGTTGAGCGCGTGGCCCATGTGCAGCGAGCCGGTGACGTTCGGCGGCGGAATGACGATGGTGAACGTGTCCTTGCCCGGCTGCTTGCCGGCGCCTGCGGCAAACGCCTTCGCATTGTCCCAAGCCTTGGCGATGCGCGGCTCGACGTCCGCCGCTTCGAATGTCTTTTCCAGCATGATCCGACGTCTTTTTCCTGTCGTCTTCGGGTGAGCGACGGTTAGCTGCTACGCCCCCGAAAATCAACAAGAAGCGGCCTTTCAGCCGTCAAAACCGATCGAACTCGCACCGACGCTCCGCCCTTTCCCGCATGCCGGCCTCCGTGGCACGACCGCCGGTAAAGCCGATGTCCCGCAGCATATGCTCGTTGAGATCCTCGATCTTCCCCGTCCGCCACCGACGAAGAGAGAAACCCAAGCCGGCCAGGAGGGGCAAGATCGAGAGAATGGAGGCGCGCCAGCTGCCGCGCCGGATCATGGGCGGATCCAGGCAAGTCATTGTCATATCCCTTGATCCATTGATGCGGTAGAAGCAATCTCTGCCCAAAAGCCGAATGTTTCCAATCGAACGTTTGTCTCGACCCATAAAGAGAACTTATCCATGAAGCTGAGCCGACAGATCCCGCTCAATGCGCTACGGGTGTTCGAGGCCGTGTCGCGCCTGATGAGCTTCACGCGCGCTGGCGAGGAGCTCGGCATGACGCAAACGGCGGTGAGCTATCAGGTGAAGCTCCTGGAAGGCGTGCTGGGCGAACTGCTATTTCGCCGACTGTCGCGTCGCATCGAGTTGACCGAAGCCGGGGAGCGTTTGAAGCCCAAGGTGAGCGAAGCCTTCACGCTTCTTGGCGAAGCGATGTCGGCGGCCCGAACGGCGGCCGATGAGTTGCTCGTCATCAACACCACGCCGACGTTCGCCGCCCACTGGCTCGCCCGGCGTATCGGCAATTTC
The DNA here is from genome assembly GCF_950100655.1 of Pleomorphomonas sp. T1.2MG-36. Taxonomy (NCBI): domain Bacteria; kingdom Pseudomonadati; phylum Pseudomonadota; class Alphaproteobacteria; order Hyphomicrobiales; family Pleomorphomonadaceae; genus Pleomorphomonas; species Pleomorphomonas sp. T1.2MG-36. The sequence continues at coordinate 643,016 of NZ_CATNLY010000012.1, forward strand.
CAGCTCGGCGACCCGCATATCGCGGTGCGGCTCATCACCGACACCACCGTGATGGATTTCAACCGCGATCCGGGTGACGTGGCCATTCGCGCCGGCATAGGCGGCAAGGGCGAATGGCCGGGCCTCGTCGCTCACCACATCATGAACCTCGACTTTGCGCCGATGCTCAGCCCATCCCTGCTTGAATGGGTCAAGCCACTCGACAGCCCACGAGACCTTCTGAAGTGCAAGCTCATCGATCCCAGCGACCCCTGGTGGCGGCGCTGGTTCGAAGCCGCCGGCGTACCCGACGCCGACCTTGAGGGACGGCCGCGAAACCTGTTCGGATCGCAGGCGCTGGAAGCGAGCTCGGCCATTGCCGGTCACGGCGTCGCCATCCTGACGCCGAACTTCTATCGCGAGGAACTGGCCAGTGGCCGTTTGATCATGCCGTTCGATCTCATCTGCAGCGATGGTTCCGCCTATTGGCTGGTCTACCCGGAAAACCGGCGCAGCCAGCCGAAGATCAGGGCGTTCAGGGACTGGCTCTTGAAGGACATCGAGAAGAACCCGCCGTGAGCAGGAAATCATTAACCGTATTTTTCTGAGATTTCGGCGCCTGGTTTCGGTGTGAGGCCCGTCTAAAGCTGCAGAGGGAGTTTTTCCCGGAGGCAGCAGATGTCGTCCCTTTCCGCCTTGACCAGCAACGCCAGCAGCCTTGCCGCCCTTCTCGGATCGTCCAGCAGCAAGACAAGCTCGGCACCAACCGCTTTTGCGCCACCAGCATCGTCCGGCAGTCAGGACAACAGCTCGACGACCGGAACTGTCTCGTCGACCAGCTCCTTTTCCTCGCTCGGCGACGACTTGCAGTCGGCGCTGCTATCGCTCCAGGAGCAGATGGGCGAGAGCGATGGATCGATGATGCCACCGCCTCCGCCGCCTCCTTCGGACACGTCGGCAACGGCGTCCGCGACCGACGTTGCGTCCGCGACTTCGGGAGAGTCGAGTGCTGCGATGGCGCCGCCACCGCCGCCTCCGCCACCGTCGGAAGAGAGCTCCTCCAGCGCTGAGGCTGCGGCATCGACCGATGCGACCACTTCGACCAATGCCGGCACCTCGGCGTCAGGCGATGCCTCGTCGTCCGGCAGCGCCTCCGGCGCGAGCGAAAGCAAGGAAGTCGTCAGCACGACCTATCTCGACAATCCGGACGGCAGCAGCACCATCACGGTCAGCTACTCGGATGGCTCGACCAGCGTGACGACGACCGGCGGCCAAGGCCAATCCGCGTCGGATACGTCACAGGCGAACATGCCCTACAACTTCGGCAGCGGCAGCAAGGGCGGCTTGTCTCAGGCCGTGAGCAACCTCTACGCCAGCATCGCCAACAGTGCCGCGATGACCTATTCGGCCGGCGTCGCGGCCTGACAGCCTGATAGCCTGACAGCCTGAACAAGGACCTCTCAACCGGCCGCCGCCCGTGGCCCGAGCAGAATGATCGCCGCGCCAACCAGACAAACCGCTGCGCCCATGAGGTCCCAGCGGTCGGGCGCCTGCCGCTCCACCGTCCATAGCCAAATCAACGAGGCAGCGATGTAGACGCCGCCATAGGCGGCATAGGCCCGGCCGGCCGCTGCGCTGTCGATGCGCGTCAGCACGAGCGCGAACAGGATCAGCGACACGACGCCGGGCAGCGTCCACAGCACGGACCTGCCCAAACGCAACCATGCCCAGAAGGCAAAACAACCGGCAATCTCGAAAAATGCGGCGAGCCCCTGAAGAAGGATGGCCCTCACGGCCTCAGCGCCCCCGCGAGACGCGCTCGATCTCGGCCCGCACCAGCCGCTCGACGATCACCGGGAGGTTTTCATCGAGCCAGGCCCGCAGCATCGGCCGCAGCATGTCCTTGACCAGATCGTCGAGCGTGCGTGCGTTGGCTGCAAGCACCGTGTGGCTCAGCTGACCGAAGGCGGATTGCACGGAAGCACCGGCGGCCGCGGAAACAAGCCGCTCTTCGGCTTCCTGATCCAGAAACGCATTGGCGCGCGGCGCCTCGGCCTTCGGAGGCTCGGGCCGGCGCGGGGGTTCCGGCTCAGGCTCGGCGAAGGCGACCTCGGCTTCGTCGTCCTTCAGCCCTTCCACCAGATCCAGCGGCTCCGTCTCGTCGACCATGGCGACATCGGCGAGATCGAGCACTTCAGGCTCGTCCCCGTCGTCGGCGTCGTCGACATCCATTTCCGGTTCGTCCTCGTCGTCACCCGACTGGGCAAACAGCTTGTCGAGATCCTCCTCGGAAATGTGCTCGTCCTCGACCGCCGGCTTGGCCATAGTTTCGACCTCCGGTTTCGGAGCGACCGCCTTGGCCGGGGCCGGCTTGGGTGCCGCAGCCTCCTTGCCATCGGGCTCGTCGGCAATGATCCGCCTGATGGAAGCCAGGATCTCTTCCATTGAAGGTTCGGCGGACGCAGCTGCCTTGGCCATTGGTCTACTCCGAGTGGGTCGCCCCACCACATGTTACACGATCGATCAATGCCTTTTTCCGCCCGGCACTTCTGACAATCGACCTGCCTCCGTTCCCGACGGCGGCGTCGAAACGCCAAACAACGCGGCGGTCAACCGGATGAATACCGGCAGCAAGCCTGATTCGACCTCCGAAGTATAGATTAGTTAACGCAGCTGAACACGGTTTGCGCCGGAAATGGGGCGGTTATCCCCGGCGCCCGGCCATTCAAGGGTCAGCGGCCGTCCGGCGTACGCAGGCCGATCCACTTGTCTCGGACCTGCTCGTAATGGCGCTCCGGCTTATAGGCCGTGACCTTGAGGCCGAGTCGTTCCCGATCCAGGCGCCCCATGGCAGCTAGGACGCGATAGCTCGCCACCACGAGTTGGGTCTCGGCGCCGACTTCCGACAGACGGGCGTCGATCAGCGTGCTCTGAGCGTTCAGGACATCGAGGGTCGTCCGCTGGCCGACTTTCTGCTCCTCGACCACGCCTTCAAGCGCTAGCCGGCTTGCCGTTACCGACGCCTCGGCCGCAACGATCTGCGCCTTCGCCGACTCAAGCGCGCTCCACGCCTGGGCAAGGGACGCATCGACCGACATGCGGGCGGCATCGACCTGCAGCTTGGCCTGACCAAGCTCTTCCTTGGCTTGGCGGACGGTCGCATACTCGCCACCACCCTGATAGATGGGGATAGACAGGACGGCGGCGACCGATCCTTCAAGCGTGCGCGCCCGCTCCGGCGTGCTGCTCCCGCCGGGTACGGAACTCCCGGCAAAGGCGCTGCTTACCGTTCCCTGCAGGACGAAGCTCGGCAGCAGCGCGCCCTCCTGAATCTCGACGTTGTAGGACGCGGTATCGGCATTGTAGATCGCCTGACGGATCGACGGATGCTCGGTGCGCGACGCATCGACGGCAACCGCCAGCTTGGCCGGCAGCAGCTTGGTGATCGGTCCGGGCGAGCGCAGCCCCTTGGGCTCATGGCCGACCACCTGGATGTAGCTGGCCCGAGCGGTGAGAAGATCGGCCTGCGCCGCGCTGACGGAGGAGGTCGCCGCGGCCAGTGCCGCCTGGGCCTGCGACACGTCGGTCCGCGTCCCCTCGCCCACTGAGAATCGGTCGTTGGCGGCCCGCACCTGCTCCTGAAGGAAGGCGACGTTGGACTGACGCAGCTCGAGCACCTGTCCGGACAGAATGACGTTCATGTAGGCGGCGGCGGTCTCGAGCAGGGTCGACTGCTCGGCGGTCCTGAGTTGCTCGCGCGATGCTTTCACCGCCGATTCCGCCCGCTTGACGCCATTGTCGATGCGCCCGCCCATGTAGAGGGGCTGGACGATCTGAATCTGGCCCTGAATGGCTCCGGTGTCGGTGTAGGTGCTGGCCCAGTTCGAGCTGCCCTTGATGCGAAACCGCGTATCGGTGGCGGTCAGCCCGGTCGAGATCTGGCCGTTGATCGTCGGCCGGTAGCCGGAAAGCGCCTGCGGCACGTTCTCATCCATGGCACGCATCCCGGCGCGCGCGGCGTTGAGAGAGGGATTGTTGGCGTAGGCCGCGGACATGGCCTCTTGCAACGTTTCCGCCGACACGGCGCCGGACAGGGCGAGAAAGAGGCCGACGGCGGCCGACATGTACAAAGAGGGACGGAACGCCACGACACACCTCACCTTTATCGCCGACCGAAGCGATATAGCCTGCGATCGATGCCAGGTCTTCTCACGCCTGCGCGAGGAAGCCGCCCAACCGCCACATTCGCTAACAAAACGTTAATCGTCGGCGACGGAATATAACCGATGAGCGTACGAACGGAAGCGCGGCCGGCAACGAGGCGGCAAATTCAGTCAAATCGATGCACAGAAATCACATCGGCGCCACAAGACCAGCCGGCCCGCTTTACGCTGGCCGGCGGAGAGGTACAGTCGTGTGAAACGTACCGTTACAAGGCGGAACTAGAAGGCGAACGTCTCGACCGCCTCAAAGCCCGGCAGCACCGGGATCGAAGCATTGAACAACGCACGGCCGGAAATGCCGGCATCATCCCTGGTATAGAGCTTGGCCCAGGGGGCGCTGCCCCCCTCCTCGACGAGGAGCATCCGGCCACCCTTGGCCAGTTGATCGGCAATGGCATCGGGGAAAGTGACCACGGCACCATTGAAGATGATGACGTCGAAGGGCGCCGCATCCCGCACGCCCTTGGTCAGCGACGCCTCGACAACCGCCACATTGGCAAGACCCGAGAGCTGCCGGCGGGCGATGGTCGCCAGATCCCCATCCTGCTCCAGCGCCACGACGGATCCCGCGAGTCGGGCCATCACCGCAGCGCCGTAGCCCGACGCGCTGCCGACCTCCAGCACCTTGTCGGTCGGCTTGATAGCCGCGTACTGGAGCATGCGCGCCAGCACCATCGGCTGGATCAGCACGCGCGGAGCGCGCCCCGCACCCAGAGGCAGGTCCCGATCGAGGTAGGCAAGCGGCTTCTGGTCGTCGGGCGCGAAGTTCTCGCGCGCCACCTCGCCCATCGCATCGATGATACGGAGATCGGTGACGTCGTTCGGCCTGACCTGACCGTCGACCATCTTGGTGCGCAACGCCGGAAAATCGACCATGGATCGCAGTCCCCTGGAATTCTCTGCCGGCTCCTCCAATAGCCGCCCCCCTCTTCCGAAACAAGGGCTTCTACGCAGCTTTGCGGAGCGGATGCACGAGTCGATCGGAGGATCGGGATCGCTGAATGACGGGACGGCGCGAAATGCCCGGCGAACGCCATATCGGTCAGGAAAACGTGACGACCCGATACCGTCGCCAGACCAGACCATCAGCGTCTCCGGGACTTGGGACGGGTTTCGACGAGGGAAGCGCGGTTTCGGCAAAACGCGATCCGTTTTTTCAATCGGCGGGTTTCGCAGCACAGCCTCTCGATCGGGACGACGCAATTAGAATAGTATTTTTATAGACTATATGGACAATCGCCGACCCGGGATTATCCTTCTGGTTGATGGGCCGAAGCGTGATGCGGCCGCAAACCGGAGCATGGGGCATGGCGAATTCTTCAGACATAAAGATCTCACCCGAGGCCCGACTGTCGCGGCGTGACATCCTGAAACGGACGGCGCTCGGCGCCGGCGCCGTCGCTCTCGGCGCAACCGCCGGCAGCCGTCTGTTCACGCCGGCCATCGCCGCGCCACCGACCAAGATCCGCCTCGCCTGGACGGAAGTGGCGGCCTGCCACTCTCCGCTCGGCTTCGGCGTCGCCAAGGGCATCTATGCCAAGCACAACGTCGACGTCGAACTGTTCTATCAGGGCGCCAGCGGCCAGACGCTGATCCAGGCGCTTGCCACCGGCAAGGCCGACGCCGGCGCAGGTCTGGTCGGCGATTGGCTGAAGCCGCTCGAACAGGGCTTCGACGTCAAGCTGTTCGTCGGCTCGCACGGCGGCTGCCTGCGTCTCCTGGCACCGGAGGCGTCGGGTATCAAGACGCTCGCCGACGTCAAGGGCAAGACCATCTCGGTCGCCGGTCTCGGTACCTCGCCGCACCTGCAGTTCCAGGTGGCGCTCGCCAAGGCGGGCGTCGACGTCCAGAACGACATCACCTGGAAGGTCGTGCCGTTCGAACTGGTTGGAGAGGCAGTGGTGAAGGGCGAGGCCGATGCCGTCGCCCATCTCGACCCCTGGGCCTATTCGATCCAGAAACAGCACGGCTTCAACCTGATCGCCGACAGCCAGACCGGCTATTTCGACGGCCGCGTCTGCTGCGTGCTCGGCGCCAACGGACCGTTCCTCAGCGAGAACAAGGACGCCATCCGTCGGCTCGCCGAAGGCAACATCGAGCTGCACGAGTACACCGCCTCCCATCCGGACGAAGTGGCCGCCTGGTATCTCGAAAATCTCAAGCCGGCCGGGCTCGATCTCCAGAGCCTCACCGAGATCATCGGCCATCTGGTGACGCACAACCATCCGGTCGGCCCGGAACTCATCGATCAGGTTCGGCGCGGCGCCGAGGATCTGAAGTTCGTCAACGTGCTCGATCCGGCCACCGACCCGAAGGATCTGGCCGAGCGAGTGACGATCAACATTCTCGCATGACGGCAGCGGCCCGGCCGCCCCTTCATCTTTCCAGGAGACATGCCGTGAGCGATCTGGCTCAAACCGCCGATGGCCGCGTGACAGCGGCTTCGGCGACGTCCTTTCCCATCTGGTACCAGGGCTTGGTGGCGTCCGTATTCTGGCTGCTCACCGCTGCAGTCACCTGGGGGTTGCCCGACGTCATACCCTGGGGCAGTGCCGGGCTGTTCGCGGCGATCATCGCCATCGGCGGCGTGCTGCTGCTGGCGCTGGCATTGACCCTTCACCGCCTCGGCAGCACCGGCGACCGCATCGCCTTCTGGGGACCTTGGCTTATCGCTCTCGGCGTCTGGTTTCTTCTCTGGGAGTACGCCACCGCCAAGACCGGCTGGCTGCCGAAGCCCTTCTTCTCGCCGCCGCATGGCCTGTTGCAGGTCTATGTCGCCGACTGGTCGCGCCTTCTCGTCTGCATCGGCTATTCGCTGCGCCTCTGGGGCCTCGGCTTCTTTTCCGGCATCAGCCTCGGCTTCGTCATCGGCGTGGCGCTCGGCTGGTCGGCCCGCTTCAACTACTGGGGCATGCCGGTTCTGAAGCTGATCGGCCCGGTGCCGGCGACGGCCTGGATCCCGGCCACCTTCTTCTTCTTTCCCACCACGTTTCACGCCTCGATCTTTCTCGTGGCGCTGTCCTGCGGCATCCCCGTCGCCATCCAGACGGCGGCGGGCGTCTCGCAAGTCAACCGCGCTTACTACGACGTGGCGCGAACGCTCGGCGCCGGCGAGCGCTTTCTGGTGCTGAAGGTCGCCGTTCCCGCCTCCCTCAACCACGTCTTCGTCGGCCTGTTCATGGGCCTCTACTACTCCTTCGCCGTGCTGGTCGTCGCCGAGATGCTGGGCGCCAAATACGGCCTCGGCTGGTACATCGCCTTCCAGAGCGCCTACTCGGCCTATGCCAACGTCTACGCCACCATCGTCATCATGGCGGTCCTCTGCTCGGGCATCGTCAAGCTGCTGTTCGTGGCGCGCAACCGGCTGCTCGTCTGGCAGGAAAGGGGGCTGATCTGATGTCCGCCCTCGCTGCAACCGATGGCGTAACGCGCGCCCTGTCGCTCGACATCCGCTCCGTCTCCCACCATTACGACATCGCCGGCACCCGCTTCGACGTGCTCGACGACATCAGCCTGTCGGTAGCGCCGGGCGAGTTCGTCGCCCTGCTCGGCCCGTCCGGCTGCGGCAAGTCGACATTGCTGCGCCTCGCCGCCGGCCTCGAAGCGCCTCGGCGCGGCACGCTCCTGGAGGATGGAAACCAGATCGGCGCGCCCGATCCGTCACGCCTCCTGGTTTTTCAGGACCCGACGCTGTTTCCATGGCGCACCGTTCGCAAGAACATCGCCACCGGCCTCGAAGCGCGCCGGCTGTTGCCGCAGAAGGCCCATCGCATCGACGAGGCGCTGTCTCTTGTCCGCCTCGAAGAATTCGCAGACGCCTACCCGCGCCAGCTCTCCGGCGGCATGGCCCAGCGCGTGGCGCTGGCCCGGGCGCTGGTCAACGACCCCGGCCTGCTGCTGCTCGACGAGCCCTTCGGCAAACTCGACTCGCTGACACGCCTATCCCTGCAGAACGAACTCCTGAAGCTCTGGCAGACGACCGGCTTCACGGCGCTCCTGGTCACGCACGACGTCGAAGAGGCGTTGCTGCTCGCCAACCGCGTGGTCGTGCTGTCCGACCGGCCGGCCCGCATCCTCGCCGAGTTCAACATCGCGACGGACTACCCGCGCCATCGCGACGACCCGGACTTCGTGCGTCTGCGCCGCGAAATCCTGCATGAACTCGGAGTGCAGAATGTCTAGCCGCCTCCCCGCCGTGCTCACCGGCACCGGCGTGATCGCCGGCCTTGTGACGACCGCCTGGTGGTGGATCGTCTACAGCCGCCAGATCGATGCCGGCAGCCTGCCGATCGCCAACGCCCTGCCCTGCCTCGCCCGAAAGACCGACATTTGCTCGCTGGCCGAGGCGCTGTGCGCGCAAACGCACCTTCTCGACATCACCCGCTATTCGCCGGCCGCCTTCTGGCTGTCGGTCGCCCTCCTCGCCGCCGGTCTCGTCCTCATCGGCCGGCGCTCACCGTCAAAGGAGACGCAAGCATGAATGCCCCGACACAGATCAAGCCACCGCTCGCCAGCGATACGCTGGTGCTGCATGGCGGAACCTTCCGCACCGACCCGGCGACATCGGCCGTCGCCGTGCCGATCTACCAGACGACGTCCATCGCCTTCGAAAGCACGGCCAAGGCCAAGCGAATCTCCGCTTTCGAGGAGATCGCCTACACCTACTCGCGCGTCGCCAATCCGACCGTCGATGCCTTCGAGCAACGCCTTGCCGAGCTCGACGGCGGCGTCGCGGCGCTGGGCGTCGCCTCCGGGCAGGCGGCCACCGCCGTCGCGGTGCTGTCGCTGGTCAAGGCCGGAGACAACATCGTTGCCTCGCGCGGGCTCTACGGCGGCACGGTCAACTTCTTCCGCGAGCGTCTGAAGCAGTTCGGCGTCGAGGCGCGCTTCGTCGACAGCGACGACCCCGAGAACTTCCGCCGGGCGACCGATGATCGCACGCGCCTCTACTTCGGCGAGACACTGCCCAATCCCCGGCTGACCGTGTTCCCGATCCGCGAGGTGGCCGACATCGGCAGGCCGCTCGGCGTCCCGCTCATCATCGACAACACCGCCTCGCCGCTGGCCGCCCGGCCGCTCGATCACGGCGCGGCCATCGTCGTCTATTCGGCGACCAAGTACATCGGCGGTCACGGCACGACCATCGGCGGCGCCATCGTCGACGGCGGCTTCCCCTGGGCCGATTTCCCCGAGCGCCAGCCGCTGATCAACAGCCCCGACCCGGCCTACGACAACCGCTCCTACGTCGATCTCGCCAATGCGCTCGGCGGGCCGATCGCCTTCATCGTCCGCGCCCGCGCCGCCATCGTCCGCGACCTCGGCCCCGCGCTGTCGCCGCAGAACGCCTTCCAGCTGATCCAGGGCCTCGAAACGCTGCCGCTACGCCTCGAACGCCATTTCAGCAATGCCGCCAAGGTGGCCGAGTTCCTGTCGAAGCACCCGAAGGTCGAGCGCACCGTCTATCCGAGCCTTCAGGCCGGCGAGGATCGCCGACGTGCCGACACCTATCTCAAGGGCGGCTATGGCGCACTGGTCGGCTTCGAGCCCATGGGCGGCGAGGATGCGGCGCTTGCCTTCATCGACCGGCTGAAGCTCATCTACCACCTCGCCAACATCGGCGACGCCCGCACGCTGGCCATCCATCCCTATTCGACCACCCACGGTCAGCTGTCGCCGGAGGAGAAGCTGGCCGCCGGCGTGACGCCGTCCTTCGTCCGCCTCTCGATCGGCATCGAGAACCCGGCCGACATCATCGCCGACATCGATCAGGCGCTGGCCGGGCTCTGACCTGCATGAACGCCCCCGGGCAGGCATGACCACCCCGGGGGCATCCGTCCGTCTGGACCAGTGCTTTCAGAGTCACGAGACCCGACGCCGTCGCGCCAGACGATGGTTGACCGCGAAGGCGGCACGATCGCCGGCGAACTGGATCAGTTGAACCAGAACCACCAGGATGACGACGACGATCAGCATCACTTCCGGCATGAAACGCTGGTAGCCGTAGCGGATGCCGAGATCACCGAGGCCGCCGCCGCCCACCGTGCCGGCCATGGTGGAATAGCCGACGAGGCTGACCAGCGTCACCGTGACGCCAGCGACGATGCCCGGCAGCGCCTCGGGAATGATCACCTTGACGATGATCTGGAACGGCGTGGCGCCGATCGCTTCCGCCGCCTCGATCAGGCCGCGATCGACCTCGCGCATTGCCGTTTCGGCCAGGCGGGCGAAGAGCGGCGTGATGGCCACTGTGAGCGGCACGATGGCCGCCGAGGTGCCGACCGACGTGCCAACCAGAAGCCGCGTCAGCGGGATGATCGCCACCATCATGATGATGAAAGGCGTCGACCGGATCAGGTTGACGAAGGTGCCGACCACCTTGTTGAGGAGCGGCCGGGTGAAGATGTGGCCCGGTGTCGTCACCACTAGCAGCACGCCGAGCGGCAGGCCCAGCACCAACGCCAGAACCGCCGATACCGACACCATCACGGCCGTCTGCGTCAGCGATTCCAGGAGCAGATTGGCAAGTGCCGGACTAAGCAAACCGAACAACATGGCCGAGGACCTCCGCAAAGAGACCGAGAGAGACGAGATGGGCGACGATGGCCGGCAGATGCGCCTCGCCATTGGCAAGTGCCAGCGTCAGGACACCGAGCGGCCGGTCGCCGACATAGTCGATGCGGCCGAACAGGATGTTCGGCTCGACCGGGAAGCGGTGGACGAGGTCGGCGATGATCGGCTGGTGGGCATTGTCGCCCGAGAACACGATGCGCAGCACCGGATCGGTGTCCGGTCCCGCTTCGCTTCGCAGCCGGCGCTCGACGGGTGGCGGCAGCTCGTGGGCGACGAGGCCGGACAGGAACGACCGGGCCACCTGCGACTTCGGAAAGGCCAGGACGTCGAAGGTCGCCCCCTCCTCCACCAATCGTCCGCGTTCGAGAACGGCGACGTGGCTGGCGATGTCGCGAACCACCTGCATTTCGTGGGTGATCAGGACGATGGTCAGGCCGAGGCGTCGGTTGATGTCTTTCAGCAGCGAAAGGATCTGCTCGGTAGTCTCGGGATCGAGCGCCGACGTCGCCTCGTCGCAGAGAAGCACCGAAGGATCGGTGGCAAGTGCCCGGGCGATACCGACGCGCTGCTTCTGGCCGCCAGAGAGTTCCGACGGATAGCTTTTCGCCTTGTCGGCAAGGCCGACCAGGTCGAGCAGCGAGGGAATGCGCCTGTCGATCTCGGCGCGCGACAGGCCTATCACCTCCAGCGGCAGCGCGACGTTGCCCGCCACCGTGCGCGACGACAGCAGATTGAAATGCTGGAAGATCATGCCGATATCGCGCCGCGCCGAGCGGAGATCGGCGCCGGACAGCGCGGTGATATCCCGCTCGGCGACGAGCACCCGACCGCTGGTCGGGCGCTCCAGATTGTTGATGCAGCGCACCAACGTCGACTTGCCGGCGCCGGAGCGGCCGATGATGCCGTAGATGTCGCCCTGCCCGATGGTCAGCGAGACGTCCTCCAGCACGGGACCGACGGCAGGGTCGAAGGTCTTGCCGAGCCTTTCGAGGCAGATGGCCGGCGCTTTCGTCACTACGTCGAACGGCGCGAAGTCGGCGGACGGAGGCAAGGCGTTCATCGGCGTGCTCCTTACCAGCTGACGATGATGTTGCCCTCGAACTTCTTGGCGATGAAGTCCTTCACCTCGGGCGAGCGGTAGGCTTCGACCAGCGTCTTGACCCAGGGCTTGTCAGCGTTCTCCGGCTTGACGGCGATCAGGCAGAAGTAATCGGACTGCTGGCTTTCGATCAGCAGCGCGTCGCGGCTCGGCAGCAGGCCGGCGCTGATGGCGAAATGCGAGGTGATGACCGAGAAATCGACGTCCTCCAGCGAGCGCGGCAACTGCGCCGTCTCAAGGGGAAGGATCTTCACATGCTTGGGATTGTCGACGATGTCGAGCTCGGTCGCCTTGAAGGTGACGCCCGGCGTCAGCTTGATGATGCCGCCCTGCTCCAGAAGCTTCAGGGCACGCCCGCCGTTGGAGGGATCGTTGGGAATGGTGATCTCGGCGCCGTCCGGCAGATCGGCAGCCGACTTCACCTTGTGCGAATAGGCCGCCATCGGCAGCAGCACGGTCTTGGCAACAGAGACGAGATGCAGGCCGCGGTCGGCGTTCTGCTGGTCGAGATAAGGCGTGTGCTGGAAGGCGTTGGCATCAAGGTCGCCATCCTCGGTGGCCGGGTCGATGAGCGCGCCGTCGGAGAACTCGACGATCTGAACGTCGAGTCCCTTGGCAGCGGCCACCGGCTTCAACGCCTCGGCGATCTCCGCATGCGGACCGGCGGTGACGCCGAGCTTGATGGTTTCGGCCGAGGCTCCGTTCGCGAGAGCCAATAGGAGGCCGATGGCAGAGGCGGCGAGCAGTTTTCTGGCGGTCATGATCGTGGTGTCTCCGAAAGATCGTGGCGGGAGGTCATGGGAAAAACGTCGGCAAGCCGGCGGCCGCCGCGATGTCGTCCGGCAGCACCTTGCCGGGGTTGAGGATGTTGTCGGGATCGAGGGCTTTCTTCAGCAGCGCCATCACGGCGACAGCGTCGCGGCCGTGTTCGGCTTCGAGATAAGCGCGCTTGCCAAGGCCGACGCCATGCTCGCCGGTCGACGTGCCGCCGGCGGCAATGGCGCGCTCGACGATGCGGGCGTTGAGGCGAGAAACCTCGGCCACCTCGGCGGAATCGTCCGGCTTGAGCTTGAACACGCAATGGAAGTTGCCATCACCGACGTGGCCGACGATGTAGGCGGGCACGCTGGACGTGGCGATGTCCGCCTCGGTTTCGAGAATGACCTCGGCGAGGCGCGACACCGGCACGCAGACGTCGGACGGCCAGGAGGTCGAACCCGGTCGTTCGCTGCCGGCCCAGCCGAGCCCGAGACGACGGGTTTCCCAAAGGGCGCGGGCCTCATCGAGCGTCTTCATCCAGGCGATGGCGCCGCCATCATGTTCGGCGACGATCTCGGCCACCGCGCCGGCAACGGCGTCGATCTCCTCGACGCTGCCATGGAACTCGAAATAGAGCGTCGGTCTTTCCGGCAGGCGGATGGTGGAATGGCGGCCGATGACGCCGACGAGGCGCGCGTCGAGCAGTTCGACGCGGCCGATCTGCAAGCCCATCCGCTTGATGTCGACCACCGTCCGAACGGCGCCGTCCAGCGTGGCGAAGCCGGCAACGGCCGACACCGAGTCCGGCACCGGGTGCAGGCGCAGCGTCACTTCGGTGACGATGCCGAGCGTCCCTTCCGAGCCGACGAGAAGGCGTGTCAGGTCGTAACCGGCCGACGACTTGCGGGCCAGCGAACCCGTGCGGATGACGCGGCCGTCGGCGAGCACCGCTGTCAGGCCGAGGACGTTCTCGCGCATGACGCCGAAGCGAACGGCATTGGTGCCGGAAGCGCCCGTGCCGACCATGCCGCCGATCGACGCGTCGGCGCCGGGATCGACCGGAAAGAACAAGCCGGTGTCGCGCAGGAAGGCATTGAGGGTTTGTCGACGGACGCCAGCCTCGACGCGGGCGATCATGTCGGCCTCGCGAACTTCCAGGATGCGATTGAGGCGGATGGTGTCGAGGCAGATACCGCCGTGGACCGGGATCGCCGCGCCTTCGAGGCCCGAACCGGCGCCGAAGGGCACGAGCGGCACCTTGTGGCGGCTGGCGATGCGAAGGATTTCGACCACCTCCTCGGTGGTCTCCGGCTCGACGACGACATCCGGCAGGCTGACCGGATGATGACTTTCGTCACCGCCGTGATGGCGGCGGACCGCCTCGGAATCGCGGGCTCGCGCACCGAAGCGCGCCGTGAGCTCGGCGACGGCGCCCGACACGTCGGGCTTCAGGCGGAAGGGGCTGTTCATTCGGCGGCAGCCCGAACGCCGGCGCCAGCGCGCCAGGATGCAAGGCGGCGGACCGCTTCCTCGATCGTCTCGCGGCGCTTGGCAAAGCAGAAGCGAATATGAGATCGGACATCCCGGTTGCCATAGAAGGAAGAGATCGGCACCGCCGCGACGCCCGCTTCGCGGGTGATGCGCTGGCAGAAGGCGAAATCGTCGCCCTCCGGGTCGAGGTCGCCAAGCTCGGCCAGGGCGAAGTAGGTCGCTTCGACGTCGGCCACCTTGAAGCCCGCCGCCCTGAGGCCGCCGACCAGAAGATCGCGCCGTTCGGTCAGCGTCGCGCGCAAGCCGTCGAAATAGGCGTCCGGCTGGTTGAGGCCGAAGGCCACCGCCGCCTGCAGGGCCGGCGGCGTCGTGAAGGTGATGAACTGATGCGCCCGCGAGATCGGCGCCAACAGGCGGCGATCGGCCGTGACATAGCCGACCTTCCAGCCGGTAACCGAGAAGGTCTTGCCGGCCGAGCCGATGCGCACCACCCGGTCCCGAACCTCCGGCAGGGCGAACAGCGTCCGATGATGGCGACCGTCGAAGACCAGATGCTCGTAGACCTCGTCGGAGATCGCGATGAGATCGTGCTTCAGGAGCAGATCGGCGAGAAAGCGCAGTTCCTCGTCGCCGATGATGCGGCCGGTCGGGTTCCAGGGCGTATTGACGACGATCGCCCGCGTGCGCGGCGTGATCGCCCTTTCGATCCGGTCGGTCGGCAACTCCCAGCGGGGCGGTTCGAGACGCACCGGGACCGGGACGCCTCCGGCGCGGCGGATGATGGTGGCGTAGCTGTCGTAGACCGGCTCGAGCAGGATCACCTCGTCGCCGGGCTCGATGAGGCCGAAAAAGGCATCGCTCAGCGCTTCTGTCGCTCCGGAAGTGACGAGCACCTCCTGCTCCCAGTCGACCTCGATGTCGAGAAAGCGTCTGGTGTTGGCGGCCACCGCCTGACGCAGAGCCGGCAGACCCAACATGGGCGGATATTGATGCGGCCCGGCGCGCAGCGCTTCGATCGCCGCTTCGATGACGGCCTCAGGCTCCAGCCCTTCCGGAAAGCCCTGCCCTAGATTGATGGCATTGGTTTCCACCGCAAGGCGCGACATGGCCTCGAAGATGGAGGTGCCGATCGCGCTGAAAATCGAGCTGACCATGTCGCCGTCCCCCGTTGTCCGACGTGGCCGCCGGTCCAGGGAAACGATGATAAGAATACTGATCTAATAGCCTAAGTATATTATTCGAAATGTCGCCCTGGGTCGGAAACGTTGTTCCCCGGGAACCGCAATCGGCCGACGCGTTCGTTTCCGGACCGGATGGACGAGGTCTAGCCTTGATCCTCACCAGGGCGGAACGCTGCAACAGCGATCCGCCATCCGGGCTGAAAACGCAAAATACGACCACTACAAGTGGCGCCGCTGCTCCTACCCTCTTGCGACATGCGGGCGATGCCATCCGGCGTCCGCCCCCTTTCAGGCAAGGGGAGACATGCGATGACAACGCTCATTCTTCCGGGCTGGCAAGGCTCCGGACCCGAACATTGGCAGGCGCACTGGCTGAACCTGATGGACAGGACCGTGCTGGTCCGCCAGCGCGATTGGGACAGGCCCGACCTCGACGACTGGCTCGATGCAGCCATCGCCGCCATCGAACGCCATCCCAATCCCATTCTGGTCGGGCATAGTCTCGGTGCCGTCCTGATCGCCCATCTCGCCAACCGTCGCCCGGAGCTTCCCATCGCCGGTGCGTTGCTGGTGGCGCCGGCGGATGTCGACGCGCAGGCTGCCAAGGTGCCGGCTCTCGCCTCCTTTGCCCCGATACCCACCGCTCCCCTTGGCTTTCCTGCCATCGTGGTCGGCAGCCGCAACGATCCTTGGATGCCGGCTGCCCGCGCCCGCATTCTCGCCCGCATGTGGGAAGCCGAGTATGTCGACGCCGGCCACGTGGGGCACATCAACGCGGCCGCCGATCTCGGCACCTGGCCAGAGGGCCAGAAACTGCTCGCCCGCCTGACCGCAGTGGCTCGCGGCCGGTCGCTGGCCCTCGGAAGCGGCTTCTGCGGCAGCGCGTCGCGCAAGCGAATTTTCCCGGTGGCCGCGATCGCGAACTGAAAATGCAAGGTGGAGGCGATCTAAAGAATACTAAATCTGTCGTCTATAAGAAGGCCATGCTCGAATGAGGAAAGACGCCGGCGTGGCGCCAATTCCCGAGGAGCTTGTCCATGACCTACCAGCCGACCTCCGTCACCTTGCCCTTCGTCGACATTTCCCGCTTCCGGGGACCGGCCGAGGAGCGGGGCCGCTTCATCGACGAAATCCGGCGCATTCTCTACGATCATGGCTTCTTCTATCTGACCGGCCACGGCGTGCCGCAAGCGCTGATCGACGACGTGCTCGCCCAGTCGCGCCGGTTCTTCGCCCTGCCCATCGAGGAGAAGCTGAAGGTCGAAATGGCCAACTCGCCGCATTTCCGAGGCTACAACCGACCCGGCTGGGAGCTGACGCGCGGCGAGAAGGACTGGCGCGAGCAGATCGACATCGCCACCGAGGCGGAACGGCTGCCGGAAGATCCGGACAAGCCATGGAACCGGTTGACGGGCCCCAACCAGTGGCCGGAAGGGCTGCCTGACTTCAAGCCGCTCATCCTGCGCTATCAGGCGGAAGTGACGCGCGTCGGCCTCGAGGTTCTGAAAGCCATTTCGGTCGCACTCGGCCAGGACGAGGAAGTCTTCTCCGACATCTACACGCCGCTGCCGACGCAGTTGCTGAAGCTGATCCGCTACCCGGGTCGTGACGTCGCCGAGAGCTCGCAAGGCGTCGGCGCCCACAAGGATGGCGGCTTCGTCACCGTGCTGTTGCAGGACAAGGTCGCGGGCCTGCGCGTCCGTACCGAGGAGGGCGTGTGGATCGAGGCGCCGCCGGTGCCGGGTACCTTCATCATCAACACGGGCGAAGTGCTGGAATTGGCGACGCAGGGCTATGTTCGCGCCGACGTCCATGACGTGGTGGCGCCGCCAGCCGGCAGCGAGCGCCTGTCGGTCGCCTTCTTCCTCGGCGCGCACGTCGATTCCGTGGTGCCGGTGATCGAGCTACCCGAGGAGATCAAGGACAAGCGGCGCGGCGTGACGGTCGATGCGCTCAACCCGATCTTCCAGCAAGTGGGTCGCAACGCGCTGAAGAGTCGCCTTCGGTCGCACCCCGACGTTGCCAGGCGGCACCACGCAGACCTGCTGACGGAGGCGGAACGGACCGCGACCGGCCCTGGGTCGGCCTACTGATACGCGTTCCGCTTGATCCGGACTCATCCGGCTCAAGCGGGTTTCGGCCTGACTGGCCGGCGCCCGGTCGGGCGCTTCCGCTTCCGTCAGGTTCCGCCCGAAAGGTCGAAACCCGACGGAAACGGTATGACGTCTTCAGCTGGCGAGTGCTGCGGCGCTGGACTTCTCCAGCATGTCGGCGAGGGTCGTACGGTCGAGAACCTCGGCGATGGCGTCCCTCACCTCGGTCATGACGATGCGGACCGAGCAGGTCGAAAGATCGCCGCAGTCGTCGCAAGGCTGGAAAGCGGTACGGCTGGCGCAGGCAATCGGCGCCAGCGGTCCGTCCAGTGCCCGCACCACCGGCCCGACCACGATCTCGGATGCCGGACGGCTCAACGCGAACCCGCCGCCCGGTCCCTTCCAGGACCGAACGAAGCCAGCGTTCTTCAAATCCCGCATGATGGCGTCGAGGAATTTCTTGGAAATGTTCTCGCGCGCGGCGATTTCCGCAACCTGGACCGCCTTGCCCGGCTCCGATCGGGCAAGGTGGACCAGTGCCTTGAGCCCGTATTTGCCCTTCTTGGTCAGCATCGATCGCCTCCGGACGTACCCGGCCGAGATAGCCGGGCATGCGAATGGCGTCAATTGCAGAGCATTGCTCCGGCGCCCCCGGAGCGCGGAAAATGGCGTTTCTCACGACCATCGGGCGAACGTGGAACGAAATTCGCCATTATGCTATAAATTTGATAGTTTATATTTTGGCACTATCGGCAAGACCTGCTCAATTCGGCATCAGAGCCCGCCCTGATCGGGAGGTTCTCTCCTCTCCCGATCTCAAGCCTTTCGGCGGGCTCGTCCTTTTTCGATAGGTGATCTCATGTCATTTCATTTCGGGCTCAGCCAGAGCCTGCGCGCGGCAGCCGTGGCCATCGCCGTCAGCGGCGCTTTCCTGACGACGGCCAAGGCCGGCCCCACCCTCGATGCCATTCAGCAGCGCGGACTGATCAAGGTCGGCGTCGGTACGTCACCGGGTTTCTTCGCTCCCGACTCCAACGGCAAATGGCAGGGGTTCTTCGTCGATTTCGGACGGGCGCTGGCCGTCACCGTGTTCAACGATCCCAACAAGGTCGACTTCACCTCGTCCTCGCCGCAGCAGCGCCTGCCGGCGCTTCAGGCCGGCGAGTTCGACATCCTGCTGTCCGGCGTGACGCAGACCATCACCCGCGCCTTCAAGCTTGGCTTCCACTTCGGGCCGGTGCTGTTCTATGACGGCCAGGGCATCCTGGTGAACAAGTCGCTGGGTGTCGAGAAGGCCGCCGATCTCGACGGCGCCACCATCGGCGTGCAATCCGGCACCACCGGCGAACTGAACATCGCCGACTTCTTCCGCAAGACGGGCAAGAAATACACCCCCGTGGTGATCGAGGACTCCAAGGAGTTCGTCGCCGCCCTCGAGTCCGGTCGTGTCGATGCCCTGACGCAGGACAGCTCGGACCTTGCCATCCGCCGCAGCCAGCTCGCCAAGCCCGACGATTACGTAGTGCTGCCCGAGCGCCTGTCGAAGGAGCCGCTGGTTCCCGCCGTCCGCGCCGGCGACGACCGCTGGCTGGAGATCGTCAACTGGACGGTCTACGCCACCATCCAGGCCGAGGAGTTCGGCATCACCCAGGCCAACGTCGACGAGTTCCTGAAGAGCGAGGATCCGGCGATCAAGCGCTTCCTCGGCGTCGACACCTCGCTCGGCGAAGCCATCGGTCTCGATCCGAAGTTCGCCTACAACATCATCAAGGCGGTGGGCAATTACGGCGAGATCTTCGACCGCAACATCGGCCCGAAGACGCCGGTCGGCTTCGAGCGCGGCTATAACCAGCTCTGGACCAAGGGTGGCCTTCTCTACTCGCCGCCGTTCCGCTGAGAGGCGAGAGCCATGGTCGACGGCGTCATCAACGCCTCGGTCGAAACCGGAGAACCGGGCCGCACGCGGCCCGGAATTCCGGCGTTCGTCCGTATGTGGCTGGGGGGCTGGCCACTTGCCCAGATCGCCCTCTACCTCGGCACGCTGCTGCTCTTCCTGTGGCTCGGCCGAAATCTTCTCGCCAACATGGCCCGGCTCGGCCTCACGCCCGGGTTCGAGTTCCTGGAACACACCGCCAACTATGAGATCGGCGAGAGCTTCATCGCCTATGCCGCCGGCGACAGCTACGCCCGCGCGGCGCTGGTCGGTCTTCTCAACACCATGGCCGTCTCGGCGCTCGGATGCCTTGTCGCGACGGTACTCGGCGTCGGCGTCGGCATCGCCCGCCTGTCGCCCAACCCGCTGGTTTCCCGCCTCGTGCAGGCCTATGTCGAGCTGTTGCGCAACACGCCCCTGCTGCTGCAGCTCTTCGCCTGGAACACGGTGATCCATCTCCTGCCCGTACCCAAACAGGCGCTGTCGCCCGTTCCGGGCATTCTTCTCAC
Source organism: Pleomorphomonas sp. T1.2MG-36 (assembly GCF_950100655.1). Taxonomy (NCBI): domain Bacteria; kingdom Pseudomonadati; phylum Pseudomonadota; class Alphaproteobacteria; order Hyphomicrobiales; family Pleomorphomonadaceae; genus Pleomorphomonas; species Pleomorphomonas sp. T1.2MG-36. The sequence continues at coordinate 662,853 of NZ_CATNLY010000012.1, forward strand.
CAATCGCGGCCTGTTCCTGCCGGCGATCGATGCGGGCGGGCGCGGATTGCTCGTGCTGGCCGCGATGGCCGCCATGCTGATCGCGACCCGGCTGGTTCTGCGCCGTCGCCGCCGGTTCGCCGGTCCGGCGCCAAGCCGCGTTGTCCTCTCGGCCTACGCGGTCGCCCTGTTGCTGCCCGTCGCCATCGCGACCGGCCTCGGCATTTCCTTCGCGCCCGACATACCGACGCTCAAGGGCTTCAACATTCGCGGTGGCGTCTCCATGACGCCGGAGTTCGCGGCACTGATGCTGGGGCTCGCCGTCAACGCCTCCGCCTCGATCGCCGAAACGGTGCGCGCCGGCATCCTCGCCGTTCCCACCGGCCAATGGGAAGCTGCCCGGTCCCTGGGCCTACGCCCCCTTGCGGTGATGCGCCTCGTCATCCTGCCGCAGGCGCTCCGCATCATCATTCCCGTGATGACGTCGAGCTACTTGAGCCTCACCAAGAATTCGTCGCTTGCCGTTGCCATCGGCTTTCCGGACCTCGTCAGCATTCTCAATACAACGGCCAACGTCACCGGACAGGCGTTGGAGGTGATTGCGCTGATGCTCGGCGCCTACCTGACGCTCAGCCTTACGACCTCCGCGATCATGAACGCCTACAACCGAAGCCATGTCCTGAGGAGCGAGCGGCGATGAGTGCGCTGCGTCCGCCATCCCTCCTCGACAGGTCGCCATTCCTGAAAGCGACCGTCGGCAGTCGTGGCAACCTGGCCCTGTCGGTCGCCGTCGTGATCGTCGCGGCATTGCTGGTGCCGCCGCTGGTCCGCTGGTTGCTGATCGACGCCACCTTCCTCGGTACGGCCGAGACCTGCAAGGCGGCCAGCGGCGCCTGCTGGGCCTTTGTCGGCGAAAAGCTGAAGTTCATCGTCCTGGGCTTTTATCCGCAGGACGAGGCTTCGCGCGCCTATGCGGCCAGTGCGCTTCTGATTGGGCTTCTGGCACTGTCAGCCGTACCGCGCTTCTGGGGCCGCTGGCTGGTGGGCGGCTGGGTCGCAGGAGTTGGCGGCGCCATCTGGCTGCTGGGCGGCGGCGGGCCGCTGTCGCCCATACCGACCGAAAAGTGGGGCGGCCTGCCGGTGACGCTGCTTCTGTCGCTCGGCAGCTTCATCCTCGCCTTTCCGCTCGCCATCGTGCTGGCGCTTGCCCGCCGCTCGAAGCTCGGCGGCATCCGCCTCTATGCGGTCGTGCTGATCGAGACTGTGCGCGGCGTGCCGTTCATCGCCATTCTCTACACGGCAACGCTGCTGTTCCCGTTGATGCTGCCGGCCGGCGCCGCCATCGACAAGTTCGCGCGCGCCGCGGTGGCGCTATCGATCTTCGTGTCGGCCTATCTCGCCGAAATCATCCGCGCCGGCCTTCAGGCGGTACCGCGCGGACAGTCGGAGGCCGCCGCGTCGCTCGGTCTCACGCATTGGCAAACGCTGCGTCTGGTGGTGTTGCCGCAAGCGCTGAAACAGGTGATCGCCCCGATCGTCAACCTGGCGATCGGCATCTTCCAGGATACGACGCTGGTGGCGATCATCGGCATGTTCGACCTGCTCAACGCGGCGCGCGCGGCCGCGACCGATCCGATGTGGATCGGCTTTTATGCCGAAGCCTATGTGTTCGCCGCGGCCGTCTACTTCGTCTTCTGCTTTACCGCCGCTCGCTACAGCCTCTGGCTGGAGCGGCATCTCAGCGTGCCATGAGCGTTCAAGACAAACCGCATGCGCTCAAACCCGGTTGACGCGGCATATCGTTCCAGTATTTCGCAGCAAAATGGAAATACAAAGCTGATGACCTGTCGACATAACGGCTAACCTTCGCTGAAATCCTGGCTGTATCCGGCATCGTCCGGACCAATAGCAAGCGCGATGTCGTGCGACACCGAAGCCAGATGCAACCTTCTTCTTTCGGTCTGTTCGCCAATACGGTGAGCAACCGACCGTTTTCTCTTGGGAGACACTCCATGTCCGCTCTCCGGAAACCCGCCCATTCGGCGCTCGACCTGATCGGCGCCACGCCGGTCGTCGAACTCACTCGCTTCGATACCGGCCCCTGCCGCCTGTTCGTCAAGCTCGAAAGCGCCAATCCCGGTGGGTCGATCAAGGATCGCGTCGCCCTTTCGATGATCTCCGCCGCCGAGGCCGACGGCCGCCTGAAGCCCGGTGGAACCATCATCGAGGCGACCGCCGGCAACACCGGCCTCGGCCTTGCCCAGGTCGGCCTGCCCAAGGGCTACAAGGTGATCCTCATCGTGCCCGACAAGATGTCGCGCGAGAAGATCGCCCACCTGCGCGCGCTCGGCACCGACGTACGCATCACCCGCTCCGACGTCGGCAAGGGCCACCCCGCCTATTACCAGGACATGGCCGAGCGTCTCGCCTCCGAACTTGGCGCCTTCTACGTCAACCAGTTCGCCAACCCGGCCAACCCTGCCGCCCACGAGACGACGACCGCGCCGGAGATCCATGCGCAGCTTGACGGCGACGTCGACGCCATCGTGGTCGGCGTCGGCTCCGGCGGCACACTTTCGGGCATCGGTCGCTACTTCAAGCGGGTATCGCCGAAAACCGAGATGGTGCTCGCCGACCCCTCCGGCTCCGTTCTGGCGCCGCTCGTCAACACGGGCGAACTGATCGAAGCCGGCTCCTGGGCCGTCGAAGGCATCGGCGAGGACTTCGTGCCGCCCAACTGCGACCTGTCGCTGGTGTCGTCGGCCTATACCGTCACCGACGCCGAAAGCTTCGCCACCGCCCGCGAACTGCTCTCCAAGGAGGGCATCCTGGCCGGATCCTCGTCCGGCACGCTGCTGGCGGCGGCGCTCAAGTATTGCCGCGCCCAGACGACGCCCAAGCGCGTGGTCACTCTCGTTTGCGACACCGGCGCCAAGTACCTCTCCAAGGTCTACGACGACAGCTGGCTCGCCGAGCAGGGGCTGGCCGACCGGCCGGTCCGCGGCAACCTCTCCGATCTGGTCATCCGCCGCCAGCAGGATGGTTCCACCGTGACCGTCGCTCCCGACGACACGCTGGCGACCGCCTACAAGCGGATGCGGCAGGCTGACGTGTCGCAGTTGCCCGTGGTTGCGGGCGGGCGGCTCGTCGGCATCATCGACGAGAGCGACCTCTATGCCGCCTTGGGGCGCGGAGCGGTGGCCGGGCAGGCCCGCTTCGGAGAGGCCGTCGGCAACCACATGATCACCGATCTGCACACGCTGCAGTCCATCGATCCCGTCAGCGCCGCCCTCCCCCTGTTCGAGCGCGGCGAAGTCGCCCTGGTGCTCGACGGCAGCGATTTTCTCGGCGTGGTCACCCGCGTCGATCTCATCAATCACCTGAGGCTTCACTCGTGACCTACCAGCCCCCGCGCATCAATCATCGGCTCGCCTTCTCGACCCGCACCATCCACGGCGGCCAGAGCCATGATCCGACCACCGGCGCCGTGATGGTGCCGATCTACGCCACCTCCACGTTCGCCCAATCGAGCCCCGGCGTGCACAAGGGCTGGGAATACGGCCGCACCCACAACCCGACGCGTCAGGCCTTCGAGCGGGCGATCGCCGACCTCGAAAGCGGCACCGCCGGCTTCGCCTTCGCCTCGGGCCTTGCCGCCATCGCCAACATCCTGGAAACCCTCGACCATGGCGCCCATATCGTCGCCTCCGACGATCTCTATGGCGGCACCTTCCGGCTGATCGACAAGGTGCGTCGCCGCTCGGCCGGTCTCGACGTCTCCTTTGCCGACTTCCGCGATCCGGCTGCCATCGAGGCGGCGATCCGGCCAGGGACGAAGCTGATCTGGGTGGAGACGCCAACCAACCCGATGCTGAAGATCGTCGATCTCCAGGCGATCGCCGCCATCGGCCGCAAGCGCGGCATCGTCACCGTCGCCGACAACACCTTCGCCAGCCCCGCCATCCAGCGCCCCCTGGAGCTCGGCATCGACCTCGTCGTCCACTCGACGACAAAATATCTCAACGGTCATTCCGACATGATCGGCGGCGCGGTTGTGGTGGGCGATAACGCCGAGCTGCGCGAGCGCCTCACCTTCCTGCAGAATGCCGTTGGCGCGGTCTCCGGGCCGTTCGACAGCTTCCTCGCGCTGCGCGGCCTGAAGACGCTGGCGCTCAGGATCGAGCGCCACTCGTCCAACGCGCTTGCCATTGCCCGCTATCTCGAGGGACGGAGGGGTGTGCGACGGGTGATCTATCCCGGCCTCGAAAGCCATCCGCAACATGCTCTCGCCAAATCGCAGATGTCGGCCTTCGGCGGCATCGTCAGCGTCGAGCTCGACCGTGATCTTGAGGGCACCAAGCGCTTCCTTGAGAACACCAGGCTGTTCACGCTGGCCGAAAGCCTCGGTGGCGTCGAAAGCCTGATCGAGCATCCGGCCATCATGACGCATGCCTCTATCCCTGCCGAACAGCGCGCCAAGCTCGGCATCTCCGATGGCTTCGTTCGCCTGTCGGCCGGCATCGAGGACAGCGGCGACCTGATCGACGACCTCAGGGCCGCCCTCGACGCCTGAGCGGCCGACATCGAATGCGAAGAGGCCGGGGGGATGACCTCCGGCCTCTTGCTTTGCGCGGTATCGCTGAAGATCAAGCCACGGCGCGTGCCCGCTCGGCCCGTTCCATCTGGACGATGTGCTCGGCCCAGCGCGCCGACCAGTCGCGCAGTTCCGACTGGCTGAGCGGCGTCGGCACCTTCGACTGTTCGTGGCCGGCGATGTGGCGAGCGAGCGCACGGTAGACGTCGGCCTGCTCGGAGTGCGGCGCGGCCTCGATGGTCGTCTTGCCCGACAGCTCGGCCTGGGTGACGGTCAGCGAGCGCGGCACGAACTGGACGATCGGCGTCGAGGTCTTGGCCGAAAAGTCCTCGATGATCTCGCGCTGGAAGTCGGTGTTGATCGAGTTGGCGATGATGCCGCCCAACAGCGCGCCGCCGCTCGACGAGAATTTCTCGATGCCGCGGAACAGGTTGTTGGCGGCGTAGATGGCCATGAAATCGGCAGAGGACACGGTGAACACGTGTTCGGCAATGCCCTCGCGCACCGGTACGGCAAAGCCGCCGCACACCACGTCGCCCAGCACGTCGTAGATGACGAAGTCGAGGTCAAGATCCTCGAACACCCGCTGCTGCTTCAGGAGCTCGACGGCGGTGATGATGCCGCGGCCGGCGCAGCCGACACCCGGCGCCGGACCGCCCGCCTCGACGCAGTAGATGCCGGCAAAGCCCTTGAACACCGCCTCGCGGGCATCGACCCGGCGCTTCTCGGCCAAGAGGTCGAGCACAGAAGGGATGTATTCGCCGCCACGCAGCGTCGTCGTGGAATCGGCCTTCGGATCGCAGCCGAACTGCATCACCTTGTAGCCGGCCTCGGCAAGCGCGGCGGAGATGTTGGAGGTGGTGGTCGACTTGCCGATGCCGCCCTTGCCGTAGATGGCGATCTGCTTGGGTTTGCGGGACATGAAATACTCCTTGAGGATTGAAAAGCGGGCGGTCAGCCGTGTGAGAACGTGGGTTCGGTCTGCAGATCGTCGCCGTAGAGATCGGCCGTGTAGTCGGAGAGTCCGGGCACGCCTGCGGCATCGGCACGGCAGCGCTGGCAGTGGGTGAACACCTTGAGATGCCGTGCGGCATCGGCGCGCGCCTTGTGTCGCTCAATGAAGGTCGGTTCCTTCAAGTGGGCGAGCTGATGCTCGGGGATCAGCGGGATGACGTTGATCATCCGCGCGCCGGCCGCCGCCACCGTTTCCGCCACTTGCCCGATGTGATGATCGTTGATGGTGGGGATCAGCACCGTGTTGATCTTGATGGTGAAACCGAGCTCGGCAGCACGGGCGATGCCCGTGAGCTGACTGTCGATCAGCCGCCGTGCCGCTTCGATGCCGTCGAGCCGTTTGCGCTCCCAGGCGAGCTTCGGCGTGATCTTGGCCTGAATCTCCGGATCGACGGCATTGACCGTCACCGTCAGCGTGACCACGCCGGCCGCGTGGAGATCGCCGATGCGCGCCGGCAATTGTAGGCCGTTGGTCGAAACGCAGAGCGTCAGGTGGGGCCAGCGGGCATGGATCTCGGCGAAGGTCTCGATGGCATGGTCGGAGGCGAGCGGATCGCCGGGGCCGGCGATGCCGACGACGGTGAGATTGGGGATCAGCCGCAGCGCCCGCTCGACGACTTCGACGGCTTCCTGGGACTTGAGCAGACGGGCGGCGACGCCGGGCCGCTGTTCGACGCGGTTGAAATCGCGCCGGCAGAAGGCGCAGGCGATGTTGCAGAGTGGAGAGACGGGAAGATGCAGTCGCGCCGCCTTGGCATGGCCCTCCGCCGTGGTCGAAAAGCAGGGATGCTTGCCTTCGAGGTCGGGGAAAGCCGGCTGCATGGCGGCCTGCCGCATGCCGTGTGCCGCGCAGGCCGAGGAGGCTATGCCTGAAACGCTCATGCTGCGGCCTCCGCGCTGAACAGGCCGCCGAAGGCGGCGAGCTGACGGACTGTGTCGTCCACCGTGTCGTCGGTCTCGAAGGCGAGAATGCCGAGCTTGGTCAGCCTGTTGATGGCGCATTCGCCGAGACGCGACACCACCACGGCCTTGCAGTCGGCGATCAGAGCCACCGAGGCATCCATCACCACCTCGGCCTGATCGCCGCAGCCCGAGCCGCAGGCGGGGCGGTTGTTGCGGGATTCGAGATAGCGAGAGCCGGCGGGGCCGACTTCCCAGATCTCGAAGCGGGTGGCATGGCCGAAATGCTCGCTCACCCTGGCGCCCGTCGCGGTGCCGATGGCGACGCGCACCGCGCCGGAGGAAGGAGCGGGATCGGAGAGTGCCGTCATAGCGCGGCGACCTCCGGGTTTTCCTCGGTCGACTGGCGGACCACCGTCGTATAGGTGCGCTCGATCAGTTGCAGCGCGCCGCGATAGCCGATGTAGGAGCGCGACAGCACCACCTCGTCGGTCACCGGATAGCTGATCTCGACCAGCGGCGCGCCGATCTCGCCTGCCAGTCCCGCCTCCCAGGTCGAGCCGAAGACGATCGGCAGTTCGCCGATCCTTGGATGAGCCCGAAGGACGGCATGGGCCTTGTGTCCGTCGGATTCGAACAGCGGATCGGCATCGATGCTCGGCGCCAGATCGCGGAAAGCGTCACGGATCGCCTCGCGCTCGGTCTCCGGCGGGTTCTCGGTGATGACGATGACGCCGGGGTTGAGGCCGAGGTCGCCGACCAGGAACTTGGCGACGGCCAGCGCATAGGCGCTGTCGGCGACGATGTTCACTTCCGACGGCAGCCGGTACTGGCTGGTGCAGTTGGCATAGAAGGCCGCGAAGTCGCGCAGGTAGTGGTAGTAGGTCTTCTCCTCGCGGGCGATGAAGGCGTCCACCTTGCGCCTGTCGATGCCGGCATGGTCGCCCACCTTGCGCAGGAAGGCCGCCGTCTCGCGCGCACCGACCGGCAGGGCCGGAATGTGCAGAGTGCTCTGGCCGTAGGCGGCCTTGAGATCGCGGGCCACCGAAACGCCGAGCCAAGGGCTGAGCACGAGGTTGAACGCGGCGGCAGGAATGGCGCGCCACTCGGAAAGGCCGGCCGAGGCTGGGCCGAACAGAATGTTCACCTCCAGGCCGATGCCTTCGAGAATGCGCCTGAGTTCGGTAAGATCGCCGCGCCAGAACGGGTTCTGATAGGGCAGCAGCGCCCAGACGTTGACGAGGCCGGCCCGCTTCGGCTGTTCCGGTTGCTTTGCCACATACTGTTCGATGATCGCCTTCACCACCGTCTCGTGGCCGGTGAAGTTAGTGCCGCGATAGCCGAGCGTTTCGGCGAACACGATGGGCACGCCGCGCCGCTGGTAGCCCTTCACCAGGTTCTCGACGTCGTCGCCGACGAGGCCGGGAATGCAGCCGGACTGCACGACGTAAAGCTCGGCCTCCATCACCTTCAGCGTCGAGGAGATCAGTTCGTCGAGCCGGTCGGCGCCGCCGAAGATCACCTCCTTGTTGCCAATGTTGCTGGACGGCACGTGGAACTCGCCCCCCTGATAGCCGGAGATGCCGGACAGCGCGTGGAACTGCTTGGAGGCGCAGCCAGGGCCGCAATGGGTGATGGGGATCGCCCCTTCGATGGCGATCACCGAGGTGAGCGCGCCGAGGGCGCAGGCATAACGCACCTGCTCGATCGGCCCCGGCGGGGCCGCGAAGGAGTCGGAGGTGTCCTGGGAAACATAGCTGACGATGTTCATCGGTCTCTCCGGCTCACTCGGCGGCCTCAGTGGTGTCGAGGGCGTAGGGATTGGTCTCCTCCAGCCACCATTTCTGGTAGGGGAAGGACGAATGGGCGGCGACGTCCTCGTAGAAGCGCCGGCGCGGCAACACGCGCAGGATGGCGCGGCCGATGGTCAAAAGACCCTCGTAGCCGAGACCGTCGTTGGAATAGAAGATCGGCAGCACCGGAATGCCCAGCCGGCCGGCCAACGTGGCGGTGGTGCCGGAATGACGGCAGATGACGAAGTCCGGATTCGAACGCTTCAGCGCCGCATGCGTCTGGAAATGCTGGTCCGGGCTGACGGTGAAGTTCTCGATGTCGCCGGTGGTCTCGATGAGATGGCCGAGCGAATCCTGCTCGGGATCGCGGCTGTCGGTCGAGGGATCGTGGTGGAAGGAATAGGCGTCGTCGACGGTGACGCCCAGCTCGCGCAGATCGGCGATCAGGCCATGAGCGAAGGCGGCGCCGGCGGCAACGAAGCCCTTCTTGCCCTTGAGGAGGCGCCGGAGGCGCTCCAGTTCCGGCGCGATACGAGCCCGTTCGGAGGCGATCACCGCCTCGACCAGATGCGTCCGCCCGGTGACGCGGGCGATGTCGCGCAGCCAGTTGTCGGTGGCCTCCTGCCCATAGGGCAGCGGCGCGCGGATTTCCGGCACGCCGTATTCCTGCTCGAGGCCGGTGGCGAGGTAGCTCAGCACGAAGCACATGGTCACCGTCGCCGCCGCCGTGGATAGGTCGGCGAGGCGTTCGAGCGAGTTGCCACCCATGATCAGGTTGACCTTTAGGCCCAGTGGCTCGACCAGCGGCGTGAACACGTCCGGGCCGCCGAGGTGGATGACATTGAGAAGATCGGGGTTCTTCTCATGCGTCCGGTCCGGCACCAGGCGGCGCAGGATGCCATGCTCGATGACGTCCCAGCCGGACGACCAGTGCCGCGACTTGAAGCCCTCGCAATGCAGGGCAACCACGGGAATGCCGAGCTCGTCTTCGAGCTGGCGGACCGTGCCGTCGACGTCGTCGCCAATGATGCCGGTGGCGCAGGAGGTGGCGACGAAGATGACGCGCGGCTTGTGCCGCTCATAGGCGTCGCGGATCGTCTCGGCGAGGCGCTCGACGCCGCCGAACACCATGTCCTGCTCGCCGAGATTGGTGCAGATCGACTTGGGGTCCTCGGGCTTCCAGCCGCGCCGGGCGGCGAGATCGCGGGAATAGCGCGAGGTGAACGACTGGCTGGAGGCGCAGCCGATCGGCGAATGCTGGATGACCACCGTGTCCTTGATGATGGTGGCATTGGTGACCGCGATCTGCTCGGCGCACATCGAGGCCTGCGAATATGGGCTGTTCAACTCGCAGAGGCGCTTGCCGCCGGGGCCGCAATCGCGACCGCAGCCGAAGGTGAAGGCCGAATCCTTGGCGAGCTGGGAAGCGGGGCCATCCCACTGAGTGATGGTGCCAAGACGCTGATCGCGCGTCTCGGCCTGAGGTGTACGAAGATTGATCGGCATGTGGCGCTATCCCCTGTCGGCAGGCCGCTTGGAACGGAACCGGTCGCGAAGGGATGCTCGAAAGCCTCTCGCGACCTCTGACTTCAGGAGATCACGGAGAAATATTAGACGATAGATTTAGTATTTTAATTGACGGGAAGAGAGAGCAGTTTTTGCCCTGAATCCGCGCGAGCCCGAGAACGAGCTTCCAAGATAAGCTAATAATATTATATACTTAAGATATTTCACTTAGCCCGTCTTCCGGTTCACCAGCCGCTGTCAATTGTTCGCTCGCAACGGGCACGGGAAGCGCGATCACAGCGGCGGACGGCCAACTGAACAAGTCCAACAATATCAATGTCGATTGGATGGTCTGGAGGCCACGGAGGGAATCGAACCCCCGTACACGGATTTGCAATCCGCTGCGTCACCACTCCGCCACGTGGCCTCACGGAGAAGGGTCATAAGCGAGCGCGGCTGCGTAGACAAGGGGGCAGCGAGGGAAAATCCATCGCAGCATTATCGTCGGCCATTTTGCTTAGGTCCGGCCGGTGCTCGCCATGCCGATCGGCATGATCTAAGACCACCGGGAGGGGGTACACACCGTCTGCCCGATGTTGGTCGGCGATCACGCGGGTTCGGCAAGGCCGCCGTGACGAACGGCGATAGGCGTCACCCCGACCGTTGCGCATGATCCCGTTCGATACGAACGGCCATGAACCACCTTGCTTACTCGACCAGAGGCGGATCGACTGGCATCGGCAGGTTCTGTTGGAATGCGCGCGACCATCGCCGACGGGGCGTCCGTGCGGGCGTTCCATGCCTGGACGCCGCTCGACACTTTCCAGTGGGTGGAGGGATACACCGAGCGTTACGGCCTGATCCACACGGACTTCCGCAGTCATAAGCGGACGATCAAGGCCTCTGGCCTGTGGTTCGGCCGTATGGCCGCCACCAATCGGCTCGACTGGTAGCGACCTATTTGTATGAGGAGTTGGTGCGCGTGACGGCCATCGCTCAGACGGCGACCGCCAGCTCGGCAGGGAAACGGCTCGAACCGAAGGGCCGCTCCACACTGTCCCGACCGGCGAGAAGCCGGGCGGCCGCCCGCTGGGCCTCGGCGACAGAACCGTAGAGCTCGCCATCGAGATCCCAGACATCATACTTGACGGCAACGAAACGCACCTGATCGCCCGCGGGGGCAGCAACGGCAACGGCCTTTCCGGCCACTTCAATCACAATTGGCTTGGACATAATATTGCTCTCCTGGCCTTTCGCCGGTGGCGAGACCATCATCCTGTCGACTACGTTTTTTGTAAGAAGTGTCAGATGCTCAGCAAAGACACGTTCGCCATTGGCGTTTCGAGCGAAGATGATTGGGGCGGATCATTGAACGGCATACATTCGTGCGCGTCATCCGCGAGAGCGAAATGTGTGTCATTTATGACCTCCTTTCCCAAATTCGAGAGAGCGTTACTCTCTGGGGCACACCGATAGTGATCAACAACGACCGAAATATGACGCCGAACGACTCGGCTGGGTGTCCTGTTCCGGCAGTACCGCGATCCCATCGCGCCTGTCCTGCATTCAACCTGCCATAAGTGGAGTCCCCACTCCAGAAACGAAATATCAAAGTCGGGCACATTCGCGTGAATGGATTCCGCCAGGTGACCGAAGTCGGTCGAGATATGGCTGATGCCGATCTAGACGGAGCCGACGTTGCGCCTTTTCCAGCGATTGTAGCGACGCAGGACCCAGACTTCGGCACGGCGTCTGAACCGCCGGGCAAGCGGCGAATCCACCGAAAGGATGGCCAGGCCGACCGGAATCATCCAGAAGCCGACAACCGGCAGGAAGCCAACGAGCCCCATGGCAACGAAGGCAAAGCCCATGGCGACACGAAGGGGCCGATTTCTCGGCAATCGCACCGTCCGCCCCCAGAACTTCACCCTCGACATGCGCAGCCTTTCGAAATGCTCGCGTTTCCGGCGAAGACCGGTTCGGGACAGATAGGAAAGCACCCCCGGCTTTTCAAAGCCTATCGCGGGGCTTGCGGGAAAACACTGCCCGGCGAAGGAAAAGCCGTTCCCCACCATACCGTTAGCTACAAAATTTCCACCTCTTCCGGCCTTTTCACGCCACGATCGCATTTTCCTTGCCGAGGGGGCTTTGCAAACCGGAACAGCTTTGTTATACGCACCGCCACCGAAGCTGTTCCGCGATAGCTCAGTTGGTAGAGCAGGTGACTGTTAATCACCGGGTCGTAGGTTCGAGTCCTACTCGCGGAGCCATCGGTTTCCCAAGGAAATCAAAAGACTGGCACTGATGCATCCATTCGTGGATTGATGCGTCCGGTCGTGTGACGCGCCCGTTTACGACGGAAGCGAGAAGAAGCTGTCGATGGCAAGCGCGGCCGCGCCGCGCGCCCAGGCGTCATCGTTCCAGAACTCGACGAACACCTCGGTATCGCGCTGGAAGTTCTTCTCTTTCAGCGTCGCCACCATGGGTTCGAGCAAAGCCGGCCCGAACAGCACGCCCTCGCCGCCGATCACCATGGTTTCCGGATCGAACAGGCTGGCGAAAGTGGCAGCAGCAGCGCCAAGACGGCGGCCGGCGGTACCAAGGATCTCGCAAGCCACCGGGTCGCCCTCCCCCGCCAGCGCGGCAAGGGAAACGGGGTCGATGGCATGGCTGGACGGCCGCACCATGCGATAGGCGTTGAGAATGGCCGGGAGGGACGTCACGGCCTCAAGGCAGCCCAGCCGGCCGCACTCGCAACGGGGACCATCCTCGACCACGCTGAGATGGCCGATCTCGCCAGCGCCGCCGTAGCGGCCGCGCAGAAGTTGGCCGTCGACAATCATTGCAGCGCCGATGCCTCGGCCAAAGGAAAACACTGCCAGCGACGACGCCTGCCGCCCGGCTCCGAACAGATGTTCGGCGAGCGCAAAGGCGTTGACGTCATTGTCGACCCAGGCAGGCGCGCCGGCCAGACCGGAGATCAGCGCGGCGATCGGCACATCTTTCCAGCCGAATCGATCGCACCGCAGACATACGCCGCTCTCGGCATCGTGCTGGCCGGGCATGGCGAGGCCGATCCCGATGAGCCGCTTCCGATCCTCGCCCGAACGCTCCATGAGACATGTGAGCGCGTCGGCTGTCGCCCGCGCGACCGCGTCGGGCGACCGCGCGTCGACGTCCGCCGTCAGCGTGTCGATGACGTTGGTGCCGAGGTCGGTCAGCGTCGCCCTCAGGTGACGCTCCATCAGCTTGACGCCGAGAGCGACGTGACCGGCGTAATTCAGATCGAGCCGGGTCATCCGGCGCCGGCCGCCGTCGGCCACGGCGTCGCGTTCGGTAATGATCTGCTGGTCCAGGAGCTCGGACGAAACATAGGAAATGGCTGCCGGGCTGAGTCCGGTCGCCGCCGCAATGTCCGATCGCGCCGTTGGTCCATGCCGACGCAGGTGATTGAGCAGCAGCAGCCGGTTGAGCGTGCGCGACGTACTCTGATTTCCCTTCAGCGAGGGCATGAGAACATTTCCATTTCCGGAGCCAGCGACCCGTTCGTTTCACTTATAGAAACGAAAGCGGTTGGACTTCAACATATCGGACAACTGCGGATGGACTTCTCCCGAGCGTCATCGACTGGGACGCCTGCCGACGACGAGCTAGCGAAAGCGGCGGAAATCGGCCGGGACTTCCCCACTTCCAAGGCCTCATTCCACCCATGCGCATAAATTTTGGAGGGCAAACTATCTCGCTTGACTCGTCGTACATTTCATTTAATTAATTGAAGCAACATCAGGTCATCAACGGCGGTCGTCAGCATGCCTCGCTCCACTCGCGCCCAGTTTCCCGACGCTTTCCGGTGGGGCGTTTCCACCTCCGCGCTGCAGATCGAAGGCGCCACGGACATCGAAGGCCGCCGCCCCTCGGTCTGGGATACCTTCGCGGCCGAGCCGGGGCGGATCCGAAACGCCGACACGCCGACGGTGGCCTGCGATCACTTTCATCACCTCGATGAGGACCTTGATCTGGTCAAGGCACTCGGCGTCGACGCCTATCGCTTTTCCGTGTCTTGGCCGCGCATCCTGCCAAAGGGAACCGGCGCGGTGAACGAGGCCGGCCTTGCCTTCTATGACCGCCTCGTCGACGGGCTGCTGGAGCGTGGCGTCGAGCCGTGGCTGACGCTTTATCATTGGGACCTGCCGCAGCCGCTCGAGGATGCCGGCGGCTGGCCGCACCGGGAAACCGCCCTCGCCTTCGCCGATTTCGCCGACGTGGTGTCCCGCCGGCTCGGCGATCGTGTCAAGCGCTGGATTACCCACAACGAGCCCTGGTGCAGCACGATCAAGGGCTATTACGAGGGCGAGTTCGCGCCCGGCAAGCGCGACCTCTCGGCGGCCATGCAGGCGACCCATCACGTCCTGCTGTCGCATGGCCTGGCATTGCCCGTGCTCCGGTCCAATGCCGCCGACGCCCAATGCGGCATCGCCCTGAGCTTGCATCCGATCCACACGGCATCGGACTCCGCAGCCGATCGCCTTGCCGCCATCCGCCACGATGGCCTCAGGAACCGCTGGTTCCTCGACCCGCTGCATGGTCGCGGCTATCCGGAGGACGTCCTCCGCGAGTTGGGCGCCGCCGCGCCCGATATCCTCGAGGGGGATCTCGCGATCATCGCCGGCAAGACCGACTTCCTCGGCATCAACTACTACTTCCGGGAGATCATCGCCGACGATCCGAAGGGTGGACCGATGCGGTCGCGCGTCGTCGAGACCACGGCCCCCGACGTCACCGGCTTCGGTTGGGAGGTCTATCCGGAAGGCCTCACCGAACTGCTGCTGCGCGTCACGCGCGATTACCACCCGGTGCCGATCGCCATCACCGAAAATGGCGCCACCTATCCAGATGAGATGGCCGCGGACGGCCGTATCCATGACGACCGGCGAGCGATCTACATCCATCGCCACATCGACGCATTGCGCGCCGCGATGGATGGCGGCGTCGATCTCGCCGGCTACTTCGTCTGGAGCCTGCTCGACAACTTCGAATGGGCGGAAGGCTATTCCAAGCGGTTCGGCCTGGTGCACGTCGATTTCCAGACCCAGACGCGGACCATGAAAGACAGCGGCCGCTGGTTTGCAGACTTCTTGAAAGGCTGATCCGCCAGCCGACGGCGGAAGCGAATTCCATTCCGTCGCCCCGACGCTTCGCGTTCAGGGCCAGCGGTTTGGCGATGCAGGAGAGGCCCGAGGGGAGAGTTCGGGCTGCGATGAAGGAGGAGAGAGATGTTGAACAAGCTTGGAGTGCTGGGCTCGGTCATGGCCTTCGCCCTGACCACGACCACGCCGGTGTTCGCCGGCACCGCCGAGGTCATCCACTGGTGGACGACGGGCGGCGAGGCGGCCGCCCTGAAAATTCTCGTCGAAGCCTATGAGAAGACCGGCAACACCTGGAAGGACAATCCAGTGGCCGGCGGCGAAGCCGCCCGCATGGTGGCGCGCACCCGTATTCTCGGCGGCGATCCGCCGACGTCCATGCAGTGGCAGGTCGGCGCTCCCTTGATGGCGCTCGCCGAGGAAGGCCAGCTCAACGACATCGACGAAGTGGCCAAGGATTGGGATAAGCTTCTGCCCAAAGTGATCGCCGACAACGCCAAGTTCAAAGGCAAGTACGTCACGGCGCCGATGAGCATCCACGGCCATAACTGGCTGTGGGGCAACCAGGCGGTGCTCGACGACGTCGGCATTGCCATGCCGAAGACCTGGGACGAGCTGATCGCCTCGGCCGACAAGATCCGCGCCAAGGGTTACATTCCGCTGGCGCTCGGCGGTCAGTCCTGGCAGGAAATCTTCGTCTTCGAGAGCATCCTGATCGACGTCGGCGGCCGCGATTTCCTGACCAAGGTCACCTATGATCTCGACGACGCCGCTCTGCGCAGCCCGGAAATGCTGAAGGCCTTCGGGACCTTCGCCAAGGTGCGCGATCTGGTCGATCCCGGCAGTCCGAGCCGCGACTGGAACATCACCGGCGGCATGCTGATCAGCGGCAAGGCCGCCTACATGATCATGGGCGACTGGCTTAAGGGTGAGTTCGTGGCCGCGAACAAGGTTCCCGGCAAGGACATCGTCTGCGAGATCTTCCCGGCCGGCGGCAAGACGCTGGTGTTCGGCACCGACGCCTTCGCCATGACCGCCGTCAAGGATCCGGCCGCCCGCGAGGCCCAGCTGGCGCTGGCCAAGACGATCATGGACCCGGTGGTGCAGAAGGAATTCAGCCTGCGCAAGGGCTCGATCCCGCCGCGTCTCGACATCGACAAGACCGGCTTCGACGCCTGCGCCCAAATCGCCATGGGCGCCGCCGCCGATGGTGACCTGTTCCTGGTGCCCGACAACGTCACCGACGCCACCGGCATCGGCGCGCTGGTCGACCAGATGACCACCTTCCTGCACAGCAAGATGACGCCCGAGGAAGGCATGACCGCCATGGCCGACGCCGTGGCCGCGACCCGCTGACGGGCATTCGACACGATGTGCCGGCGGCGGCTTGCCGCCGGTACGCTCCGATCCGTGAAGCGAAGGCTCCGATCATGCGCAGATTCCTCCAGCGGCACGTGTCGCAGGTCGCCCTATCGCCGTCGCTGGCGCTGATCGCGATCTTTCTCTACGGCTTCATCGCCTACACGGTGGCTGTCTCGACAACCAACAGCAAGGCTTTCCCGCGCTTCGACAGTTTCGTCGGCCTCGAGCAGTATTGGCGCCTGTTCCATACCCCGCGCTGGCACGTCGCCTTCACCAACATGTTCCTGTTCGGCGGGCTGTTCCTGCTCGTCACCATCTCGCTCGGTCTCCTGATCGCCATCCTGATCGACCAGCGCATCCGCGCCGAAAGCTTCTTCCGGTCGATCGTCATGTATCCGATGGCGATGTCCTTCGTGGTGACAGGCATCATCTGGCAGTGGCTGCTCAACCCGACACTCGGCATCGAGGTGATGATGCATCAGCTCGGCTTTGAGAGCTTCCGGCTCGACTGGCTGACCAATCCCGACACCGTCATCTGGGCCCTTGTGGTCGCCGCCTTCTGGCAGGGTTGCGGCCTTGTCATGGCACTTTTTCTCGCCGGTTTGCGCGGCATCGATGAAGACATCTGGAAGGCGGCAGCGGTCGATGGCATCCCGGCCTGGCGCGTCTATGTGTTCATCGTCATTCCGATGCTGGCGCCGGTGTTTCTCACCGTCGTGGTGCTGTTGTCGCTGTCGATCGTTCGCGCCTTCGACCTCGTGGTGGCGCTGACCAACGGCGGCCCCGGCGTGTCGTCCGACCTGCCGTCGGTGTTCATGTTCGACATGGCCTTCCGCCGCACCAACCTCGGCCTGTCGGCCGCCTCGGCGGTGGTGATGCTCGGCACGGTGCTGGCGATCCTGATCCCCTATCTCTACGTCGAAACGAGGGAGCGCGCCTGATGTCGGCTCCGACAGATGCAATGCTCCGGCCCACGCGATCCGGCTGGCTGACGCCCCGGCGGACCAAGGCCATCCTGAAGCGGGTCGTTCTCTACCTGCTGCTTGCCATCGTCGCCTTCTTCTTCGCCGGGCCGCTCTACATCCTGCTCAGCACGTCGTTCAAGACGATGCCGGAGATCCAGGCGGGCGGGTTGATGTCGCTGCCGCACGAGCCGACGGCCCAGGCCTGGGTCACCGCCTGGGGCGAAGCCTGCATCGGCATCACCTGCGGCGGTCTCAAGGGCTATTTCGGCAACTCGATGGTGATGGCCGTCCCCGCCGTGCTGATCTCGGTGATGATCGGCGCCATCAACGGCTATGCGCTGGCCAAATGGCCCTTCCCCGGCGCCCGCTTCGTGTTCGCCGCCCTGGTCGCCGGCAACTTCGTGCCGTTCCAGGTGGTGCTGGCGCCGGTGTCGGTGACGTTGCGCACGCTCGGCCTGTTCGGCTCGGTGGAAGGGTTGATCCTGATCCACGTGATCTACGGCATCCCCATCACCACCATGCTGTTCCGCAACTTCTTCCTGTCGGTGCCCAACGACCTGATCAAGGCGGCGCGCATCGACGGCGCCGGCTTCTTCTGGATCTTCTTCCGCATCGTGCTGCCGCTGTCGCCATCGGTGATCGTGGTGGCGCTGATCCTGCAGTTCACCGGCATCTGGAACGACTTCTTGTTCGCCGTTTCCTTCTCCAATCCGTCGAGCGCGCCGATGACGGTCGCCCTCAACAATCTGGTCAACTCCAACTTCGGGGTGAAGGAATACAACGTCCACATGGCCGCGACGGTGATCGCCGCCTCTCCCACCCTCATCCTCTACATCCTGCTCGGCCGCTACTTCCTGCGTGGCATGACCGCCGGGGCCGTCAAGGGTTGACCGTCATGATCGACATCCGGATTTCCAACTGCAACAAGAACTACGGTTCGCTGAGGGTGCTGAAGGACATCAACCTGGAGATCGAGCGCGGCGAATTCATCGTGCTCCTGGGGCCGTCGGGCTGCGGCAAATCGACGCTCTTGCACATCGTCGCCGGCCTCGATCGGCTGACCTCCGGCGTCGTCGAGATCGGCGGCCGCGACGTTACCGACGTCGAGCCCAAGGATCGCGACATCGCCATGGTGTTCCAATCCTATGCGCTCTACCCGACCATGAGCGTTCGCAGCAACATGGAGTTCGGCTTGCGCATGCGCGGCAAGCCGATGTCGGAGATCCGACCGCTGGTCGAGGACAAGGCACGCATGCTGCATATCGACCACCTGCTCGACCGCCGGCCGAGCCAGCTCTCCGGTGGCCAGCGGCAGCGCGTCGCTATCGGTCGCGCCCTGGTGCGCGACCCCAAGGTATTCCTGTTCGACGAGCCGCTCTCCAACCTCGACGCCAAGCTGCGCGCCAGCATGCGCACCGAGATCAAGAAGCTGCACCAGTCGCTCGGCACCACGGCGATCTACGTCACCCACGATCAGCTCGAGGCGATGACGCTCGCCACGAGGATGGTGGTGATGAAGGCCGGCGAGATCCAGCAGGTCGGCAAGCCGGAGGAGGTCTATCATCGGCCGGTCAACCTGTTCGTCGCCGACTTCCTCGGCAATCCCGGCATGAACTTCATGAAGGGCCACCTCCGTATGGAGGGCGGACGCGTCTCGGCGGACGTCGGTGCCGCTACCGTACCGCTCGACGGCTATGCCTTCGAAACGGCGCCCGCCGACGGACAGGCGGTGGTGGTCGGCCTGCGCCCCGAGTCCGTCCAGCCGACGACGGGCGGCGAGCCCTTCATACTGACGCTCAAGCCGACGCTGATCGAGCACACCGGCTCGGACAATCTCGTCGTGCTGGCCATGGGCGGCGAGGAAATCGTCGGCAAATTCCCGTCCGACATGCTGCCGAAGCTCGGAGAACCTGTTGTCGTCGGGTTCGATCTTTCCCGTCTGTCGGTGTTCGACGCCCAGACAGAGCGGCGGATCTAGCACGGATCAGCTTGGCCGCTTCGCCTGCAAGCCGGCAATCATGACGTCGATGATGGCGTGGGCGGCGGCTTCCTCGTTGTCGCGGCCACCGCTGAACTGGACCATGCCGGCCAAGGCTCGCAGCAGATCGATCGGTTCGGCGTCGAAGCCGATCTCGCAGGCCGCGATGGCATTGCCCACCAGAAGGTCGATCGTCTGTTTGGTGGCAGCGCCGGACGCGGCGTAGAGCGACGACTTGCCATCGGCGAGCGAGTCCAGAAGCTCCATCATGCCGTGTTTGACGGACATGTAGCGGAAGAACAGGCGCATCCACGCCCTGAGCGCCTCGACCGGCGGCCGGCTGGCGGCAAGCTCGGAAGCCGCCCGCACCAACTGATCGCTTTCGTTGCGATAGACCGCCTCGATCAGCGCATCTCGCGTCGGGAAATGGCGGTAGAGCGTGCCGATGCCGACCCCCGCCGTCCGCGCCACTTCCTCGAGGCTGGCGGAGCCTCCCCTCTCGGCAAAGACCGACTTGGCGGCATCGATCAGCCGGGTGCGATTGCGCTCGGCATCGGCGCGCGGCTTGCGGGGCGGTTTTCCGGCACTATCGATCACGTCCGCGTGAGCCTCTTGATAAACGGAGGTTCCCTCCGTATTTAGAAACGGAGACATCCTCCTTTTTATTGCAAACCCGATCCGAGGGCAACGGTTCGCTCGGCCCGGCGGATGGTCTCGACCTACGGAGACAGACATGACCGCAGAATTCGGCGCGACCTCCACCACCGACGACGTACTCGCCAGTATCGATCTTTCCGGCAAGCGCATCCTGATCACCGGCGTATCGGCCGGCCTCGGCGTGGAAACGGCGCGTGCACTCGTCGCTCACGGCGCTGCAGTGGCCGGCGCGGCACGCGATCTCAACAAAGCCGAAACGGCGACGGCGCCCGTGCGCGCAGCCGCCAAACAGGGCAACGGCGCATTCGATCTGATCGAACTCGACCTCGCCTCGCTTGCCAGCATTCGCAAGGCCACCGACAGGCTCGTCGCCGACGGCCGGAAGTTTGACGTGGTCATCGCCAATGCCGGCGTCATGGCCGCTCCCTTCGGGCATACGGCCGATGGCTTCGAAACGCAGTTCGGCACCAATCACCTCGGCCACTTCCTGTTCGTCAACCGCATCGCCGGGCTGATTGCGCCGGGGGGCCGGCTGGTCAATGTGGCCTCCTCGGGCCATCGCTTCGCCGATATCGATCTCGACGATCCCAACTTCGAGCGCACGCCTTACGACCCGTGGGTTGCCTATGGCCGCTCCAAGACGTCCAACATCCTGTTCGCCGTGGAGTTCGATCGCCGTCACAAGGCGCGCGGCGTGCGCGCCACCGCACTGCACCCGGGCGGCATCAACACCGAACTCGGCCGTCACGTCGGCGTCGACACGTTGAAGGCGATGATCGAGCGCATCAATGCCGAGCTCGACGCCGCCGGCAAGCCGCCCTACAGCTGGAAGACCATTCCGCAAGGCGCGGCAACGTCCGTCTGGGCCGGCGTGGTCGCCGAGGCCGACGCGGTGGGCGGCCGCTACTGCGAGAACTGCCATGTTTCGGAGGTCACCGACGGCGTGATCAACCCCGTTGCCGAAGGCGTTCGCTCCTACGCGCTCGACCCTGATCGCGCCAGGGCGCTATGGGCAAAGAGCGAGGAACTGGTCGGCGAACGCTACTGACATTCGCGCCGCCGGCCGAACGACAGCTCGGCCGGCGGCTAACCATCTCGATAAATTGCGAATATTTTTCAGCCGCTTAGATGTCACGCGGCATTCATGCGACTGTCACGCCCGCGTCATACCCCCTGCCTACCAAGGAGCGCGCGCTCTCATCGACGCGATCCAATTTTCAAGGGGCAGATTATGCGCAGTCTTTTTCTGGCACTCGCCGCCAGCACGGCTCTGATCGGAACGGCCGGTGCGGCCACCGTCTTTCCGCTTGACCGGGCGACCATCCTCGCCGGCTCCCCCTTCGACTTCAAGGTGGAGTTCGACGGCTCGGTGAAGGCAGAGGACGTCAAGATCGCCATCAACGGCGCCGACTACAAGGCGGCGCTCGGCGGCGAAGTGGAGTTCATCGCCTCCGAAAAGGGCAAGGACGACGCGGCGCTCGGATCGGCCGTGCTGCTGCGCGGCGTCAAGATCGACAAGGCCGGCGCCTACACGGTCGAAGTCTCGGCCGGCGACGAGAAGAAGTCGGTCACCTGGGACGTCTATGCGACGCCCGAGACGCCCAAGGCCAAGAACGTCATCTTCCTGCTCGGCGACGGCCTGTCGGTTGCTCACCGCACCGCCGCCCGCCTGATGTCGAAGGGCATGACCGAGGGCAAGGCCAACGGCCGTCTCGCCATGGACGACCTCGACCACATGGCCTTCATCGGCACGTCGGCCACCAACGCCATCAACACCGACTCGGCCAACACCATGTCGGCCTACATGACCGGCCATAAGACGGCGATCAACGCCCTCGGCGTCTACGCCGACCGTACGCCGCCGACGCAGGACGACCCGAAGGTGGAAACCATCGCCGAGGCGCTGCGCCGCACCACCAAGAAGTCGATCGGCATCGTCGTCACGTCCGAGATCGAAGACGCCACGCCGGCCGCCGTGGTCGCTCACACCCGCAAGCGCGACGACAAGGCCGACATCGTCGGCATGCTCTTCGACGTCAAGCCTGAGGTCGTTCTGGGTGGCGGTTCGGCCTACTTCCTGTCGAAGGACATTCCGGGCTCCAAGCGCAAGGACGACAAGGACTACATCAAGCTGTTCCAGGACGCCGGCTACAAGCTCGCCACCGACAAGACCGAACTCGACAAGGCGGCCGGTTCCGACAAGATCCTCGGCCTGTTCCACACCGGCAACATGGACTACGCCCTCGATCGCATGCAGCTCAAGAAGGGCACCGTCGATAAGTTCCCGAACCAGCCGGGTCTCGTCGGCATGACCAAGGTCGCCCTCGACAACCTCTCCAAGAACCCTGACGGCTTCTTCCTGATGGTCGAGGCCTCCTGCATCGACAAGGCCAGCCATCCGCTCGACATGGAGCGCGCCGTCTTCGACACCATCGAGTTCGACCAGACGATCGCCCTGGCTCGCGAGTTCCAGGCCAAGAATCCCGACACGCTGATCGTCGTCACCGGCGACCACACCCACGGCGTGTCGATCGTCGGCACCATCGACGACACCACCGGCAAGCAAGGCCGGGAAAAGTTCATGGTCGGCGCCAATGCCGGCTTCCCGACCTACACCGACGAGGACAAGGACGGCTATCCCGACAAGATCGACGCGGGCCGCCGCCTCGCCATGTTCGTCTCGAACTACCCCGACCACTACGAAACCTTCAACCCGAAGCTCGACGGGCCGTTCGAGCCGGCGGTGAAGAACGAAAAGGGCGAGTACGTCGCCAACGAGAAGTACAAGGACGTCCCGGGCGCCATCTTCGTCGAAGGCAACCTGCCGAAGGACGAGTCGACCGGCACCCACACCGTTGACGACGTCGTGCTGCAGGCCGCCGGCCCCGGCGCCGAAGAGTTCAAGGGCTACATGGAAGAAAGCGACGTCTACAAGGTGCTCGCCGACACCCTCGCCATCGGCGTGAAGCAGTAAGCACCTCGACGAAACCCTTGCGGGCCGGACGGTCGACGGCCGTCCGGCCCGCGGTCTTTTTCAGGCATGCGGAGATTTCCATGGCTCGGATGACGGCTTCAGCGATCAGCCGCCGGACATTTCTCGCCGGGCTTGCCGCCCTCCCCTGCGTCGGGGTCGCGCGAGCCAGCGACACGCTCACCTTCGACGAGCTCTATGGCAAGGTGTCCGTCCTCGGCCTCGCCTTCTCCGACAAGGTGAAGGCACTCAAGGACAAGACGGTGTCGATGCGCGGCTTCATGGCGCCACCACTCAAGGCCGAGGCGAAGTTCTTCGTTCTCACCGAAATCCCGATGTCGCTCTGCCCGTTCTGCTCCTCGGATGCCGACTGGCCCAGCAACATCGTCGTCGTCTACATCGACGAGAAGACCACCTTCGTGCCGCCCTCCAAGCTGATCGAGGTGACGGGCACGCTGGAAGTCGGCTCGTGGACCGATCCCGAGACCGGCTTCGTCAGCTTGCTGCGCCTCGTCCATTCTTCGTTCGAGACGGTGTGACCCATGCTTTCGCTGACCCTTTCCGGCGTCTCCATCTCCTTTGCCGGTCTCGCCCAGCCGGTGCTTTCCATCGACGACCTGACGGTTCCGGCCGGCGGGCGGCTTGCCGTCACCGGTGCGTCCGGGTCGGGCAAGAGCACCTTCGTCAACCTCGTTTCCGGCCTGACACGGCCCGGTCACGGCGCCATACGCTGGCGCGACACCGACATCGCCACACTGTCGGAAAGCCGCCGCGACCGTTGGCGGGCGGCGAACGTCGGCCTGGTCATGCAGGATTTTCACCTGTTTCCCGGCCTCACCGCTGCCGACAACGTGCTGCTGCCCGCCCGCCTTGCCCGCGCCGCCACGGCCGAGGTGAAGACACGCGCCCTGGCGCTTCTCGCTCGCGTCGGGCTCTCGCGGCCCGGTCAATCGGTCGAAACCATGTCGCGCGGCGAAATGCAGCGCGTTGCCGTGGCGCGCGCCCTGCTTCGCCGCCCCGGCGTCATTATCGCGGACGAACCGACCGCCAGCCTCGATACCGAAGCCGGGGCTGAAGTTGGCCGCCTGCTCATCGAACTCGCCGATCAGGAGGGCGCAACGCTGATCGTCGTCAGCCACGACGAACGGTTGACCGAACGGCTCGATCGGCGCATCCGCCTCGCCGCCGGCCGCGTGGTCTCAGATACCGCAACGGAGGTTTCGTCGTGATCCGGTTCGTCTTCGCCGACCTTCGCCGCCTCTGGGCCGCCTCGCTGGTCATCGTGCTTCTGGTGGCGCTGGCCACGGCGCTCGGTGTCGCCGTCACCTTGCAGGAGCGGGCGCTGCGCCTCGGCTCGGCGCGCGCCGCCGACAAGTTCGATCTCATCGTCGGGGCACCGGGTTCGGAAACACAGCTCGTTCTCTCTTCCGTCTTCCTCCAGCCCGCCGCCCTGCCGCTGATGCCCGGCGACGTGCTGACCAAGCTTATCGCCGATCCACGCGTCGCCTGGGCGGCGCCGATCGGCTTTGGCGACAATTTCTCGGGCTATCCGATCGTCGGCACCACCACGGCCCTGATCTCCGGCACCACGACCGGGTTTGTCTCGGGCGGCATGTTCGCACAAGAGGGTGAAGCCGTCGTCGGCTCGGGCGTCGATCTTGCCATCGGCGCCGAGGTGAAGCCGATGCATGGCGCGGCCGGCGAAGGCGGCGAGGCGCATGCGGACAGCATCTACCACGTCGTCGGCAAGCTTCATCCGACCGGTACGGCCTGGGATCGAGCCATCCTGGTTCCCATCCAGGCGGTGTGGCACATCCACGGCCTGGGCGAGGATCACGATCACGAGGAAGACGGCACCGACGAGCACGCCACCGCCCCTCATGAGGGCGAGGCCGGCGAAGCGCACCATCACCACGGGCACATCGACGCGGACGCACGGCTCGATGAAGACTTCGACCATGAGGTTCCCGGCCTTCCGGCTGTGCTGGTGAAGCCGAAGACGATCGCCGATGCCTACAAGCTCAGGCAGGAGTATCGCGCCGAAGGCACGACGCGCGCCGTCTTTCCGGCCGAGGTCCTGACCGGGCTCTACGCGACGCTTGGCGATGCTCGCGCCGTGCTGATGTATGTCGCCTATGGCGCACAGGCGCTGATCGCCGCGGCGTTGATGTTGATCGCCGTCATCCATGTCGCCCAGCGGCGCAAACAGATCGGTGCGCTCCGCGCCTTCGGCGCGCCGCGTCTTGCCGTGTTCGGCATCGTCTGGCTGGAGCTGCTGCTGCTCGTCGCGATCGGCGTCGGCTTGGGATTCGGCCTGGGTTACGGCGCCGCGGAGTTCCTGGCCGGCCTGTTCACCGCCCAAAGCGGCGTTCGCCTGCCGGTCGAGTTCACGGCTGCCGATGCCGGATTGGCAATGGCCTTCCTCGCCGTGGCTGCGTTGATGGCGGCGCTGCCGGCTGCCCTCGCCTATCGCCAATCGCCGGTGGAAGCTCTGAGAGGATGAAGGCGACGAAACAACGGCCGGATCAGGCGGCCGGTTGAGCCGCCTCGGCGAGAACCCACGCGCGGAAGGCCACAATGCCGGGATTGATCAAGGCAGAGCGCGGGTAGATCAGGCTGTAGTTGAAGGGCGACGGCTGGGTCTCGACAAAGGCCCGGACCAGACTGCCGGCTTGCAGATCGGCCCCGACGAGCGAGGTCCGTACCAGGGCGAAGCCCTCGCCGCGCCGACAGGCGGCAAGCATGTCGGCGAATGTGGGAAAGCATACGGCCACTGCCATTCGATCGGCAAAGCCCGATGCGGAGACCTCAGGCACTACCTGCTCGAACCATCGCTGCCAGTCGAGCGCCGTATGCCGGACGCCATCGTAAGTCAGGCAGGGGGCGGCCAGAAAGGCGTGGCGCTGCGGCAGACAGTCGACAAGCGACGGCGCGCAAACCGCGAACTCATCGTCGGCGGTCAGGGGGTCGGCGACGAGGCCGGGTCCGCCCCCGCCCAACCGGATGGCCAGATCGGTACGCCCCGTTGAGAAGTCCGGCGTCTGGTAGCCGATCGACAACGCCAGCTCGATATCGGGAAAACGCTGGACGAAGCCGGCCAACCTCGGCGCCAACCACTGGCTTGAGAACTCCGGCGTAACCGACAGCTCGACCCTGGCACGACCGGCATCGGCGCGGGCAACCCGCAAGGCTTCCTCCAGACAGCGAAGCGCCTCCGCCACCGCGGGATAAAGCCGGGCTCCCTTGGCGGTCAAACGGGCGCCACCCCGGCCACGCTCAAAGAGTACGCCGCCGATCCAACCTTCCATCTGGGCGATCTGATGACTGACGGCCGTCTGCGTCGTTCCCAGCCGTTCGGCCGCCCGACCAAAACCTCCCAATTCGGCGATGGCGCAGAAAGCCCTCAAGGTCGGCATGGGAGGAATTGGTTGATTATCCATGAAATTCTCTCATGCAAGAGATGGAGACGCTTCATTTCATCTCCTGTTACAGACATGCCAAATTTTCCCACGAGAGAAAAGCTCTCGGGAAGATCCATCATGTTATTTCATGTCTTATGTCGGCAGCGCGGCGACGCCGCCGGGCTCAGCCCTCACCTGCAACGGGACATTGGCCTTGAGCCAACGCCGATCCGGCAAGCCCTCTGCGGCGATCAGCAGGCCGTGACGTTGACGGCGAGGCCGCCGAGCGAGGTTTCCTTGTACTTCGACTGCATGTCGAGACCGGTCTGGCGCATGGTCTCAAGGGCCGCGTCGAGGCTGACCACGTGACGACCATCGCCGGCAAGCGCCAGTGACGCGGCATTGATCGCCTTGATGGCGCCGAAGGCGTTGCGTTCGATGCAAGGAATCTGAACGAGGCCGCCGACCGGATCGCAGGTCATGCCGAGATGATGCTCGATGGCGATCTCGGCCGCGTTCTCCACCTGGGCCGGGCTGCCGCCAAGGGCGGCGCACAGGCCGGCCGCCGCCATGGCCGCAGCCGACCCCACCTCGCCCTGGCAGCCCACCTCGGCGCCGGAAATCGACGCGTTGCGCTTGATGAGGCCGCCGATCGCCGCTGCCGTCAACAAGAAGCGGCGAAGCCCGTCCCGCTCGCCGCCGCAAAAATCCCGATAGTAGCGCAGCACGGCCGGCAACACGCCGGCGGCGCCATTGGTCGGCGCGGTGACGACGCGGCCGCCGGCGGCGTTCTCCTCGTTGACGGCGATGGCAAAGCAGGAGACGTAGTCCATCACCACCATCGGCGAGCGGTTGTTGCCCGCCTCGCGCGCCTGGATGCGCTCGTGCAGTTGCCTCGCCCGTCGACGCACGCCAAGGCCCCCGGCCAGTTCGCCATCGCGCTCAAGCCCGCGATCGATGCAGGCGAACATGGCTTCGGCGATATGATCGACGACGGCGAGGCAATCCACGTTCGGCTTGCGGCAGCGTTCGTTGTCGAGCGCGATGTCGGCAAACGAGTGGCCCGTGGCCGCCGATAGTGCCAGCAACTCGGCGGCGGTGCCGTAGCGCCATGGCAGTTGCACGCCGCCGGCGTCGCTCTCCCCATCCCCCTCGCGCAGCACGAAACCGCCGCCGACCGAATACCAGACCTCAGACAGAAGCTCGTGGCCGGAGGCGTCGTGGGCGGCAAAACGCATCGCATTCGGATGGCGTTCGAAGGTGGCAACGCAGTCGAAGACGATGTCGCGGTCGGGATCGAAGGCGATTTGCCTGCCGCCTGGAAGCGGCAGACACCGCGCCGCGACGATGTCCGCCAGCTTGTCGTCGGCAAGGTCCGGATCGATGTCGTCAGGGCGGAATCCGGCGAGGCCGAGGATCAGCGCCTTGTCCGTGGCGTGCCCCTTGCCGGTCCAGGCGAGCGACCCGAAAGCGGTGGCGGTGATGCGCGCAACCTCGGAAAGCCTGGGTTCCAGATGTCGGACGAAGGCAAACGCGGCGCGCATCGGCCCGACCGTATGCGACGAGGATGGGCCGATGCCGATCTTGAACAACTCGTCGAAGGCGGCCGGCGGGCGTTCGTCGGCGGCAGCCGGCAGAATGTCGGATGGCGAGAGCAAGGCCCGGCGGTCTCCTCCGTTGGGCGGCTTGTGGCGCCCGTCAATTCCACGACATATGGAGTGGTTTGCGGCCAACTGGCAAGAGCGACGAAAAGGAAGCGACATGAGCGTGGAAGACAGCCTCGCGGCGCCAGTGATCGTCTGGTTTCGCGACGACTTGCGGCTCTCCGACCACCCCGCGCTCGATGCGGCGAAGGCATCGGGCCGGCCGGTGATTTGCCTGTTCGTTTTCGAAGAAGGGACCGAACGGCGATCGCTCGGCGCCGCCAGCCGTTGGTGGCTCGACAAGAGTCTCGCCTCCCTCGACGGCGACCTACGGCGCCTCGGCGGTCGGCTGGTGCTGCGGCGTGGCGACCCACGCCTCGTCTTGCCGGACATCGCGGCAAGCACCGGCGCCACCGGCCTGTACTTCAACCGCCGCTACGACCGCGAGGGAAGCGGCATCGACGAGACGGTGGCCACGGAGTTGCGCCGGCAGGGCGTCGCCATATCCAGCCATGCAGCCTGGCTGCTGTTCGAACCGGGCACGATCAGGACGAAGACCGGCGGGACCTTCCGCGTTTTCACGCCATTCTGGAAAGCGCATAGGCCGCATCTCTCACCACGATCCGCGCTCCATCGCCGACCCGATGCCTTGTCCTTCTTCGGTGGCATGGTCGTCTCCGACCCCCTTGCGTCCCTTGGCCTGCATCCGACGCGTCCCGATTGGTCGGGCGGACTCGCCGCAAGCTGGGCGCCGGGCGAAGCCGGTGCCACGGCGCGGCTCGCCACCTTTCTCGACGGCGGTCTTTCACGCTACTTCGCGGAGCGCGACTTTCCGGCCATTGAGGCTTCGTCCCGTCTGTCGCCGCACCTGCGATTCGGCGAGATCGCCGTGGCGCGTGTGGCGCACGAGGTTCTGAAAGCGCAAGCCGCCGGTTCGGCATCGGATGAGGCGGCCGAGAAGTTCCTTGCCGAGATCGGCTGGCGGGAGTTCGCCTGGCACCTGCTGGTCGCCTTCCCCGACCTTGCGAGACGCAACTATCAGGCGGGCTTCGACAGTTTTCCCTGGCAAGACGATGCCTCGGCCTTGAAAGCCTGGGCGACAGGTCAGACCGGTTACCCCATCGTCGACGCCGGCATGCGCGAACTCTGGCAAACAGGCTTCATGCATAACCGCGTGCGCATGATCGCCGCGTCCCTCCTCATCAAGCACCTGCTGATCCACTGGAGGCAGGGCGAGCAATGGTTCTGGGACACGCTGGTCGACGCCGATTTGGCGTCCAATCCGTTCGGCTGGCAGTGGGTGGCGGGCACCGGCGCCGACGCCGCGCCTTATTTCCGCGTCTTCAATCCGACCGCCCAGGGCGAGAAGTTCGACCCGGAGGGCAGCTACGTCCGGCGCTTCGTACCGGAGATCGCAGACCTGCCAAATCGCCTGCTGCATTGCCCTTGGGAGACCCCGCCGCTATTGCGCCCGGACCCGTCTCTCTACCCGCCGCCGATCGTCGATCACGACACCGGGCGAAAGCGCGCCCTTGCCGCTTTCGCCCAGTGTCGATAAAGCCTCTGGGATCGGGTGCATTTCGTAAGGCAGAGCGGGCGACAAAGCGCTTGGCCTGCGCTATAGACGGTGCTCATGTCAATGATCACTACCACTTCCGCGCTCGCCGACGCCTGCGCACACCTCGCCCGTTTCGACTTCGTCACCGTCGATACCGAGTTCCTACGCGAAAGCACCTTCTGGCCGAAGCTGTGCGTCGTGCAGCTTGCCAGCCCCGAACAGGTGTTCGTGGTCGACGCGCTGGCGCCCGGCCTCGATCTTGCGCCCTTCTTCGAGCTGATGCGCAACGAGACGGTGCTGAAGGTGTTCCACGCCGCCCGTCAGGATATCGAGATCGTCTGGCACCTCGGCGGTTTCGTGCCGGTACCATTGTTCGACACGCAGGTGGCGGCGATGGTCTGCGGTTTCGGCGATTCCATCTCCTACGACCAACTGGTGGCGCGGGTGACCGGCGTCGTGCTCGACAAGTCGAACCGTTTCACCGACTGGTCGCGGCGGCCGCTGAGCCAGAGCCAGATCGACTATGCCGAGGCCGACGTCACTCATCTTCGCGACGTCTATCGCCACTTGAAGGACAGTCTCGCCAAGGCCGGCCGCGCCGATTGGGTGGCCGAGGAAATGCGGGTGCTGACGTCCGAGGACACCTATCACACCGACCCCGACGAGGCGTGGCAGCGGCTCAAGATGCGCGTCAAGAAGCCGCGCGAACTGATCATCTTGAAGGAAGTGGCCGCATGGCGCGAGCGTGAGGCTCAAGGCCGCGACGTGCCGCGGTCCCGCGTCATCAAGGACGACTGCATTTACGAGGTCGCCACGCAGGCGCCGACCACCGCCGAGGCGCTCGGCCAGCTCCGCACCATCCCCAAGGGCTGGGAACGGTCTCGCTCCGGCGAGGACATTCTCGCAGCCGTGCGCCGCGCCCTTGAGACGCCCAAGGAAGACTGGCCGAAGCTGCCCCGCCATCGCCAGCTTCCGGAGGGAACGGGCGCCGCGGTCGACCTGATGAAGGTGCTTCTGAAGCTCGTGTCGGAAGCCGAGGGGGTCGCCGCCAAGGTGATCGCCACCACCGACGACCTCGAGGACATCGCGGTTTCCGACGAGGCCGACGTGCCGGCCATGCGCGGCTGGCGGCGGGAGATGTTCGGCGAACAGGCTCTCAAGCTCAAGCGCGGCCGGCTTGCCATCACCTTCGACGGCAAGAAGATCATCGCCATCGACCGGTAGAACTCACTTTCGGGTGCATCGAGACGGCCCGCTCGCGCGGACCGTCCTTTCCATATGGCCTTTATCCAGCGACACGGATGATGGCGTCCCTGAGGCCACAGACCTTGGCCAGCTGGACGAGGCGCTTGACCAGGCGCTCGCCGGAGAGATCGCCGAGATCCGCAGGCAGATCGAGCACCAGCTTATCGCCCTCGGTCGACAGCTTGGTGCGCGGCAGCACATCCGGCATCGAGGCGCTGACGAGATAGGCGACACGCAGCACGGCGCCCAGCGTCCGTGCCCGTTCCTTGAGGCGGGTCGGGGCCAGTTCTCGAATGCGCGGCGACACCGCCTCGTCAAGCAGACCGACGTGTCGGTAGAAGACGGCAAGCGCCAGATAGGCGCGACCGGGATGATCGATACCGACGAAGGCGGCATTGGACAGGATGCCGAGACTCTGCTCGCCACGATAGTCTGGATGGGCGCGCCAGCCGATATCGGAGACGAGGCAGGCCGCCGCACGCAGACGTTTCTCGTCGTCGGTTTCCTCGATGCCGAGCAGCGAGAAGGCCGCCTCCGACCAGGATACCAGTTCCGTGGCGTGGCGCGGCGAGCGCGAACGAACCCAGTTGAGTTCCGACGATGCCTCGATGAGCGGGTCCTTGGCGCGTTCCTCGACCGCCAGGCGCTCGTAGAGATAGCCCTCGCGGACGCCGAGAGCGGAAATCACCACATGCGACGGGCGGATTGCCCGAATCACCTGTTCGAGCACCAGGGCGCCGTAGGGCAACAGCCCCCGGCGAGAGCGCGAGACCACGTCGATCTGATCGATACTGTCCGGATCCCGGCGGGCGACAACCCTGGCAAACTCCAGCGCCTCTTCGGCCCGGATCGCGTAGTTGTGCATCACGTGCAGCGGATAGCCGGTCTCGTACATGTGGAGGAGAGCCAGCGAACGCCATGTGCCACCCACGGCGTAGAAGGGGAGACCGGCGCAGGGCATCTGCACAATGGCCGGCTCCAACGCATCGGCCACGATTTTCTCGGCCTTGCGAATGGACCCCTCGGAGGCTTCCAACAGACGGATGCCGCCGAGGGGATAGGTTCGGCCTGTGCCGACCCCGCCATTTTCTATTCGGATGAGCTCCAGGCTGCCGCCGCCAAGGTCGCCGACGATGCCCTCCGGCCGGTTCATGCCCGACATGACGCCGAGCGCCGACAGTCGCGCCTCGTCGGCACCGGACAGCAGGTTGACCTCGACACCGCAGATCTGCTCGACGGCGGCCAGGAACTCCGGGCCGTTGGCGGCGTCGCGAGCGGCGGCGGTAGCGAGAATGTAGATCTCGACCGAGCCGCTCTGCTCGGCGAGAAGCTTGAACCGGCGAATGGCGCCAAGCGCCTTGTCCACCGATTCCTGATTCATCCGACCGGTTGCCGCCAGCCCCTTGCCGAGGCCGGCCAGCATCTTTTCATTGAACAACATGGTCGGCGCCCGCGAGAGGCGCTCGTAGACGACGAGGCGAACGGAGTTGGAACCAATATCGATGACCGATACTGGCCCATACCCGGGCAAGCGCCCGGGGGCTTCACACCGGCAGGTGCTTTTCGTTCCGTCCGGCAATAGACTTGGGTGCGTCTTTTTCAAGCGAGTGTCCACGTCCCGATAGAGATGGATGGGTCATGAAATAGCGGTGCGCGTTGAAAGGCTCCTCGCCTGCCTCCGGCACAATGCGTTCGTGGCCTCCGTCGGGCAACAGTCGCCAGCTCTGCTGGTTGTCGCGAAGGTTGGCCACCATGATCTGATCGACGGTCTGGGCGTGCACGGTCTCCGTTGTCAGGGGCACCAGCACCTCGACGCGGCGGTCGAGATTGCGCGGCATCATGTCGGCGGACCCGATGTAAACCGTGGCGCGAGGGTTGGGCAACGGCTGACCGTTGCCAAAGCAGAAAATGCGGCTGTGTTCCAGGAACCGTCCGACGATCGACTTGACACGGATGTTGTCCGAGAAGCCCGGAATCTGGGGCCTGAGGCAGCAGATGCCGCGCACCACGAGATCGATCGACACGCCGGCCTGGCTCGCCTCGTAGAGCGCGTCGATGATGTCGGCATCGACCAGGGAGTTCATCTTCATCCAGATCTGGCTGGGGCGGCCAGCCCGCGCATGCTCGATCTCCCGGCCGATGCAGTCGATGATGGTCTTCCTCAGCGTCAGCGGGCTCATGGCCAGCGCGTTGAGCGACTGCGGCTCGGCATAACCGGTGATGAAGTTGAAGATCCGCGCCACATCCTGGGCGATCGTCTTGTTGGCGGTGAAGTAGCTGAGATCGGTGTAGATCTTGGCGGTGATCGGATGGTAGTTGCCGGTGCCAAGATGGCAGTAGGACGTGAGCTGCTGCCCCTCGCGGCGCACCACCAGCGACATCTTGGCGTGGGTCTTCAGCTCGAAGAAACCGAACACCACCTGAACGCCGGCGCGCTCGAGATCGCGCGCCCAGCGGATGTTGGCCTCTTCGTCGAAGCGCGCCTTCAGTTCGACCAGCGCCGTCACCGACTTGCCGGCATCCGCCGCCTCGATCAGCGCTCGAACGATCGGGCTGTCGTTGGAAGTTCGATAGAGCGTCTGCTTGATGGCAACGACTTCCGGATCGGCCGCCGCCTGCCGCAGGAACTGAACCACCACGTCGAAGGACTCGTAAGGGTGATGGACGATCAGGTCCTTTTGGCGAATGGCCGCGAAGGCGTCGCCGGCATGTTCGCGGATACGCTCTGGATAGCGTGGCGCGTAGGGCTCGAACTTGAGGTCGGGGCGGTCGAGGCTGACGAGCTGACTGAGGTCGTTGAGGGCGAGCAGTTCGTCGAGGAGCTGCACCTCGTCGGGCATGCAGCCCACCGCCTCGGTGACCAGTTGCCGCAGGGCCAGCGGCGTCGAGCGATCGAACTCGGCGCGGATGACCAGTCCCTTGCGGCGACGCTTCAGTGCGCTTTCAAACAGGCGGACCAGATCCTCGGCTTCTTCCTCCACTTCGAGATCGCTGTCGCGCAGGATTCGGAAGCTGCCCTGTCCGCGGACCGTGTAGCCGGGGAACAGGCGGCCGATGAACATCGTCACCACCTGCTCCAGCAATATGAAGCGCGTCACGCCGGGATGGGCACTGTCGTCGGGAAGGCGAACGAAGCGATCGATCTTGGCCGCCATGCGGATGAGCGCGACCATGCTCTCGTTGCCGCGTACCCTGACGAGATCGAGGACGATCGAGAAGCCGAGGTTGGGAATGAAGGGAAACGGGTGGGCCGGATCGACGGCGAGCGGCGTCAGCACCGGGAAGACCGACGACAGGAAGTAATCCTCGAGCCAGACCTCGTCGCCGCTCCTCAGCTTGTCGGGGTCGACGAGGATGATGCCGGCCTTTTCGATCTCGGTGCGCAGGTTGCGCCAGCGGGCCTGCTGGGAATCGGCGAGCCGGGCGGCGGCCTCGGAAATCACCGCCATCTGCTCGGATGGCGTCAGGCCGTCATCGGACCGGGTGGTGACGCGCTCGCGCACCTGCCCCTTGATGCCGGCAAAGCGCACCATGAAGAACTCGTCGAGATTGCTGGCCGATATCGACAGGAAGCGCAGTCGCTCCAAGAGCGGGTGGTTGGGGTTCTCGGACTCCTCCAGGACGCGGCGGTTGAATCCCAACCAGGAGATCTCGCGATTCACGAACCGCTCGGGCGATTCCATGGTCATCGCCGGAACAGGCCCGGCTTCGGCCTCTATCGTCTCGCTCACGGCTGCCTCGGTCTCGCTCATCTCCACGACCTCACGCTCGCGGGGCTGTGCCCCGGCTCCAGGCGGAACCGGCCGGCAACGGTCAGTCTAGCCCACGGTCCAGATCCATGCACCAGCTATGTGACAGTTTGTCTACGGCTTCCGGCGATCGCAATGACGCTTTCGTGACGGCCCGTTTGAAGGTCATGCCTCGCCCTCGGGTGCCAGCACCTCGGCGGCGATCGCCCGAGTGATGCGGCGACCGCGCGCCAACGATTCGCGATCGAGCGCTTCGACCAGCGCGCAAGCGGCGGCGCAGGATCGCTCCATGCGCAACAGAATATAGTCGAGAACACCAGCATCGATGGCGAGCTGACGGTCGGCCAGGAGTTTCACAATCACCTTTTCGAGGAGGGCATCGTCGGGCGGTCCCAGGAAGGCCGGCTGGGCGGCGCGGAGGCGGGACAGGAGATCGGGCAACGTCACGCCCCAGACCGATGGTACCGCATGGGCGGTGATCAGGACGGATGCGCCGCGGCCGCGCGCCGCGTTGAGAAGATGGAACAGCGCATTCTCGTCGAGGGCGGGATCATCGGCATCCTCGATGGCAACGGCACCGGTGCCGACGAGCGCCGTCGGGTCGGCTGACGCCAGATCGGCGGCGGCGACGACGGAGGCGCGGCTTTTGGTCGCCCAGATGTTGACGAGATGCGTCTTGCCCGATCCGTTCGGGCCGATCAGCAGCACAACGGACGCCGGCCAGTCCGGCCAGGCATCAATGAAAGCGGCAGCCTCGCGATTGCCTTCGCCAACCACGAAATCCTCGCGGCTCATCGCGGACTGATACGGCATCGCGAGCGGCAACTGGCGCGGTTTCATGCGGCTCATGGGATGAGGTCCTTGGGGTGACTGGCGATTTCAGCATGCGCTGAACCGGCGGGACTATCCGGATCGAGCCTGTAGAACGGGCTTTCACGATACTTGGCAAAGGCGAATCGGACCAGCACCGCCACCGAGGCGGCGGCCGGCACCGCGATCAGCAACCCGACGAAGCCGAACAGCGTGCCGAAGGCAAACAGGGCGAACATCAGCCACACCGGATGCAGGCCGACCGATGAACCGATCAACTTGGGCTGGAGGATGTTGCCTTCGATGAACTGACCCGCCGCGAAGATGCCGGCAATGACCGCAATCCACGTCCAGTCGGGCCAGAACTGATAGAGGGCCACGCCAATGGCAAGGCCGCCGCCGACGATGGAACCCAGATAGGGGATGAAGCTGATGAGGCCGGCCACCAGGCCGATCAGAAGGCCGAAGGACAGGCCGGCCAGTGACAGGGAAACGGCATAGAACAGACCGAGCAAGGCCGACACCGATACCTGTCCGCGTACGAAGTTGGCGACACCGGTGTTCATCTCTCGCGCCAGCGCCCTGATGGTCTCTCGATGATGGCGCGGCAGGTTGTCATCGACGGTCGCGACCATGCGATCCCAGTCGAGCAGCATGTAGAAGGCGACGACCGGCGTCACAACGAGCAGCGAAATGATCGAGATCAGCGTCTGGCCGCCGTTCCACACCGACGACAGCAGGGTGGTCATGATCGCCGAGCCGTTGCTGAACAAGGCGCCGAGCGAGCCGCGAATGTCGGTCGCCGAAATGCGTAGCGCCCGGAACAGACGGGTGCCCGCCTCGTGGCTCAGCCAGCGCTGGGCGGCGTCGAGATAGGCTGGCATGTTGGCGATCAGCCCCTGAAGCTGGCTTCCCAGCACCGGTACGATGATCATCAGCGCCAACAGCGCCAGCAGCACGAAGAGGATGAGGATCAGCGCGGTGGCAATCGTCCGCGACAGGCCAAGCCGCTCCAGGCGGTCGGCGACCGGATCGAGCAGGTAGGCCAGCGCCATTCCGGCGACGAACGGCAGCAGGATGGAGGAGAAGACATAGAGCAGAAGGCCGAAGACCAGCGCCGCGCCCGTCCAGAAGAGTATCGTGTTCCTGAGCTTCACGCGCCGCCCTCACCTTGCATGAACGCAAGCCATCCCCTGACGTAGGCGGCGGCCGAGAGCAGGGTCAAGGCCGCGACGACCCAGCTCATGATATCCACAGGCCATTCCAACTGCCATGCCAGGCCGAGATCGCCCAGCAACAGGATGGCATAGAGAATTTGCGCCACAGTGTTGGCCTTGGAAATGAGGAGCGGCACGATCGGCACCGGTTTCGACGCCAGCCACGACAGGATGACGCCGCCGACGATCAGCACGTCACGGCTGACCACCAGCACGGTGAGCCACATGGGCGCATGGCCGATGGCCGCGAGTACTACGAAAATCGAAACCAGCAGCGCCTTGTCGGCGATGGGATCCAAGAGGCGACCGAGCTCGCTCGCCTGCCCGGGCACGTGGCGGGCAATGGCTCCATCGACCCCATCTGAAATGCCGGCGGCGACGAAGAGGGCGAACGCCCAACCAAAATCTCCGCCGAGCAGCAGCATGATCACGACAGGGACGGCAACCAGACGGGCCAGCGTAATGAGGTTCGGTATGGTCAAGAGCGTCCCCGGTGGAAGGTCGCGTTCGTAGCTTCCTCAAACCGGCCAAGCCTAACCGGCGGAAGCTTTGGGTCATTTGAGCATCGTCGCCGGGCTTTCCAAGACCGACCTCCGGCCAAGCCTGCTGTTTTCGGCTCACGAGAGGCAGGAAAGGCGCAGTTTGGACTTGTCATTTCCCGCCGTTTCGGTTTCTTGCCGAATATCCAATCCAGCGGAGGCGCGTGGCTCCATGAACGGCAAGAACGGGCTCACCTATCGCGACGCAGGCGTCGACATCGACGCCGGAAATGCCCTCGTCGACCGCATCAAGCCATTGGTCAAGGCAACGCGGCGGATCGGCGCCGATGCCGACATCGGAGGCTTCGGCGGCCTGTTCGATCTCGCGGCCTGCAAGTTCCGCGACCCCGTGCTGGTGGCGGCAAACGATGGCGTCGGCACCAAGCTTGCCGTGGCCATCGAGGCGGGCATCCACGGCTTCGTCGGCATCGACCTGGTGGCAATGAGCGTCAACGACCTGGTGGTCCAGGGCGCCGAGCCGCTGTTCTTCCTCGACTACTTTGCGACCGGCCGCCTTTCCGTCGACACCGCCACCGAAGTGGTGGCTGGCATCGCCGAGGGCTGCAAGATGGCCGGCTGCGCGCTGATCGGCGGCGAGACGGCCGAAATGCCCGGAATGTACAAGGAGGGCGACTACGACCTCGCCGGGTTTGCCGTCGGAGCCGTCGAGCGCGACGGCGTTCTTCCCCGCGACACCGTGCGCGACGGCGACGTCATCCTGGGCATTGCCTCGTCGGGTGTTCATTCCAACGGCTTCTCGCTCGTGCGCAAGATCGTCGAGCGGTCCGGCCTGTCCTACGCCGACCCGTCGCCCTTCTCGGAAGGCGAGACATTGGGAGCGGCGCTGACGGTGCCGACCCGCATCTACGTGAAGCCGGTTCTTGCCGCCCAGAAGGAAACGGGCGCTATCAAGGCCCTCGCCCACATCACGGGCGGCGGCTTCGTCGACAATATTCCGCGCGTGCTGCCAGCCGGTCTGTCGGCGCGCGTCGATCTCTCGGCGGTCAAGATGCCGAAGGTGTTCGGCTGGCTGGCAAAGGTCGGCGGCCTCGATCAGGCAGAGCTGGTGCGCACCTTCAACTGCGGCATCGGCATGATCGCGGTCGTGGCGCCCGAGGATGCCGACCGGGTAACGGCCGCTCTTTCGGCGGCTGGCGAGACCGTGATCCGCTTCGGCGAGATGATCGCCGATCCGGACGGGCCGCGCACCCTGTTCGAGGGTGCGCTGGAGCTTTGAAAGACAAGAGCAAGGCGCGTTTCGGCAAGCACGACGCCTTGCTCCTTGTGATCGCATTGTTTTTGCGGAAAAGCGGTTCTCCCTTTTCCGCGCAATGCTCGATTGGGAAAGCGTGATGGGCAAGCTCAAGGTCGGCATTCTGATTTCCGGGCGCGGATCCAACATGGCGGCGCTGGTCGAAGCGGCGCGGGAACCGGCCTTTCCCGCCGAGGTTTGCTGCGTCCTTTCCAACCGACCCGATGCGAAGGGGCTGGAGTTTGCCCGCGAGCGCGGCATTCCGGCGGCGGCGATCGACCACAAGGCCCATGCGTCCAAGGCGGAGTTCGAGGAGGCGGTAACCGCCACTCTGCTCGCCCATGGCGTCGACTTCGTCTGCCTTGCCGGCTTCATGCGCATCGTCTCGCCCGCCTTCATCGAGCGCTGGCACAACCGCCTGATCAACATCCACCCCTCGCTGCTCCCCTCCTACAAGGGGCTTCACACGCACGAGCGGGCGCTGGCCGATGGCGTCAAGCTCACCGGCTGCACCGTGCATTTCGTGCGGGCGGAGATGGATGTCGGGCCGATCGTCGCCCAGGCAGCCGTGCCGGTGCTCACCGGCGACACGCCCGACAGTCTGGCCGCGCGCCTGCTGACGGCCGAGCACCGCCTCTATCCGCTTGCCCTGCGGCTGATCGCCGAGGGCAAGGCAAAGGTCAACGGCGAGACCGTGGACATCGCGCCCGATGCCGTCGAGGAGGCGGCACGTCTTTTCTCGGCAAGATAGGCGTCAGAACAAGCTGCCCTGCGCCGGCGGCTCATCGTCCGGCGCGGGATCGGCTTTCTTCCTCGAAGGCTCCCTGTCGACGGTCAGCGGCTCGGCGAGCGGCGCGATCAGAGCCTCGTCGTCATTGCCCACGCTGTTGGCCCGCTCGCTGACCGGAATGGCTTCCAGCAGATCATCGGCGGCTGACTTCAGCAGGTGGGCGACGTCGCGTGGGCGACGATTGCCGCAGTCGAGCCATTCATCCCAGTCCTTCGGATCGAGAACGACCGGCATGCGGTCATGCAGCATGGCCATCAGCCTGTTGGCCCCCGTGGTGAGAATGGCGCCGGTATCGATCTCGCTGCCGTCGGATCCGAGCCAGGTCTCCGTAAGCCCGGCAAAGGCCATCGTCGAACCGTCGCGGGGGCGAATATAGTAGGGCATCTTGGCGGTTCCCATCCGCCGCCACTCGTAGAATCCGGAGGCGGGAATCAGACAGCGGCGATGGCGCATCGCCGTCCGGAAGGACGGCTTGTCGGCGGCGGTTTCGGAGCGGGCGTTGAACAGAAGCGACTGGGTCTTGGCATCCTTCGTCCAGGCGGGAATGAGGCCCCAGCGCACAAGCCGGACATGCCGGACACCATCGAGACCGGCGTCAATGACGGCGATCGGCTGCGTCGGCGCGATATTGTAGCGATTGCCCATGTCGAGAATGCGTTTGTCATACTCTTCGGGGAGGCGATACCCGAACAGGTTTTGCATCATCCTCAACGACTCGATGAGCACAAATCGGCCGCACATGCATCGACTCCAGAAACCAAGAAATTGCCGAAGAGAACAATATCGGCCGTGACCGCCTGGAAACAGACGCCGACGTAAGGTATTTGGCAACCTTGACCGGCGTATGTTTCTGAAAGCGAATTTCTCTGCGGGGGAAAAATTGGGAGGAACGGCAGGCACGGAAGAGCTCGTCAGGCCGGAGACCGATTTCTCTCCGGATCGCCTCTCTGCTGCCAACATCCATCCCGACACGTGGCTAGCAACCGATTATCTCAACCATTTCAATGAAGTGGTCATGCTGATCGACATGCTGCCCATGATGCCGGATTGCGCGCCGGACGTCGTCGCCTGGCAGCCCTGTTCCTATGTCGACCACTTCCGCCTGTCGCATTTCAAGGAACGCGATCTCGCCATCGCCGCCTACGAGGCGTCCGATCCCGAGCGTCGGCGAGCCTTCGATGATACCGTCGTCAGAATCGATGCCGCCATGGCGGACCTGCAACGCATGATCATCGACGCGCCCATGGACGCACTGCCGATCGAGGCGCTCAGCGATCTCTCGGAGATGCGAATCAAACCCCTGCTTGCCCACGCCATGGGGCTCATCAACGGTGCGCCGGTGGCCGCGATGGTCACCGAGGATACCGGCGACGCGCAGTCGGCCGTCGACGCGCTGTTCGGCTGACCCCGTGCCTTCCCGCCCAACCATCCGCCAACCGCGCGTCGGCGTCAGCGTCGGCGTCTGGCGCGGCGGCGAAGTGTTGCTGGTGGAACGCTCCGGCGACCCATCGGGTGGCCTCTGGAGCTTTCCCGGCGGCCATCTCGAATGGGGCGAAATCCTGGAGGACGCCGCGCGCCGCGAGGTGTTCGAGGAAACCGGCCTGCGGGTGACGCTCGCCGGCATTCCGCTGGTCCACGAAGTGATTCTCGCCGGTGGCGATGGCGACACCTTCCGCCACTATGTCCTGATCGTCTTCGCGGCGACGGCGGCTGCCAATGCGGAGCCGGTCGCGGCCTCCGACGCACTCTCCGCCCGCTTCGTTCCTCCCGATCAACTCGCAGCGCTGAGCCTCACCCCGAAGCTCGCCGAGTTCATCGACCGCACGAGAACGCTCGCCGAAAGCTGACGCGTCCTTGCTCCGCCCAGGCGGACGGTCCAGAATGCGAGAAGGTTCGGCGCGACAGGGGGCGTTTTTGCTGAAGATTCTGGCCGTGTTCGTGACGCTTGCCTCGGCGACGCCGCTTCTCGCCGCGGACACGACCCAACCTCCCCCCTACCAGGCCGACCTTCTTCGGCTGTCGGAAGTGCTCGGCGCCGCAGCCTATCTCGACGGCCTGTGCGGTGGTCCGGCCGCCGCCGACTGGCGCGCCAAGATGGCCGCTCTCCTCGATGCCCAGCGGCTCGACGGTCCGGCTCGCCGTCCCTATGTCGAGGCCTTCAATCGAGGTCAGCGCACGTTCTCGATCGCCCATCGGGCCTGCACCTCATCGGCCCGTGGCGTGCTTCAGCGCTATTTCGCGGAAGGGGCGCAGCTCTCCGAGCGCCTCGACCAACGCTTCGGCCGAGCCGGCGATTCGCCGGCCCCCGCCCTCCCCTGATGGTTACCAGTCAGTTAACCGCGGTTCTTCAAACTCGTTAACGCTCTTTAACGGTTGGCGTTGCGTCTTGGCGGAACGATGCTAGTGTGACCCCGTCGATGATGCGGATCGGCAAGCGGCCCTGGCGCCGTGAGCTGGTCCCCGAAGGTGCGGATGGGGCCGATGTCGGATATGCGGGACGAACTGCTTGAGCCGGTTGAGGCCACGGTAAGCGACAATTTCAAGCATCGGGCCATGAGCCACATGGAACGCGCCTTTGACGACGCCGACGACGACGGCATTCCCGTCGACGCCGTCGCCCATGCTGCGTTGTTTGCCGCCTTGACGACGCTCGTAGAGTGTTTCGGCGAGGAAAGCGTTGCCCGGCTCGTTTCCGAGTTGCCGGAGAAGATTTCCTCGGGCGGCTACACGCTGCTGCGCACCCTGCAGTAAGGCGGGACGGGCCACCGCGCGAGGTCGGGGGAAGACATGCGGATTTCCATCGGAGCGCACTTGTTCGCCGCGGCGATCGCGGCGGGCTTGTTGTTGCATGCCGTGCCGATGGCCTTTGCATTCGGGCTGCAATCGCCCGCCGAGCCGAACCGGTCAACCGGCGGCGGCTTCGGTTTCAGCATTCCCGGTGGCGGCGAATTCAACGCCCAACCGGATGGAGGCGCGGACTCGTCTGGCGAAAAGCCGACGACCGGCCTGCCCGAAGTACACTACGATCTGTTGACGCTTCCTCCCGCCGTCGCCGCCATGCGTGACAAGATCATTGCTGCGGCCCGGTCCGGCAACGAGGCCCAGATGCGGGCCGTCATCGGTCTTTCCAACCCGCCGCCGGTGTTTTCGCCGACCGGCGAGGGAGATCCGATCGACATCCTGAAAGCGGCGTCGGGCGACACGGCCGGTCTCGAGGTACTGGCAATCCTTCTCGACGTGCTCGATGCCGGCTGGGTGGTGAAAGGCGGAGGCACACCGCAAGTTCGCTATGTCTGGCCCTATTTTGCCGAGCTGCCGCCCAGCAGCCTCGACCGCCGACAGCTTGTCGAGGTCTATCGCGTGCTGACCGCCGGCGACTTCGAGGAGATGCGTGCCGTGGGGTCTTACGAGTTCTATCGCCTCGAGATCGACGCCGACGGCCGCTGGCTCATGTTCATGGCCGGCGAATAACCCTGCCGGGGTTGAGGATGCCCAGAGGATCGAGCGCATCCTTGAGACGCCCCATCAACTCCAGGTCGAGCGGCGGTTTCACATCGGCCAGAAGATCGACCTTGAGCCGGCCGACGCCGTGCTCGGCGGCGACCGATCCGGCATACCCGCGCACCACGCGATGGACGACGGCATTCATCTCGTTCCAGCGCGCGAGGAAGGCGCGGCGGTCGCTGCCCTCGGGCTGACTGACGTTGAAGTGGATGTTGCCGTCACCCATGTGCCCGAACGGCACCGGCCGGCAGCCAGGAAACGCCTCCACCACCGCCGTCATCGCTTCGTCAAGGAATGCCGGAAGGTCTCCGATCGGCACGGAAACGTCGTGCTTGATCGAGCCCCCTTCGTACTTCTGGACCTCGCTCATGCCATGACGAAGGCGCCAGAAGTCGGCGACTTGCGACAGTGACTGAGCCACGGCGGCCTCGACCGCCTCGCCCGCTGCCGTTGCCCCGGCGAGAACATCGAGGACGATCGCATCGGCCTCGCTGTTGGAAAGGCTGGAACTGACCTCGATCAGCACGTACCAAGGCGCCGGAGACGTCGGCAGGCGGGCACCCGCGAGATGACGCAGCGCGAACTCCATGGCAAGGCCGGACATCAGTTCGAAGCCGGTCAGACCAAAGCCGGCCGCAGCCTGAGCGCGGACGAACAGGTCGAGCGCCGCCTTCGGGGAAGCGACCGAGACGAAGGCGGCCGCCAGTCCGCGCGGGCGATGGCGAAGCCTGAGCGCAGCGGCCGTGATGATGCCGAGCGTGCCCTCCGAACCGATAAACAATTGTTTCAGATCATAACCGGCATTGTCTTTATCGAGCCGCCGAAGACCATCCCAGACACGCCCGTCAGCCAGCACGACCTCAAGGCCGAGCACGAGGTTGCGCGCGTTGCCGTAGGCCAGCACGGCCGTGCCGCCGGCATTGGTGGCGATGTTGCCGCCGATCTGGCACGAGCCGAGGGAGGCCAGCGTCAGAGGGAAGATGCGCCCAGCGGCCTCGGCCGCCGCATGAACCGCAGCGAGTGGCATGCCGGCTTCGACGACCATGCTGTTGCCAAGCGGATCGATCGACCGAACCTTGTCAAGTCGTTCCAGAGAAACGACAATTTCCTGTTGTCCCGGCACCGGGATCTGACCGCCAACGAGGCCGGTGTTGCCACCTTGCGGTACGATCGCAGTCCCGGTTTCGTGGGCGAGGCGGAGGATGGCGGCCACTTCCCCCGTGTTGGCGGGCCTCAGGACCAGGGGCGTTTCCCCCTGGAACAGGTCGCGCCACTCGACGAGATAGCGTGCCTTGTCGGCCGCCTCCACGAGGGCATGGCCGGGTTCGACAAGGGCTGAGAAGCGGGAAACGAGATCGGGCGTCGACGGGCTTTTCATGCGGCGGAACCTACAGCGGAGCCCCCTTGCCGTCGAGGCCCGGCAACGGTCACGAAGCGTGTCCCGGCGAGGCACCACCGCGACTTGCTATTGTCATAATCCTTGTGTCATACGAGCACGACATCCGGATTTGA
The DNA here is from genome assembly GCF_950100655.1 of Pleomorphomonas sp. T1.2MG-36. Lineage (NCBI taxonomy): Bacteria > Pseudomonadati > Pseudomonadota > Alphaproteobacteria > Hyphomicrobiales > Pleomorphomonadaceae > Pleomorphomonas > Pleomorphomonas sp. T1.2MG-36. The sequence goes on from NZ_CATNLY010000012.1 coordinate 706,936, forward strand.
TTAGGCGGGGTTACAAAATGGCAGGTGCTGTGGGTCTGATGGCGGGCAAGCGTGGCCTGATCATGGGATTGGCCAACAACCGTTCCATGGCCTGGGGAATTGCCAAGTCTCTCCACGCCGCCGGTGCTGAGATCGCTTTTACATATCAGGGCGACGCGCTGAGAAAGCGCGTTGAGCCTCTGGCAGCCGAACTCGGCGCGCTGGTTATCGGCCATTGCGACGTGGCCGAGGCGGAAACCATCGATGCCGTCTTCGCGACGCTCGCTGAGAAGTGGGGCAAGATCGACTTCCTGGTCCATGCCATCGGCTTTTCCGACAAGGACGAGCTGACCGGCCGCTACGTCGATACCAGCGAAGCCAACTTCCAGAAGACCATGCTGATCTCGGTCTACTCCTTCACGGCCGTTGCCCGGCGCGCCGAGAAGATGATGACCGACGGCGGCTCGATGCTGACGCTGACCTATTACGGCGCTGAGAAGGTCATGCCCAACTACAACGTGATGGGTGTCGCCAAGGCGGCGCTTGAGGCTTCGGTGAAGTATCTCGCCGTCGACCTCGGACCGCAGAACATCCGCGTCAATGCCGTCTCGGCCGGTCCGATCAAGACGCTGGCTGCCTCCGGCATCGGCGACTTCCGCTACATCCTGAAGTGGAACGAGTATAACGCGCCGCTGCGCCGTACCGTGACCATCGAGGAGGTGGGCGACAGCTCGCTCTATCTCCTCTCCGATCTCGGCCGCGCCGTCACGGGCGAGGTTCTTCATGTCGATAACGGCTATCACACCGTCGGCATGAAGGCGGTGGACGCGCCGGACATCTCGGTCGTCAAGGACTGACGACACGCCCCTTCGAGCATCGCAGAGGCCGGGCCGAAAGCCCGGTCTTTTTGCATTCGAGCGGCATTACCTTGACAATTCCGGGCGCCGCTCCTAGATGAGCGGCCATGGGTGAGGGACCCCAGCCGCCCGCCGGCGCAAGCCATGGTGAAGTTCCCGTCGATCGCTTCCGTTTCCAGGCATCGAGACCTCTCGGCAATGCGGGCACCCTGCCTACGGTCATGTCCGATGCCATCTGGAGAACGGTCATGTCGTCCCGACTGCCAACACTCGATGAGCTGAAGGCCCAGGCTCGTCGTCTCAGAAGCTCGCTCGCCGAAGCCGGCAGCGAGGTCAGCCACTCCAAATCGCTGGAGCTGATCGCCAAGCAGTACGGCTTCGCCGACTGGAACACGATCTACGCAAAGGCCGGCAACGAGCCGCCGGCGCGTTCCTGGAATCCCGGCGACCGCGTCAAGGGCACCTATCTCGGCAAGGCTTTCGAAGGCACCGTGCTGGCGCTCAAGGCGGCCACCTCGGTACCTGGCTACTACACCATCACCGTCGATTTCGACGAGCCGGTGGACGTGGTCGATTTCGATAGCTTCTCGGCGTTCCGCAAGCGCGTTACTGCCACCATCGACGAGGAAGGCATAAGCCCGTCGAAAACATCGAACGGCCGGCCGCACATGGTGCTGACGGCCTGATGTGTCTCTCCGACCTGGAGTCTGTCCGGTCAGCCGGGCGGACTCCAGCCTTCATGTCTTTCCCAAAAACTTGCGCGACTTGCCGCCCCGTTCAGGCGAGGAGCGCCTTCGTCGCAGCCGCAACGTCCGCCTGCCGCATCAGGCTCTCACCGATAAGGAAGGTATGAGCGCCGACACGCGCCAGACGCGCGAGGTCGGCGGGCACGAAAAGACCGGACTCGGCAACCAGGATGCGACCGTCGGGCACGCTTCTCGCCAGCTCTTCTGTTGTTTCCAGCCGGGTCTCGAAAGTGCGGAGATTGCGATTGTTGACGCCGAGCAGCGGTGATCGCAGCTTCAGCGCCCGTTCGAGTTCGGCCGCGTCATGCACTTCGAGCAGCACGTCCATGCCGAGCTCGAAGGCGGTCTCTTCGAGGCGCTTTGCCGTGTCGTCGTCGACGGCGGCGAGAATGATCAGGATGCAGTCCGCTCCCCAGGCGCGCGCCTCATAGACCTGATAGGTCGAGAACAGGAAGTCCTTGCGGAGCGCCGGCAGCGCCGTGGCGGCGCGCGCGGCCTTCAGATAGTCCGGATGCCCCTGGAAGGATGGCGCATCGGTCAGCACCGAAAGGCAGGCCGCGCCCCCCTCTTCATAGGCGCGAGCCAGCGCCGGCGGGTCGAAATCGGCACGGATCAGTCCCTTGGAAGGACTGGCTTTCTTGATCTCGGCAATCAGAGCATGGCGACCTTCGGCATGCTTTTTCCCGATCGCGACGCGAAAGCCGCGTGGCGGCGCCTGATCGGCGGCCATCGCCTTGACCTCGACAAGCGGAACGGCTGCCTCGGCGGCGGCGATCTCCTGCCGCTTGTAGGCCTCGATGCGGGCAAGGATGTCGGCCACCGGTCTTCCTCAGGCGTTGGAGCGGGCGATCAGCCGGTCGAGCGCGGCACGGGCACGACCGCTGTCGATGGCATCGGCGGCGAGCGTCACGCCGTCCTTCAGCGTCGGCACCCGATCGGCGATCATCAGGGCGGCGGCAACATTGAGCAGCACCGTGTCACGATAGGCGCCGAGAGCGCCATCGAGCAGCGCCCGGAGGGCCTGGGCATTGTCGTCGGCGGAACCGCCACGGACCGCCTCGGGAGCATGGTGCGGCAAGCCGGCATCGTCCGGTGTCACCTCAAGGCTGCGCACCGCGCCATTCCTCAGTTCGGCGACATAGGTCGGTCCGGATAGCGTCATCTCGTCGAGGCCATCGGAGCCATGCACCACCCACACCGACTCCGAGCCGAGCGCGGCCAGGGTTTCGGCCACCGGCAGCAGCCACTGGCGCGAGAAGACGCCGACCAGTTGCCGCCTCACCCCGGCCGGGTTGGACAGCGGGCCGAGGATGTTGAAGATGGTGCGCGTGCCGAGTTCGACGCGGCTCGGGCCGACATGCTTCATCGCCGAATGATGCACCGGCGCGAACATGAACCCCACGCCCGCCTCGCGAATGCAGGCGGCGATGACCTCCGGCCCGATGTCGATCTTCACACCGAGCGCCATCAGCACGTCGGCCGCGCCCGATTTCGACGAAAGAGCCCGGTTGCCGTGCTTGGCAACCGACAGGCCAGCGCCAGCCGACACCAGCGCCGAAGCGGTGGAGATGTTGAGACTGCCGGAGGCGTCGCCGCCCGTACCGACGATATCGACCGCGTCCACGGGGGCCACGACCGGCAGCATGCGCGACCGCATGGACGACACGGCGCCGGCGATCTCTTCGACCGTCTCGCCACGAACGCGCAACGCCATCAGAAAACCGCCGATCTGCGACGGAGTCGCCTCGCCGGTCATCATGATGTCGAAGGCCGAAGTCGCCTCCTCCCGGCTCAAGCTGGCTCCCGAAGCCACCTTGGCAATCAGGGTCTTGAAATCGGCCATCGCTCGTTGTCACCCCGCTTGTGCAATCTCCGGCAGATTGCCACGCAATGCCGAAACATGAAACGCGGAACCACGGCTCGAATGCCGGCTCCCGCGTCAGTTGGCGTTACTGCTCCCGACCACCGCGTTGAGCAGCGATTGGTTGACGGTGGTCCCCAGTTTCTCCTGCGCAGCACCGAGATACTGGGCATAGAGGTCCTGGCTCACATCCGTAGCGGCTTGATCGGCAATGACGATCGAGTCGCCCGCCCCTTCGGGCATCGGCGGATTGACGACCTGGGCGACCGTCAGCACGATGCGCGTGCCATCAAGGCCGGGGATTGCGGCCACGTGCCCCTTGGGACCGGCGAAAGCGGCGATCACGCCTTCCTGTCCCAGGCCGGCATCCTCCGCCTTGCGCGTCACGCCCGTGGCGGTCTCGACTTCCACCAAAGCGGTCTTGGCAAGGTCGTCGATCGACGTCCCGGACTTCAGCGCCTTTGCCATTTCCTCGGCCTTGGCCGTCAGCCGAACTTGAGCCTCGTCGTCGGTCCAGGCGATGATCGCCTTGTCCTTCACCTCATCCAGCGTGCGGTCGCGGCCCGGGACCACCTTGATCACGTTGTACCAGATGAAGCCGCGGTTGACGGACAGCGGCTCGTTCTCGCCCCCCTCTTCGGCCGTGAAGGCAGCCTTCAAAAGCTGAGCCTGATCGGGCAGACCGGCCACAGGCAGGCCGTCGGTGCCATTTCCTTCCGGATCGATCTCAGCCGTCACGAGCTTCAGCTTGAAGCGGTTCGCCACCTCCTGCAACGTCGCGCCACCGGCCAGGGCGTCCTCGATCTCGTCGTGCATTTCCATCACGGAGCGTTCGGCCGCCTTGGTGGCAATCGTCTTGCGGATCTCGGGCGCCACCTCGGCCAGCGCCTTGGTATGCGCCGGCTCGATGGTGGTGACGCGCAGCAAAACGGTGCCGAAGGACGACTTCACCGGCTCGCTCGGAACGTTGAGTGCCAAGCCGAAAGCCGCCTCGGCCACCGCCGGATCGAGCACCTTGTCGCGGGAGAGCAGACCGAGATCCACGTCTTCAGGCTTGGAGCCGATATCCGTGATGAGCTGGTCGAAGCTCGTGCCGGACTTGAGTTTTGCCACTGCAGCTGCAGCCTCTTCCGGCGCGGCGAAGAACAGCTGCTGGATACGGCGCTGCTCGGGCGCGCCGTACTGGTCCTTGGTGCGCTCGTATTCGCGAGACACGTCCGCCTCGGAGACGGTCGAAGGATCGGCAACCGCGTCGGGGGTCAGCGCAAGCGTCTCGATGGAGCGGAACTCCGGCGCCCGGAACTTGGCCTTGTTCTCCTCGTACCACTTGGCAAGCACGTCGTCGGCCGGTTTGCCGATCGGCTCCACCTGGGCGCGAGCCAGCGTGAGATAGCGGATGTCGCGCGCTTCGTTCTGATAGCGATACATGGCGCCGACCATGGTCTTCGGCACCGTCAGGCCGCCGACCAGACCCGACGACAGCTGCCACCGCAGCTCTGCGGTGCGCCGCTGGGCGATGAACATGGCCTCGTTGAGACCGCTCTGGTTGAGAAGCTCGGTGAAATAGTTGCGATTGAAGCTCTCGGCTCCCTGCGGCCTCAACTGCGGATCGTCTGCAATGCCCTGGGCCAAGCGGTCGTCGGATACGCCGAGGCCGGTGGCGGCGGCCATGTCGGCCACCGTCGCATCGGCCATCAGGGTGCCGAGTATCCTCTGGGGCAAACCAATGGCGCGCGCCATGTCAGGCGTCATCGCCTGGCCGAGCTGACGGGCCAGCGCCTGCGATTGCCGCTGGTAGGCAAGCTGGAACTCGCCGAGCGTGATCTTGGTGTCGCCCACGGTGGCAAGCGTGTCGGTATGCGAGGTTCCCAGCCGGGAGCCAACACCCCAGCCGATGAAGGACAGCGTCAAGAGGCCCAGAAATATCTTCGCGGGAAGCGTGTTCGCCCCGCGGCGCATTGAATCAAGCATTGTGTCGTCCGTCTCGGGGGCGCGCGCGCCCATCCATCCCAGTCACGCCACCGGTCTCGCAGGGACCGCTTCGGCGCGCGGGATCATAGGGGCGGCGGCTTCATGCCGCAAGCGCCGGTTTTACCTGATAAAGCGCCAAAAACCGGCTTCGCTCAATGCTTGGCCATGATCTTGTCGAGAACGCCCAGCATCAGCGCCGATACCACGAAGGTGACGTGCATGATCACCTGCCACATGATCTGGTTGTCGGTGTACTCCCTGGCGTTCAGGAACACCTGCAACAGATGGATCGAGGAAATGGCGACGATCGACGAGGCGACCTTGATCTTCAGGCTGCCGCTGTCGAGCTTGCCGAGCCAGTGGATCTCGGCATTGTGGTCGTCGAACCGGCCGACGAAGTTCTCATAGGAGGCGATCATCACCATGACGAGCAGGCTGGCGACAAGCGCCGCGTCGATCAGGCCGAGCATGGCGAGAATCATCTCGGATTCTTCGTAGACGAAGACGTTGCCAATGACCTTCCAGAGCTTGACGCCGAAGGAAAGACCGTAGACGGCGAGCGCCACGGAAAGACCGATGAGAAAGACGACGAGAATCCAGCGGCTTCCCAAAATGATACGTTCAACGACCGTCTCCAGTGCCTTCATAGTCAATAGCCCTTGCTAGCGTTTTGCACCTGCCGGATATAAATGCGCTTGCGGGTTTTCGCCTACAAGATCATCTTCCAGGCCGCTCCAAGGATTCACGTCGGGCCCGGTTCGGAATGATCCACGCCCACGCAACGCACATCGAAGGAACGAGAGCATGTCGGTCAAGCCGCTGGTTGCCGGAAACTGGAAAATGAACGGCCTCAAGGCCTCCGTCGCCGAATTCGAAGCCATCGCCGCCGGCTATGACGCCCTCAAGGCCAAGGCCGAGCTGGCCATCTGCCCGCCCTTCACCCTCGTCGCCACCCTCGCCGCGAAGGGCCTGCTGCCGGTCGGCGGCCAGGACTGCCATGCCAAGGTGTCCGGCGCCCACACGGGCGACACGTCGGCCGAGATGCTGAAGGACGCCGGCGCCACCTACGTCATCGTCGGCCACTCCGAGCGCCGCACCGACCACGCCGAGACCGACGCCGTCGTCAAGGCCAAGACCGAAGCCGCCTGGCGCGCCGGTCTCGTCGCCATCGTCTGCGTCGGCGAAACGCACGCCGAGCGCACCGGCGGCAAGACGCTCGAGGTCGTCGGCACCCAGGTTGCCGGATCGCTGCCTGACGGCACGACGGCCGCCAACACCGTCATCGCCTACGAGCCCGTGTGGGCCATCGGCACCGGCCTGACGCCGACCGCCGCCGACGTCAAGGAAGTCCACAACTTCATCCGCAAGGAACTGGTCAAGCGCTTCGGCGCCGACGCCAACGGCATGCGCATCCTCTACGGCGGCTCGGTGAAGCCGTCGAACGCCGTCGAGCTGATGGCCGTCGAGGACGTCAACGGCGCTCTGGTCGGAGGCGCCTCGCTGAAGGCCGCCGATTTCCTCGGCATCGCCGCCGCCTACAAGTGATGATATCGGCTCCGGCGCCCGAGCGCCGGAGCCATTTCCGCAAGGACACCGCCAGGAGGGCGGGCCGCCACCCCTCTCCAGCTCTTCCCGAGAACGGGAAGAGAGCATGTCGAGACGACCGCTCCCCCGGGGGCGCGTGCGGAATCGATGGTCGGTCTCGCCGGAGTGCGAGCGGCGCCGTCTTCCCTCCGGAAGGCGGAGAGGGGTAAATCTAGCGAATAAGTGGAAAGACCGATAAGAGGTCGCCCTGCAGGCCTTCGGCCACTCGCATAGGATTACGCCCCATGACTTTCGACACCGTCCTCAGAAACGGAACTGTCGTCAACCACGACGGCATCGGTGTGCGCGACATCGGACTCCGTCAAGGCCGCATCGCCGAGATCGGCGATCTCTCCCGAGCCTCGGCCGGCGAGACGCTCGATTGCTCCGGCCTTACCGTGCTGCCGGGCGTCATCGACAGCCAAGTCCATTTCCGCGAGCCCGGCGCCACCCACAAGGAAGACCTGGAGACCGGCTCCCGTGCCGCCGTCCTCGGCGGGGTGACTGCCGTCTTCGAGATGCCGAATACCAATCCGCTGACGACCACCGCCGAGCGCCTTGCCGACAAGGTCGCGGCCGGCACGCATCGCATGCACTGCGACTTTGCCTTCTGGGTCGGCGGCACGCATGGCAACGTGCGCGACATTCCCGAGCTGGAGCGTCTGCCCGGCGCCGCCGGCATCAAGGTGTTCATGGGGTCGTCGACCGGTGACCTGCTCGTTGCCGATGACGATGGCGTCGCCGCCATCCTTGGCGCCACGCGCCGCCGTGCCGCCTTTCACTCCGAGGACGAAGCGCGCCTGATCGAGAGAAAGCCGCTGCGCATCGCCGGCGATCCGTCGAGCCATCCCGTCTGGCGCGACGTCGAAACGGCGCTGAAGTCGACCGAGCGGCTCGTCCGCATCGCGCGCGACAAGGGCGCCCGCATCCATGTGCTGCACATCTCCACCGGCGAGGAGATGGACTTTCTCAAGAACCACAAGGACGTCGCCACCGTCGAGGTGACGCCGCACCACCTGACGCTCACCGAAGTCGACCACCAGCGGCTCGGCACGCTCGTTCAGATGAACCCGCCCGTTCGCTCCGAGGCTCATCGCGAGCGTATCTGGCGTGGCCTGAGGCAAGGCATCGCCGACGTGCTCGGATCGGATCATGCGCCGCATACGCTGGAGGAGAAGGCGAAGCCCTACCCCGACAGCCCCTCGGGCATGACCGGCGTGCAGACGCTGGTGCCGATCATGCTCGATCACGTCAACGCCGGTCGCCTGACGCTGCAGCGCTTCGTGGACCTGAGCTCGGCCGGTCCGGCGCGCATCTTCGGCATGGCCAGGAAAGGCCGGATCGCCGTCGGCTACGACGCCGACCTCACCATCGTCGACCTGAAGCGGCGCGAGACCATCCGCAACCGCTGGATCGCCTCACGCTGCGGCTGGACGCCCTATGACGGCGTCGAAGTGACCGGATGGCCGGTCGGCACGATTCTGCGTGGCCGAAAGGTGATGTGGGAGGGCGATCTCGTGACGCCGTCCACCGGCGAACCGGTTCGCTTCGTCGAAGCGCTGCCACGGGGGGCCTGAGATGCCGCCCTTTCTCAGCCACCTTGACGAGAAGGGCGCCGCCCACATGGTCGATGTCGGCGACAAGGCGATCACCGCCCGCACGGCGATCGCCGGCGGCAAGGTGGTGATGAAAGCCGAAACGCTGGCGCTCATCGTCGATGGGCGGACGCCCAAGGGCGACGTCATCGCCACCGCTCGCCTCGCCGGCATCATAGCCGCCAAGAAGACGTCCGACCTCATTCCGCTCTGCCACCCGCTGCCGATCAGCAAGGCGGCGATCGACATCTCGCCGGATCCCACCTTGCCCGGTCTTGAGATCACCGCCATCGTCCGCTGCACCGGCAACACGGGTGTGGAGATGGAGGCGCTGACCGCAGTCTCCATCGCCTGCCTCACGGTCTACGACATGGTGAAGGCAGTCGAAAAAGGCGTTCGTATCGAGGCCATTCGCCTCATCGAGAAAGACGGCGGCAAGTCGGGCCGCTGGCTCGCCGACTAGCGATCTTTGGGACTTTGGGTAGCGGACGGCGCGGAACGGCGGCGGGTCGTGGCCGGGTTCAGGAGGCAACCGCCGCGACCGCGCCGTCCGGCCACGGAAGGCCTTGCACGCCCGGCAACGGTCGAGCCTCGCTCTCGACCCGGTTTCGGCCTCCCGCCTTGGCGGCATAAAGGGCGAGATCGGCTTGCTCGAGCGCTTCCTGGGCGGTGCCGCCGGACTGGGCGGAGGCAAAGCCGATGCTGACCGTCAACTTGTCATGCGGCGAGTCGGGGTGAAGGATCTCCAGATCCTCGACGGCGCGGCGCAGTATCTCCAGTCGTTCGGCGACGTGCTCGCAACCGGCCCCCGACAGGATCAGGGTGAACTCCTCGCCACCGTAGCGGGCCGCGACCTCTCCTTCGGACGAAATGGAGGCCCTCAGCGTCTCGCCGACCATGCGGAGCACGGCATCCCCCGTGGCATGGCCGAACCGGTCGTTGAACAGCTTGAAATGGTCGATATCGATCATGGCGATCGAGAAACCGACGCCCGTCTTGCTCAGGCGTTCGTCACAACGGCCGAAATGAGCCTCAAGGGCGCGTCGATTGGCCAAGCCAGTCAAGGCGTCGGTAAAGCTCGCTTTTTCCAGCGTGTCGATCATCATGTTGAGCGCCGACGACAAGACGGCAAATTCGGGCAGAGGCGAGCGGACGATCACCCGTTGATTGTGATTGCCAGCCGTGATGCGCCCCGCGAACTGCGCTATCCGGCGCAGGCCGCGCAGGATCAGGAGCTCCAGCGCCGCAAGCAGAAAGACGGCGATCACAAGCGTTTCCAGACAGGTCAGAACGATGGCCGCAATCATTTCGCGGCGGGCTTCGGCATAGATCTGCCCGATCGGCGCGGAAAAGACGATGCGACCGTCGGCCATGGGCAGTTTCATGACGCCGATAAGGGTCGAAGTCGCGTCGCGCGTTTCGGGTTTCAGGATGCCGGTCCCTGCTGACCGTAGCCGCTCCCGCGTCGCCGCGTCGAACGGCGCGACGTCACCGTCGAAGGCGATCCTGTCGAGAGTGTCGCCCTTGCCGTTCACAAGGGCGGCCTGCGCGACATGGAGTTGGAACTGCCCGAAGGTCTGGTCCTTCAGTGCCGCGACGTCGAGCAAAACCAGAACGACGAAGGACACCTCGCCTGCGTGGCGAACGGCACGCGCAGAGGCGACGATGACCCTTCCGGTGACCTTGCTGACCTGAAGGTCGCCCCAGACAATGCCCTTCGAGGGCAGGCTGTCGGTGAAGTACTGGCGCTCGGCGAAGGAAACGCCGAAGGCCCTTGGGTCCGAGGCGCAATAGGCCGTGCCCTGAGGAGTCAACAGCGCAATCGCCTCGACGCTCGAATAGGCATTGGCAATCTCGCTTAGCGTCTGGCCGCACTGCTCGGGTGAGACATAGCGAAGAGAGTCGATCAAGGCGACGGTTAACGAGAGATTTTCGAGCTCCGTCTGTGCGTCGGCAAACATGTCCTCGGCGCGGCTGAGCGATAGCTGCAGGCTGTCCTCCGCCACATCGACGGCGCTACGCATATTCTTCTGGGCGAGAAGAATCTGGTTGACCAGAAACGGCATCAGGCTGAGCCCGATCAGCACGAACATGACCAGCCTGATACGCATAGATCGTCACACTGCCCGATACATCAGCCATTCGCATAAGCCGAACGCAATCCTAAGTGCGCCAGGTAAACAATTCATATTCGGAAATATTCTTGTCTATAAATACCAAGCTTTCAGTCAGGACGCACGGTCGCGACCTGCTGGTTTCTCGACGCTGGCGCGCTGATATCCACCGTCGACTTTGTTCCCCGTCCGATCAGCGTTGTCCCCCAACCACGAATCGTGCTCTGCCCGCCTTTGGGGCAACGTCCGAGTGAAAATCATGTCCAAAATCGTTCCATCCGACCCATCCGGTTCTCTTGTCGAGCGACTGGATCTCAGACCTGTCGGGAGCGGACCGCTGGATGGCACGACCTTCACGGTCAAGGACAACATCGACGTTGCCGGCCACCAGACCTCCTATGGCAGCCCCGCGTGGAGGGACGGCCATGCCGCACCGGTGCACAACGCCGTCTGTGTCGACCAGTTGCTCTCCGCCGGAGCGCAGTGCGTTGGCAAGGTCGTCGCCGACGAGTTTACTTACAGCCTCGACGGAGAAAGCCAATTCTTTGGAACGCCGCGCAACGCCAGGGCGCCGGACCGAGTTCCGGGCGGCTCCTCAAGCGGGTCGGCCGCCTCCGTTGCCAATGGGCTGGCGCAATTCTCGATCGGCACCGATTCCGGCGGCTCCATCCGCGTTCCGGCAAGCCTGTGCGGGCTCTGGGGAATGCGGCCTTCGCTCCACCGCATCTCGGAAGCCGGCGTTTTGCCGTTCATGCCGAGCGTCAGTACGGTTGGCGTGTTGGCAGCCCACTTCGAACACCTCGACGCGGCGGCCCGCGTCCTGTTGCGGAGTGGCTCCCGCGCTGTCGCCCCGCTCCGCCGGCTGCTGCTCCTGGCCGATGCATTCGACATTTGCGACGAAGCCGTACGTGAGCAGGCCAACGCCGCATTGCATAGAGTTTCCGAGCGGACCGGGATTCCACTGGAGACAGTCCGCTTCTCCGAGATCGCTGGAGAAGGCCTGCCGCTTGGCGATTGCAACGACAAGGCGCTGCGCGACCTGCAGACCGCCGAGTTTCAAAGCACCATAGGCAACTGGATCGAGACCGCCAAGCCGGAGCTGGGCACCACCTTCACCTTGGCCTATGGCAACGTGCAGCGGTTCGACCGTCTTGCTGCTCTGGACAGTCTGGTGCGGTGCGAACGTTTCTTTGAGGCGATCAACGCTTTCCTGCCGGCCGGCGTCGTCATCTGCTTTCCGACGACACCTGTCATAGCGCCCCTGAAAGGGACCCTGACGACCCTCGACAGGGTGCTGGATTTCTACGATCGCACCATGACCATCACGGCATTCGCCGGCGTTGGTCGTCTGCCGGAGATCTCCGCCCCGCTGCTGACGGTCAACGACTGCCCGGTCGGACTGTCCTTCGCCGCCGGGCACTATCAGGACGAGTTCCTGCTGGCGTCGGTGCGCCAACTCCTTGGCGTCGCAGGCTAGAAAAGCCGGTCAGGGAAAAGCGCCGGTCACTCCCTCTTTTCCCTGTAGGATGGGGGGAGTTCGACGGCTATCGACAGGATTTCCGAATGTGCGAGATTGCTCGCCGGCTCGGCTCAGGCAAGGAAGCCGAGGTGTTCGAGTACGGAGACTTCGCGCTCAAGCTCTATCGGAGCGAGTCCCAGAAAGCCGCCGCATTCCGGGAAGCGTCCAATCTGTCCATCCTCGAACAGCTCGCCCTGCCAACGCCCAGGATCCACGCCGTCGGTGAGTATGGCGGCCGCTGGGGTCTGGTGATGGACCGTGCGCGTGGACCGAGCTTCGCGGATCGGATGATGTCGGGCGACCGGAGACTCCATATCGAAGAGCTGGCACGGCTGCACCTTCTCGTGCACCGTCAGCCAGGAAGCGGTTTGCCATCCCTGAAAGCGCGGCTATCGGCCAATATCCAGCGTGCCGAAGAGCTTGATCGTAGCTCGCAGGACCGCCTCCTTCGCCAACTCGACGCACTGCCGGATGGCGACTGCCTATGTCATGGCGACTTTCACCCCTGGAACATTCAAGGCTCCGCCGACGACATCATGGTCCTAGACTGGCTGGATGCGTGCAGCGGCACGCCGGCCGCCGATGTCTGCAGAAGCTATGTTCTGATCCACCATGCCGACCCGATGGCAGCGGCCGAGTACGTTGACGCCTATGCCAGACTGGGCGAAACGACGGCCGCCGACATCATGGCCTGGCTGGCGCCGGTTGCCGCCGCTCGTCTGGCGGAGCGGATTCCGGCCCAAACCGACGATTTGTTGCGGCTCGCTGGCGCACCCCGCAAAGCTTGATGGTGGGCGGGGATGGGGACCCGCCATGATTGGCCGCGCTCCACCTCCGCCACTTGCGCCGCTTTCCCGCCCCGCCTATGCTCCCACTGTCTCAAGGGGGTGTCCGGCTTGGCCGGACTGAGAGGAGCGATCCAACCCCACGAACCTGATCCGGATCATGCCGGCGGAGGGATTGAGCGAGCGGCACGGCCTGTCCGGCAGCCACACGTCTTCTTGTCCGCGGGCGATCTTCGCGCAAGGAGCACGCGATGACCACCCTGACGCTTGCCGACGTTCACACCCTTCATGAGAAGGTGCGCGCCGAACGGCCGCTCGTGCACAACATCACCAACTTCGTGGCGATGAACATCGCTGCCAACGTACTGCTTGCCGCCGGCGCTTCGCCGGCCATGGTGCATTCCATGGACGAGGTGGAGGACTTCGGCCGCATCGCTCGCGCGCTGACGCTGAACATCGGCACGCTTTCGTCCGACTGGATCGCCGGCATGAAGCTGGCGGCGGCCGTGTACAAGGCCGCCGGCAAACCCGTCGTGTTCGATCCCGTCGCCGTCGGCGCGACGCGTCTTCGCAACACCGCCGCCGCCGATCTCGTCGCGATGGGGCCGACGGTGATCCGCGGCAATGCCTCGGAGATCATGGCGCTTTCGGGCGTTGCCGGCCTCGCCTCGAAAGGGGTCGACAGCTCGGCGAGCTCCAATGCCGCTCTCGACAGTGCCGTCGCACTCGCCCGCTCCAGCGGCGCGGTGGTCGCCGTCACCGGCGAGATCGACTATGTCACCGATGGCGCGCGAACCGTTGCCATCGAGGGCGGCCACGAGCTGATGCCGCTGTCCACCGCCCTCGGCTGCTCGCTGACCGGTCTCGTCGGAGCCTTCGTCGCCATCGCTCCGGCGTTCGAGGGCACGGTGGCGGCGCTTGCCGTCTACGCGGCGGCTGGCGCCATCGCCGGCAAGCGCGTCAAGGGACCGGGCTTCCTGCCGCAGGAACTGTGCGACGCGCTCTACGCGCTCGATCTCGCGGGGCTCGAAGTCAACGCGGCGATACGCGTCGCCTGACGTCAGGCCTCGTCTGCCGCCAGTTTCCTGGGCGGCGTCAGAGGTTCGGGAACCGGCCGCGTGGTCAGATTCTCGCGGCCGGCCATGACGCCACCTTGCACCTGCGCCACCAGACGCTCGGCATCGAGACGGCGGATGGTGGTAAGCGCTTCGGTCGTGCGTTCCTCGCTGCAGCCGAGCGCCTTCAGGCCCTCGGCCCCCATGTGCAGGGCCGCGTCGAAGGTCTCGCGCACCTCGATGTCTACGCCGGCACGGATGAGCTCGATCGAGTGGACGCGGTCGTAGGAGCGCACGAGCAGGCGCGCCAAGGGGAAGTGCGCCTTGACGAGCTCGACGATGCGGTTGGCTGCCTTGCGATCGTCGACGCAGACCATGATGACCTCGGCCTCGGCGGCGCCGGAATGTTGGAGCGTATCCAGCCGGGTACCGTCGCCGTAGAAAATGCGGAAGCCGAACCGTCCCGCCTCGCGAATGCGGTCGGGATCGTTCTCGATCATCGAGACGTCGACGCCGCGCGACAGCAGCAACTGTGCGGCGATCTGGCCGAAGCGGCCGAAGCCGATCAGGAGAACGCGGCCGCGCAGGTCGCGCGCCTCCTCGACACCATCGAGCGACTTTTCCTCCTCCCGACGGAAGTGGCCAGCGACGACGAGCACCAACGGCGTCAAGGCCATGGAGAGGATGATCACCGTCGAGAACAGCGCCGCGTCGCCGGTGGGAATGACGCCACCGCCCGCCGCCGCCGTGTACAGGACGAAGGCGAACTCGCCGCCTTGGGCAAACATCAAGGCGCGCCCGAAGGCCGGCCGATGGCCGGAGCCGAAGAGACGCGCCACGGCATAGATGCCGACCGCCTTCACCAGCGCGAAGGCGAAGAGCAGGCCGATCAGCAGCGGCCAGCGTTCGACCACGACCCGGATATCGAGCGACATGCCGACGGCCAGAAAGAACAGCCCCATCAGGAGGCCTTTGAACGGCTCCACGTCGGCTTCCACCTGATGCCTATAGCTCGACCCCGACAGCATGACGCCGGCGAGAAATGTGCCCATCGCCATCGAGAGCCCCACCGCCTCCATCAGCAGCGCCGCGCCGAGGACGACCAGCAGTGCGCCGGCCGTCAGCACCTCGCGAGCGCGGGCGCGGGCAAGCAGGCCGAAGAAGGGATCGATCAGGAACCGGCCGGCGAGCAGCAGCGCCGCCACGCCCGCCGCGCCGAGCCCGACACCGAGCCAGCCGGTTCCGCCATGCTCGTTGGGCGCCAGCCAGGCCACCAGCGCGAGAAGCGGCACGATCGACAGGTCCTCGAACAACAGGATCGACACGGCCTTCTGTCCGTCGGGACCGGCCAGTTCGCCACGCTCTTGCAGCATGGACATGATGACGGCCGTCGACGACAGCACGAAACCGGCGCCGGCGATGAAGGCCGCAATGGGCGAAAGGCCGAACACCGCGACGCCGCAGGCGGTCAGCAAGCCGGTGCAGGCCACCACCTGCGCAAGGCCGAGGCCGAAGATCTGGCCGCGCATCGCCCACAGTTTCTGTGGCCGCAGCTCCAGACCGATCAGGAAGAGGAACATGACCACGCCGAGTTCCGACACATGGAGCATGGCGGAGGGGTCGGAGAACAGGCCGAACGCCGAGGGGCCGACCAGGGCGCCGGCGGCAAAATAACCCAGCACCGAGCCGAGGCCGAGACGGCGGAACAGCGGCACCGCCAGGACGCCGGCTGAAAGAAGGACCACTACAGGGCCGATCGTCGACCCCAGACCCGCCGCCGCCATACTGCACCTCGTCTCAGTGTTTTCCCGAGTGTGGTCAGAAACCGTTGCGGTGCGCAAGTCGCGTCAGGCTGATGGCTTTTTCTTCCACCGCTCCGCTGCGACGGCGAGCATCGAGTAGGCGAGGCAAAGGGCGAGCTGGACGAAAATCGTCGTCTCGACCGACCGCAGGTCGGCGCCCATCTGATTGACGCGCACCAATGCCGGCACCGCCGTCGTCGAGGGAATGGCGAAAGCCACGGTACGGAGGAACTGCGGCATGGCCTCGGCCGGCCAGGAGACGCCGGACAGGAAAAACAGCGGCATGCCGAGCACGACCAGGAAGAAGATGACGCCTTCCTTGCTGGGAATCAGCCGGGCGACGGCGAAGCCCATCGCCGTGACGGCGGCCAGGAAGGGCACGGCGACCGCATACATGACGGCGACATCGCCGATGCGGGGCAACCGATAGACCCAGGGCAGCAGGACCAGGACCACGCCGGCCCAAAGACTGTAGAGGGCGACGTAGACGATCGCGTCGGCAAAGGTCGACAGTCCGCCCGCCGAACGGCGCCCCGCCTTGAGATTGCCGATCCCCATCAGAAGGGTCTGTTGCAGGATCAGCACGAAGACGGCCGGCAGCACGAAGCTGGCATAGCCGCCGGTCGGGTTGAACAGCGGCACCGTCGTGACGCGCAGCGGTTCGACGATGGCCATGGCCTGGGCCATGTCGACGCCTGAGGCGGTGAGCCGCCCGACCTGGACCTCGGCACCCAGGCTGCGGGCCGCGTTGGACAGCGCCGAGGACATGACCGAGTTGAGCAGGAAATAGCCGCCGTCGGAAAAGGCGGCGATCGGCGCTGCACGGCCGGCGAGAAGATCTCGTTCGAACTGCGGAGGAACGACGATGATGCCGTAAATCTGGCGCGTGAGGAAAAGCTTGCGGGCCGAGGGCATGTCGGCCGCATAACGGGTAACGGCGACAGCGTCGGCAGCGTCGATCCGGCGGATCAGTTCGCGACTCAGCGTCGAACCATCCTGATCGATGACCGCCACCGGCATATCGCGCACCACTTCGGACAGATAGGGCTGCGGGAAGAAGACCGAGAAGAACAGCGTCGCGCCCAACATGGTCGAGCGGGCGCCCTTGTCGTTCCAGATGGCTTGGATCGCCACGGCGATCTCGCGCAAGAAGGCGGCGATCATCGGGCCACCGCCTTGGCGACGGACGACCGGGGACGGCCGTGGAGCCACAGGAGAAGCAGCGTCACTCCGCCATAGGCGAGCGCCAGCGATAGCAGCCAGCCGAAGGCCGGCATCGAAATGTCGAGCGGCGCTCCCCTCAGGATGTTGTCGGTCCGCAGTTCGAGATAGTGCGTCACCGGCAGCAGGTCGGCCCATATGTCGGAAAAGCCGTTCATGGACAGACGGGGAAAGGTGATGCCCGTGAAACCGAACGCCGGCCCCGTGATGACGCCGACGGCCGCCAGCGCCGAGACCGTGTCGCGGGCAATGAGCGCCGCCGCCGCGCCGAGCATCTGCGAGGCGAGCACGAAGGCGACGCCATAGGCGACGTGAAAGGCCAAACTGCCACCGAAGCGCGCGCCCATCGGGCCGAACAGCAAGGCGTCGGCGCCCCAGAGCACGAGGAGATAGGCGAGCGTATAGGGCGCCATCTTGCCCGCCGTCGTTTTCAAGAGGGTACCACCGAGCCGGAGCGACTTGCCGAGGCCGGCGACGCCCTGACGATCTCGGGAAAAGGACAGCGCGGCGCTGGCCCCAATGAAGATCTGCAACACCGTCGGCATCACCGCCGCCAGCAGGAACTGGACGTATTCGAGGCTCGGATTGAACAGCGCGCTCTGTCGCACCGGCACCGGCGTCACCGACTGCGTGGCGCTCTCCACGTCGGCGCCACGGGCGACGCGCGCCTCGATCGAAATGCCGGCCGCCACCGTGCCGAGAGCGCCGCCGACCCCGCGCGCGACGAGGCTGCCCGGTGTCATGTACTGGTTGTTGTAGAACAGCACCACCTCGGGCCGGCGGCCAGCCAGCACGTCGCGCTCGGTGCGGGGCGGTATCAGCACCACGGCATAGGCCTCACCCGAGAGAAGCCGTTGCCGCCCCTCGCTGAGCGTGCCCTCCTCGCGCGTGACCGCCACCTCCGGCGTCGCATCGACGATGCGGACCATCTGTCGCGACAGCGTCGAGCGATCCTGATCGACGACGGTGATGGGCAGCTCGCGCGGCAGGCCGAGCTGAAACACCGCCGCCAGCAGCACGAACAGCAGCAGGGGGAACGGCGCCAGCATGAACATCAGGCCCGGCCGCGCACCGATCTGCCGCAGTTCGGCAAGAAGAACCCGTCGGAAGCCGGCCGCGAGGTGGGCCCTTCGCGCCATGATTCAGCGATCCATGAGCCGGGGACCGGACCAGTCGATCAGTCCGCTCATGCCGGGGCGCAGGCCCTCGATCGCCTCTTCGGGCCGAGCCCGCACTTCGAAGGTGCGCAGATCGAAATCGCCGGTCGCCTTGGTGGCGCGCCAATTGGCATAGGACCCCTGAGCGTTAATGACCGTCACGCGAGTTTCGATTTCGCGTCCGCCCAACGCGGGCACCCGCACCTTCAGGATGTCGCCGACGGCAAGGCCATTCAGCAGATCTTCCCGGACGTTGAAGGT
This sequence comes from Pleomorphomonas sp. T1.2MG-36, assembly GCF_950100655.1. Classification (NCBI taxonomy): domain Bacteria; kingdom Pseudomonadati; phylum Pseudomonadota; class Alphaproteobacteria; order Hyphomicrobiales; family Pleomorphomonadaceae; genus Pleomorphomonas; species Pleomorphomonas sp. T1.2MG-36. Next base: position 725,443 of record NZ_CATNLY010000012.1, read on the forward strand.
GAACCAGGCGTTGTCGATGTCGACGATCGAAAGAAGCGGCGTGCCGGCGCCGAACAGTTCGCCGATTTCGGCGGTCCGCGCCGTCACCTCGCCGGCCATCGGCGCCTTCACCGTGAGTTCGGCAAGGTCCGTCTCGATCTGGGCGACGGCAGCCGCGGCCTGTTCGACCTGCGCCACGGCGACCGCCTTCTGCTCGGGGCTGTTGCCCTTGATCGCGAGCTGAAGATTGGCCTCGGCGGCGGCACGCGCCTTGAACGCGGCATTGAGCTTGTTGGAGACTTCGTCGAGCACCTGCTCGGAGGCGAAAGACCGCTCCTGCAACTGGCTGACGCGGTCGTAAGTCTTCTGCGCCAGCAGCACGTCGGCCTCTGCCTTTTCCCGTTCGGCCCGGCGGGCGTCGATCATTTCCTGCCGCGTCGAAAAAGCGAGGTCGCGGTTGGAGTTGGCCACCGCGAGCGCAGCCTTCGACGTGTCGAGCCCGGCCCTGAGCGCCGGACTGTCGAGCTCGATCACCAGATCGCCGGCGGCGACCCGATCGCCGATATCGACCGGCGTCCTGACGACGCGGCCGGCAACACGCGCGGCGAGGTCGACGCGGGTCGCCTCCACCTCGCCTTGCAGCATCAGCGGCTCAGGATGATCGACCGCCCAGATGACGGAAAGACCGAGGCCGGCCGCAGCCAGGCCGGCGATAACGAGGGGGCGCCAAGCGGACAACGATCTCATCCTTGCCTTCCGCAACTGCAACCAGAACGGATTCGGCTTGCGAAAATATGGAAAATCATTGTTTTCTTTATTTCCGGACGCCACCCTGTGTCAAGCAAGAGGGAACCATCATGGTCGACAGTACTCAGCCCCAAACGCGCGGCCCCGGCCGACCGCCGGTCAGAAGCGAGGACGAGACGCGCGCCCTGATCATCGCGGCGGCGGCGAAGGCCTTTCTGGAAACGGGCTACGTTCGCACGGGCATAGACACCATCGCCCGCGATGCCGGCGTGTCGACGCGAACGCTCTACCGCCTGTTCAACGCCAAGGAAGATCTCCTGAAGGAGGCGATGGAGGCGCGAATCGACGCCGCCATCGGGGGGCTCGACGCGGCGCGCCTGGCAAGGGTCGACCCTCGTTCCAGCCTCGAAGCCCTGCTGACCAACTACGCCGATCTCGCATTGTCGGACGAGGCGGTACGGCTTACCCGTCTCATCGCCGGCGAGCGCCAGGAGGTGCCTGCGCTTGCCGACAGCTACCGGCAAGCCACGGCCCGCATCACCAAGGCATTCGAGACCTGGGTTCGCGACCACCAGACCAGCGGCTTTCTGCGAGACGGCGACGTCGAGACGGTGGCGCACCTCCTGCGCGGCACGATCAACGAGGCGCAACGACAGATCCTGCTGGGCCTCAGAGACCCATTCACCCCGGCCGAGCGGCAAAGCTGGGTGAAGGCGTCGATCGCGCTGTTCCTGGATGGGTTTGCGGCTTAGCCGTTCAGCGGATTCGCAATCCCGTATCCGGGTCGAACAGCAGAACGCTCGCGGCATCGAAGCCGATATCGAGCGTTGCGCCGCGCCAGCCGGGTGGCAGGAAGCGCGCCTCGGCGATGATCTGATCGCCATCCGACGCCCTGCCGTAGGCGTATGTTTGTCCGCCGAGGTTCTCCAGCACCTCGATCGGCAGAGCTATCATATGAGCGGCCGTCTGGTGGAACTGCTCGGGGCGTACGCCGGCCAGCACCGCCGTGCCCGGCGCGAGGTCGGCGTCGATGGGCAGATGCAGCACCAGATCGAAGGCGGGAATGCGGACTTCTGTGCCGGCATCGGCCCGACCGCCGACGATGCCTTTCAGGAAGTTCATCTTCGGTGAGCCGATGAAGCCGGCAACGAACAGATTGTCGGGGTCGGCATAGAGGTCGATCGGCCGACCCACCTGCTCGACGCGGCCCGACCTCAGCACCACGATCTTGTCGGCCAGCGTCATGGCCTCCACCTGATCGTGCGTCACGTAGATCATGGTCGCCTTCACCTCGCGATGCAGGCGGGCGATTTCGAGGCGCATCTGAACGCGCAGCTCGGCATCGAGATTGGACAGCGGCTCGTCGAACAGGAAGACCTTGGGGTTGCGGACGATGGCGCGGCCGATGGCGACGCGCTGGCGCTGGCCGCCCGAAAGCTGCTTGGGCTTGCGGTCGAGCAGTTCCTCAAGGTGCAGCACCCGCGCCGCCTCTCCCACCTTGCGGGCGATCTCGGCCTTGGGTGCGCGATTGATCTTCAGGCCGAAGCCCATGTTCTCCGCCACCGTCATGTGGGGATAGAGGGCGTAGGACTGGAACACCATGGCGACACCGCGCTGCGAAGGCGGCGTCTCGGTGACATCCTCGCCGTCGATCTCGATGCGCCCCGAAGTGGTGTCTTCCAGGCCGGCGATGAGGCGCAGCAGCGTCGACTTGCCGCAGCCCGACGGACCGACGAAGACGACAAACTCGCCGCTGTCGATATCGAGATCGACCGAGTGGATCACCGCGAGCTCGCCGAAGCTCTTGCGCACGCTCTCCAGTTTCAGTCCAGCCACGCCGCCCTCCCCTTGCCCACCACGCCGCTCTGCGACCGATGTTGTTTCGCATTGAATTCACTTGGAATTTCGCGACCCAACGCCTCCAACGCCGGACGCAGAGCTTTTCCTCGAGGCTCCCTCTTTACAATTTTGTAAACTGGTCTACACTTTTTTGCAAGCAAGGTTGGAACGGGACGGATGCTAGTTCATCCTCAATGTAAACCGGTCCACAAAATGCGCCGCAAACGGCGCCAAACGGGAAACCGGAACGGTTGGCCACAGCTCGATCGCTCCGTGGGAGGACAAGACAGATGAACGTGATGGGATCGAGCCCTCGTGCAACCGTCGGCGCGTCGAACGCCGGCCAAGGGCATGTCTGGAAGGCGCAGATGATCCGCCCGCTTTCCGACGCCGGTGTCGGCACGCGGCAGCCGTTCCTGCGCAAGACGTTTCAGGCGAAAGGTGGTGGCCGGGCGCTTCTCAGGATCAGCGCGCTTGGGCTTTATCGCGCCTTCATCAACGGCAAGCGCGTCGGTGACGACCTGCTGACGCCGGGCTGGACCTCCTACTACGATCGCCTCAGCTATCAGACCTACGACGTCGGCCCGATGCTGGTCGACGGCGACAACGTCATCGACATCTGGCTGGGCGATGGCTGGTATCGCTCGCAGATGATGTGGGCACACGAGCACGCCCTCTTCAACACCTGGGGCGATCGCATCGCCGCCATCGCCGAGATCGAAGCGGACGGGGAAACGATCCTCGCCACCGACGCGAGCTGGTCGAGCGGGCTCACGCCCGTGCTGAAATCCGGCATCTACTTCGGCGAGACCTACGATGCCCGTCTCGAAGGCGCCGCTGCCGATCAGGGCAGCGTGCCGCACGAGGACTTCGATCCGTCCGTGCTGGTCGCCCACGAGGTCAACGGCGTCAAGGAACTCGATCTGTTGCGGCCGGTCTCGTCCTTCACGGATGCCGAGGGACGCACGATCTACGACTTCGGCCAGAACGCCGCCGCCTATGTCGCCCTGACCGTGACGGGCGAAGCCGGCGCGACGGTGTTGGTCGAGCACTCGGAAATCCTCGACAAGGGCGAGTTCTGCAACACCAACCTGCGTTCGGCACCCTGCCTCGTCACCTACGTGCTGAAGGGCAAGGGACAGGAAAGCTATCGACCGATCTTCACCTTCCAGGGCTTCCGCTTCGCGCGGGTGACGGTGACCGGCAAGGCGGAGATCGTCGATATCGCCTCGGTGCCGATCTCGTCGGCGGTGACGCGGACCGGCTGGCTGACCACAGGTCACCCGCTGGTCAATCGCCTTGTCGAAAACTCGGTCTGGTCGCAGCGCTCCAACTTCGTCGACGTGCCGACCGACTGTCCGCAGCGTGACGAGCGCCTCGGATGGACCGGCGACGCGCAGGTGTTCGCCGCCACGGCCTGCTATCTGCACGACAGCCACGACTTCTTCGTCAAGTGGCTGCGCGACGTGATGGCCGACCAGCGGGCGGATGGCGAGATCGCCCATGTGGTTCCCGACCCGACACGCGGGCACGAGGATCGCTACGTCGGCTTCTATGGCTCGACCGGTTGGGGCGACGCCATATCGATCGTGCCGCATGCGCTCTACAGCCACTATGGCGACCTCGACATCCTCCGCGAGACGCTTCCGGCGATGATCCGTTGGAACGACTTCGTCTGGTCGATCAGCAACGGCCCGATCGTCCGGCCGCCACGCCCCTGGGGAGCGCGCGGCTTTACCTTCGGCGATTGGCTGCAGCCGAAAGGCCCCAGCGAGAAACCGCTGCCGACCATCGGCGACGACGCGGCAGCCACCATCTATCTCTTCATCGCGGCCAAGCTGACGGCGAAGATCGCCGGCTTCGTTGGCGACAAGGCGACCGAAAAGCGCTTGTCGGACCGGGCCGCGGTGGTGAAGGCGGCCTTCGCCCACGAGTTCATCACACCGTCCGGCCGCCTCGCCTACGACGACCAGACGTCCTATGCCCTCGCCTTCCTGCACGACCTCATTCCCGAGGACAAGCGCTCGGCGGCAAAGGACTATTTCAAGGCGACCATCGCCCGGGCGGGCGGGCGCATCGGCACCGGATTCATCGGCACCCCCGCCCTGTTGCCCGCGCTGATCAAGATCGGCGAGCCGGACCTTGCCGGGGCGCTCTTCCTGCAGGAGGAAGTGCCCGGCTGGCTCTATCAGGTGAAAAACGGCGCCACGACCATCTGGGAGCGCTGGGACGCCATCCAGGCGGACGGCTCGGTGTTCGATCCGTCGATGAACTCGTACAACCACTATGCCTATGGCGCGGTGTGCCAGTGGCTGTTCGAGGAGGTGGCCGGCCTCAGGCCCGACGAAGACGAACCGGGCTTCCGGCACATCCTGTTCGAGCCGGCGATCATTCCGGCGCTATCGCCGGTGGCAGCCATCCACCATTCGGCAGCAGGCCGGATCGAAGCGGGCTGGCGCGTCGACGACGGCACCGTCATCTGGGAGACCGTCGTCCCCGACGGGGCGCGCGGCACCCTGATCGTGCCCGCCGGCGCCCGGAACGTCATCCTCGACGGCAAGCCGGTCGACCCGGCCACCGAAGAAAGCAAGCAGCGTCTCGCCGTGGGAAGCGGGCGCCACGTCATCACGTTTGCCGTCGCCCACTGAGGCAAGCGAACGGTTCTCCGCCTTGGCCGAGAGGACGGCCGGACGGATGGAAAACTGGGAGGAGAGACCATGATCTTTGCGATTTCCCGCCGTCTTCTGGTGACGGCCGCGGCCGGTAGCGCGCTTGCGCTATCGTTTGCATTCCCGGCGTCGGCGGAGGTGAAGCTGACCTTCCTCGTCGACAACGCTCCGGCGACCGTCAAGGCGTCCGAAGCGCTGGCCGCCGCCTTCCACGCCAAGAACCCTGAGATCGCCGTCGAGGTCGAATCCCGCCCCGGCGGCGGCGAGGGCGACAACATCGTCAAGACGCGGCTCGCCACCGGCGAGATGACCGACGTCTTCATGTACAACACCGGCTCGCTGTTCCACGCGCTCAACCCGCAGCAGAACATGCTCGACCTCACCGACGAAGCCTATCAGTCCGACATCATGGACACCTTCAAGTCGGTGGTCAGCGAGAACGGCAAGATCTACGGCTCTCCCTTCCGGACAACGATGGGCGGCGGCGTTCTCTACAACAAGAAAATCTATGCCGAGCTTGGCCTGTCCGTTCCCAAGACGTGGGCCGACTTCATGAAGAACAATGCCGTCATCAAGGAAAAGACCAAGGCGGCTCCGGTGATCCAGACGTTCAAGGATACCTGGACCTCGCAGCTGTTCTTCCTGGGCGACTTCTACAACGTGCTGCAAGCGGCGCCGACCTTCCCGGACGACTTCACGGCCAACAAGGCGAAGTTCGCCACCACACCGGCCGCCATGAAGGGTTTCGAGCATCAGGAAGAGGTGTTCAAGGCTGGATATCTCAACGAGGACTTCGGCTCGGCAAGCTATGACGACGGCCTTCGCATGGTGTCGAAAGGTGAAGGCGTCCACTACCCGATGCTGACCTTCGCCATCGGCAATCTGTTCGAGAACTACAAGGAGAACCTCGATGACGTCGGCTTCTTCGCCCTGCCTGGCGACGATGCAGCCAACAACGGGCTGACCGTCTGGGTCGGAGAAGGCGTTTACGCCTACTCGCAGACCGAGCACCCGGAAGAGGCCAAGAAGTTCATCGCCTTCGTCGCCAGCAAGGACGGCTGCGACGTGCAGACAGAAGCGATCGGGGCCTTGGGGCCGTACATGACCAAGTCCTGCACGCTACCGGACGACGTTCCATCCCCGACCAAGGATCTCGTCAGCTACTTTGCCGAAGGCAGCAAGAATGCGCCGGCGCTCGAGTTCCTGTCGCCGGTCAAGGGGCCGGCGCTCGAGCAGATCACCGTCGAAATCGGCTCGGGTATCCGCTCGCCGCTCGACGGCGCCAAGCTCTATGACGACGACGTGCGCAAGCAGGCGCTGCAACTTGGCCTGCCCGGCTGGGAATGAAGCATCGCGAACAATGGGATCCCGGGCCGGCGCCAGCACGCCGGCCTGCCTCCACCCCATTGTTCGGCCTAGTCGATCGATCCGAAAGGTCAGACGACCTTTCTCACGGATGATCTAGACTTCTCCTCCCGAGAAGCGGCCCCGCGTTCGCGCGAGGCTGCGACCGACCGGACAAGCGGCTCTGGAGTTCCCCATGACACGTCACGGAATAAAAGGCACCCGCCGCTCGCTCGCGGCGGCCTATCCGAGCTGGTTCTATCTGCCGGCCGCCATCATCTTCGGCGTCCTGTTCCTGGTTCCGACCTTCGCCTCGCTGTTCTTCAGCCTGACCCGCTGGACGCTGTTCCAGTATTCCTTCATCGGGCTCGACAATTTCCGGCAGTTCTTCAGCGAACCCTTCCTGGTCTGGGGGCTTGTCAACACGCTGATTTATGCCGTCGTCACCTCGGGGTCGAAGGTGGTGCTCGGCATGCTCCTCGGCATCCTGCTGACGTCCAACGTCATGATGCGCGACCTCCTGCGCGCCGTGGTGTTCTTCCCGGTTCTGGTCTCGACCATCGGCGTCGGCATCACCTTCACCATGCTGATGCATCCGACCAACGGCCTCATCAACGACATCATCGCCGTCTTCGGCCTGAAGGGGCCGGCGTGGCTGACCGATCCGCGCTACGCCTTGCTCTCGGTCGCCTTCGTCGATGTCTGGAAGGGCGTCGGTCTCGCCACCGTCATCTACATCGCCGGCATCGTCTCCATTCCGGCCGAGTATTACGAAGCAGCCAAGATGGATGGCGCCAACGCGCTGCAGCGCTTCTGGAACGTGACGCTGCCGCTCGCCCGTCCGGCCACCGTCACGGTGATCATCCTCAGCCTGATCGGCGGCCTCAGGTCCTTCGACCTGATCTGGGCGATGACCAAGGGCGGGCCGGGGTTCACCACCGACGTCGTGGCGTCGGTCATCTACAAGCAGTATCAGGCCGGCTTCTACGGCCTCTCCACTGCTGGCAACGTCGTGCTGTTCGTGCTGGTGGCGGCCATCGTCGTGCCCTTGTCCTTCGTCCTCAACCGCAAGGAGGTCGAGGCATGACCGCCAGGAAGCTGAGATACTACGCGACCGGCATTCTGTCGCTCGCCGCCGCCTTCGCGGTGTTCGTCGTGCCCTTCCTGTTCATCCTCGTCAACGCGCTGAAGGACAAGCCGGAAGCCTCGCAGCTGCACTTCTCCTGGCCCACCCAGACACACTTCTGGGACAACCTGGTCGCCGTAGTGCAGGCGCGCGACTACATGCTGATCACAGCCTTCGTCAATTCGATCATCCTGACCGTCGTGGCCGTAACCGGGCTCGTCGTGTTCGGCGCCATGGTTGGCTTCGTGTTGCAGCGACGACCATCGCGCTGGAGCGGCCTCATCAACTTCATGGTGCTGGCCGGCCTGATCATGCCGCCGGCCGTGGTGCCGACGATCTGGCTGCTGCAATGGCTGGGCCTGTTCAAGACGCTGTCGGGGCTGATCCTGATCGAGATCGCCTACAGCCTGTCCTTCTCGGTGCTGCTGTTCCGGGCCTTCATCGCCACCATCCCCCGCGAACTCGACGAAGCGGCGATCCTTGAAGGGGCCGGGCCGTTCACGCTGTTCTTCCGCATCGTGCTGCCGCTTCTGAAGCCCGTGGCGGTGACGGTGATCGTCGTGCAATCGGTGGCGATCTTCAACGACTTCACCAACCCGCTCTACTATCTGCCGGGAGCCAAGAACGCCACGGTGCAGCTGACGTTGTTCAACTTCCAGAGCATGTTCAATACGTCGTATAATCTTCTCTTCATGAACATCCTGATCATCACCATTCCGCCACTGATCATGTTCCTGTTCTTCAACCGCCAGATCGTTGAGGGCATGACGGCCGGCGCCGTGAAGGGATGATAGCCGTTGCCGGCAAACTGCCGAATGTATAGAGGAAACCTCGGAAACGAGCCGGAAACGGGCGGAGCACCATGAAGCGCGCGACGATCAAGGATGTGGCGGAGGCGGCCGGCGTGTCGCGCGCCGCCGTCTCCAAGGTGCTGCGCAACGCCTACGGCCTGTCTGACGACATGCGGACCCGCGTCGAGGCGGCAATGACCGCGCTCAGCTATCGTCCGCAGACGGCGGCGCGCGGCCTCAGGGGCCGGACCTACACCCTTGGCGTCGTGCTGCCGGACATGCGCAATCCGTTCTTCCCCGACATCCTCGACGGTGTGATCTCGACGCTCAGGAGCACCAGCTACGAGCCGCTGATCGGCTTTCGTCCCTCGGCCGAAGCCAGCGAGAAACACGCCATCGACACCATGCTCGATCACAAGATCGACGGGTTCCTGATGGTCGCGCCGCGCCTCGAGGAGTCCTATCTCACCACCGTCGCCACCTCGGTGCCGACCGTGATGATCGGCCGCCACGATCGGGACTGCGGCTATGACACCGTCAACAACGACGATCGCGTCGGCGCTCGGCTTGCCGTCGAGCACCTGATATCGCTCGGCCATCGCGACATCGCCTATTTCGGCCTCGAACCGACATCTGCCGCCCCCAACAATTCGACGAACCTGCGTTTGTCAGGCTATCGGGACACCATGACGGCTCATGGCCTGACCGACAACATGTCGATTTTCGAGGGCACACATTTCCGCGGCGAGCGTTATGACGAGGAGGTGGCCCAACGCATTCTGGTCGCCCCCCGGCGTCCGACCGCCGTCTTTTGCTGGACGGACTCCGTCGCGTTCACCCTGATGGCCGAAGCGCTGAAGCTCGGCATCCGGATACCGGAAGACCTCTCCGTGATCGGATACGACAACTCGCGCCTCGCCGAGCTGCCGCAGCTGTCGCTGACGTCGATCGATCAGTCGGGGCACCTGCTCGGCAGCGAGGCGATGAAGCTGCTGATCGAGCGCATCGAAGGGCGCCGGACCGACCGGCACATCATCCTGCCGCCCCGCCTCGACGTGAAGGGCTCAACCGGTCCGGCTCCAGTAAGCGCCTGACGCTCACGCGAGGAAGAACACCTTGCGAAGGTCCGCCGACTTCGGGCTGTTGTCCGGATTGGACGGCATGATGTCGGCCATGTACGTCCACCACCTCTGGCACACGTCCGTCGAGGCGACGGCATCCCAGCGCTCCTCGGACTCGATGTCCACGGTGGCAAACAGCGTCGATGTCTTCGGGTCCAGGTAGATGGCGTAGTTGTGCGCTCCATGCGCCTTGAGCACCGCGGCCAGCTCCGGCCAGATCTCGTCATGGCGACGCTTGTACTCGGCGTGGGCGTCCGGATTGACCCACATGACGAAGGCTTTTCTGATCATGGCTCTCCTCCCTGCCGACGCCACATCGGCCCACAAACGGATCATAGTCAATCCTATCCGATCGTTCCCAGTGGGATCACTACGCAAATTCAATCATTTTCAATCGAAAATCAAACCTTTGATCGGCATATCGTCGTTCCCGTCATTCGGCTAGAACTTTTGTCGGTACGCAAATGTACGCCAGAACCGCCGCCAAGATCTGAAAATCATTGTATTTTCAACATACAAACTGTCGATATCGTCCCAAACCAACTGAGGTTGCCCTCGCATATTCGAAACACCCCGGCATGATCACACTTGATCGTTTGTGATGAAATATGATTGATAGCGAGCAGCGGAGCCAACGGGAGGAAACCGCGAGTCATGTCCGATAACGCGTCGATCACCAAAGCCTACGAACTCGCCCGCGAGCATTTCGCCCGCGACGGCATCGACACCGAGGCCGTCCAGGCCAAGCTCGATACCATTCCCGTGTCGATGCACTGCTGGCAGGGCGACGACGTCAAGGGTTTCGAGAACCCGGATGGCGAGCTCACCGGCGGCATCCAGGTGTCGGGCAACTACCCCGGCCGGGCCCGCAATGCCGACCAGTTGCGCGCCGACCTCGACAAGGCGATGTCGCTGATCCCCGGCGCCAAGCGGCTCAACCTCCATGCCCTCTATCTGGAGGCCGACCGCAAGGTCGAACGCGACGCCATCGAGCCGAAGCACTTCCAGCGCTGGGTCGACTGGGCGAAGGAAAATGGCCTCGGCCTCGACTTCAACCCCTCCTGCTTCTCGCATCCGAAGAGTGCCGACAACCGGACGCTCAGCCATCCCGACACCGGCATCCGCCAGTTCTGGATCGACCACTGCAAGGCGAGCCGCAAGGTATCGGAGCATTTCGGCCGCTCGCTCGGCACGGCCTCGGTGATGAACATCTGGATTCCCGACGGTTCGAAGGACTATCCGTTCGACCGTTACGGACCGCGCGAGACGCTGAAGGCGGCGCTCGACGAGGTGATCTCCGAGAAGATCTCCAAGGCGTTCCACTACGACGCCGTCGAGAGCAAGCTGTTCGGCATCGGCGCCGAGGCCTACACCGTCGGCTCCAACGAGTTCTACATGGGCTACGCGGCGACGCGCGGAACCATGCTTTGCCTCGACGCCGGCCATTTCCATCCGACCGAGGTGGTATCCGACAAGCTGTCGGCCGTCTTCCAGTTCGTCGATCGCGTGCTGCTGCACGTGTCGCGTCCCATGCGCTGGGACAGCGACCACGTGGTGCTGTTCGACGACGAGCTGCAGGCCATCGCCAACGAACTGGTGCGCGGCGGAATGCTCGACCGCACCGCCATCGGTCTCGACTATTTCGATGCCTCGATCAACCGCATCGCCGCCTGGGTGATCGGCATGCGCAACATGCGCAAGGCGCTGCTGAAGGCCATGCTGGAGCCGGCGATCAAGCTCAAGGCCGCCGAAACGACCGGCGATTACGCGCTGCGCATGGCGCTGTTCGAGGAACATAAGACGAGCCCGTGGGCTGCCGTCTGGAATCACTATTGCGAAAGCCGGAACGTGCCGGTCGGCGCCGCCTGGTTCGATGTCGTCAAGGCTTACGAGCGCGACGTGCTCGCCAAGCGGGAGTCCTGAGCCACTATGACTGCGAATATGATCGATGCCTGGTTCGTCAAGGCGATGGTGAAAGCCACGACGGACTGCTGGGACAAGGGCTGGGACGAGCGCAACGGGGGCAACATCAGCCTGCGTCTCACCGACGACGACATTGCGCCCTATCTCGCCGGCATCCGCGAGCCGCGCCGCCTGCCGATGACCGAGCCGCTGCCGGCGATTGCCGGGCAGAGCTACATCGTCACCGGCACCGGCAAGTTCTTCCGCAACGTCCAGCTCGATCCGGAAAACAACCTCGGCGTGGTGCGTGTCGGCGCCGACGGTAGCTTCCTGGAGGTGCTGTGGGGCTATCGCGACGGCGGCGGGCCGACGTCGGAATTCTCCAGCCATTTCAAGGGGCACATCGCCCGCCAGACCGCCACCAACGGCAGCGACCGCGTGGTGCTGCACTGCCACGCCACCAACCTGATCGCCCTGACCTATGTGCTCGACTGGAGCGACGCCAACGTGACGCGCGCCCTCTGGGAAGGCTCCACGGAATGCCTGGTGGTGTTCCCCGACGGTGTCGGCACCATGCCATGGCTGGTGCCCGGCACCGACCAGATGGGTGACGCCACTGCCCGGTTGCTGGCGAAGAGGCCGCTGGTGCTCTGGCCGTTCCATGGTGTGTTCGGCGTCGGTCCGACGCTCGACGACGCCTTCGGCTTGGTCGACACTGCCGAGAAGGCGGCCGAGATCCTGGTGAAGGTGTTGTCGATGGGAGGGCCGCGCCAGACCATGTCGACGCAGGACCTGATCGACCTCGCCGCCCGCTTCAAGGTGGTGCCGCAGCCGGAAGCGATGGCGCTCGACGGCTGGAAGCTCGCCGCCCCCAAGCCCTGATCAATCGCGCCGGCGCTTGCCCCCGCGGCGCCGGCACGCCATCGTCCGAGCCCCAACTCCAGGAGCCGAGACAGCCCATGCACGAACGCGAACGCCACCGCATCATCCTTTCCGCCGTCCAGGAACGACCGATCCTGACGGTGCAGGACATCGTCGAGCTGACCGACGCCTCCGAGGCGACGATCCGCCGCGACATCAGCGCGCTGGCGCTCCAGAACCGCCTGAAGAAGGTGCGCGGCGGCGCCGAGGCCTTGCATCCGCCGCAGATCGGCGTGCTGGCGGCCCGGTCGTTCCGAGCCGACGAGACCGTCAACTCGGCGCAGAAGCGCGCCATCGCCCGCGAGGCGGTGAAGCTCTGTCACGAGGGCGAGGCGATCACCATCAACGGCGGCACCACCACCTTTCCGATGGTGCACTTTCTCGCGCAGATGCGCCTGCAGGTGATGACCAACTCGTTCCCGATCGCCGAGCACCTGATCAAGCATTCGAAATGCACGGTGATGCTGCCGGCCGGCGCGGTCTATCGCGAGCAGAACATCATCCTGTCGCCGTTCGACAGCGATGGAACGGGCCACTTCTATGCCCGCCGCTTCTTCATGGGCGCCCGCGGCGTATCGCCGCTCGGCATCATGGAATCGGACTCGCTGATCATCCAGTCCGAGCAGCGCCTGATGCGCCAGGCCGACGAGCTCATCGTCCTGGTCGACAGTTCCAAGTTCAAGACACGGTCCAGCCTTATCCTTTGCCCGCTCGAACGGGTGAGCACGATCATCACGGACGACGGCATCGACGAGCGCGACCGGCGGATGGTGGAGACCGCCGGAATCGGCCTGATCATCGCGTCCACGGACCGGAAAGAAGATACCCAGCAATCCCCGACCGTCGCCTGACTGAGGAAAAAGGCGGAGGTCGATGGAAGGTCGAAACGGGAGGAGACCCAGATGACCCTATTCAAGAAACTGATCGTAACCACCGCCGCCGCCATCGCGCTGATGTCGGGCTCGGCCAGTGCCGAGAACGTCAAGATCGCCCTGGTGGTCAAGACGCTCGGCAACGGCTTCTTCGACGCCGCCCACAAGGGCGCCCAGGAAGCGGCCAAGGAACTCGGCGATGTCGAGATCATCTACACCGGCCCGACCACCTCGACCGCCGAAGCGCAGATCGACGTCGTCAACTCGCTGATCGCCCAGAAGGTCGACGCCATCGCCATCTCCGCCAACGACAAGGACGCCCTGGTGCCGGCCCTGAAAAAGGCCATGCAGCGCGGCATCACCGTCATCTCCTGGGACTCGGGCGTTGCGCCGGAAGGCCGCCTGATGCACCTCAACCCGTCGTCCAACCCGCTGATCGGCAACATGTGCGTGAAGCTGGCCTCCGACGGGCTCGGCTCGGAAAAGGGCGATGTCGCCATCCTCTCGGCCGCCTCGACGGCGACCAACCAGAACATCTGGATCGAGGAGATGAAGAAGGTCCTGCCGAACTACGCCAACGTCAATCTCGTCGACACGGTCTACGGCGACGACCTCGCCGACAAGTCCTACCGCGAGACGCAGGGCCTGATCGCCAAGTATCCCAACCTGAAGGCGATCATCGCCCCGACGTCGGTCGGCATCGTCGCCGCCGCCCAGGCCGTTGAGGACGCCGGCCTCGTCGGCAAGGTCAACGTCACCGGCCTTGGCCTGCCGTCGGAGATGGCCGGCCACGTCAAGGCTGGCTCGTCCAAGGCCTTCGCCATCTGGAATCCGATCGACCTCGGCTACTCGGCGACCTACATCGCCTACGAGCTGAAGGCCGGCAAGGCCGAGGCCAAGCCGGACGCCGAGATCTCCATCGGCCGCATGGGCAAGATCAAGCTCGACGCCAACAACGAAGCGGCCATGGCCGATCCGTTCGTCTACGATGCCGGCAACGTCGAGGAATTCGCCAAGATCTTCTGATCATCCGGCTCGAGCTATCCGGGCCCGGTTTCGGCCGGGTCCGGACCTGATACCCCAAACGGACTCCTTTTCCTGTCCCTCCCCCACAAGGCGGAGGGGACGCGGCCTTCGCTGATCGGGACTCCCTCCCTACGGCTTCCGTCGTCCAACCCGGCGCGCCTCCCTCCAGCGCAATCGGCTGATCCGGCAGGCTCCCCTCCCCCTTGTGGGGAAGGAACAGGATGAGGGCAGTTCCGTCGACCCGATCTCAGCCGGTCGTCCCGGAGTGATTGCCGTCACGACGACGGCCGCACCGATTGCGACACGGGTTCCAGGCTCCAGCAGCAAAAAAGCGCCGATGAACGCCATGCCTTCCACGGACACATCCACGACAGAGCCCATCCTGAAGATGGTGGGCATCTCCAAGACCTTTCCCGGCGTCAAGGCGCTGTCGGATGTGGCACTCGAGCTTCGGCCCGGCCACGTCACCGCGCTGATCGGCGAGAATGGCGCCGGCAAGTCGACGCTGGTCAAGATTCTGACCGGCATCTACCAGCCCGATGGCGGCACCATCGAGATCGACGGCAAGAAGGTCGATCTGCCGACCGCCGAGGCGGCTCAGGACCTCGGCATCACCGCCATTCATCAGGAAACGGTGCTGTTCGACGAACTGACGGTGGCCGAGAACATCTACATCGGTCACCAGCCGCGCAATCGCTATGGCCTGATCGACTGGGCGGCGATGCATGCGCGCGCCGCCGCCATCCTGCATGGCATCGACGCGCCGATCTCGACACGCACGCGCCTCAAGGATCTCTCAATCGCGCAGCGCCATCTCGTGGCGATCGCCCGCGCCCTGTCGATCGACGCTCGCATCGTCATCATGGACGAGCCGACCGCCGCCCTCTCCTACAAGGAGGTGGAGGAACTGTTCGGCATCATCGACAGGCTGAAGAAGGCCGGGAAGGCCATCCTGTTCATCAGCCACAAGTTCGAGGAAGTCTGGCAGATTTGCGAGTATTTCGCCGTTTTCCGCGACGGTCGCCAAGTGGGCGCCGGCCGGCTCGACGAAGTGTCGCACAACGATCTCGTCAAGCTGATGGTCGGCCGCGACGTGACGCAGACCTTCCCGAAGCTTCCGGCCGAGATCGGCGACGTGGTGCTGAAGGTCGACGGCTACTGCCATCCCACCGAGTTCGATCGGGTGTCGCTGGAGCTGAGGCGCGGCGAAATCCTCGGTCTCTACGGGCTGGTCGGGGCCGGCCGCTCAGAGTTCTGCCAAGCCCTGTTCGGCGTCACCCGTCCATCGGCAGGAACGGTGACGCTGTCGGGCAAACCGATCGCCGTGCGGTCGCCGTCGGACGCCATCGACGCCGGCATCGTCTACGTGCCGGAAGAGCGCGGCCGGCATGGCGCCATCACGGCCATGTCGATCGTCTCCAACATCTCCCTGCCGTCGCTGAGGGTCACCAGCCGCCGCAACTTCCTGCGCATGGCCGAGGAGTTCGACCTCGCCCGCAAGTATGCCGAACGGCTCGACCTCAGAGCCGCCTCGCTCAGTCAGCCGGTCGGCACGCTGTCGGGCGGCAACCAACAGAAGGTGGTGATCGGCAAGTGGCTGGCCACGCTGCCGAAAGTCATCATCCTCGACGAGCCGACCAAGGGCATCGATATCGGCTCAAAGGCCGCCGTCCATGCCTTCATGAGCCAGCTCGCCGTCGAAGGACTCGCCGTGATCATGGTGTCGAGCGAGATCCCGGAAATCCTCGGCATGAGCGACCGCGTCATCGTCATGCGCGAAGGACGGATGGCCGGCGTCTTCGAGCGCGAGGGCCTGACGCCGGAAGCGCTGGTGCGCTCGGCAACCGGCAACAAGGAGGCCGCCGCGTGACCTGCCGCCTCATTCGCCCCGCCATTCCCGCTCCGGAGCTTTTCCGATGAACACCATCCGCAGCCTTCTCGCGCGGCGCGAAGCGCTCCTGGTGCTGGCCTGCCTCCTGCTGCTCGTCGCCATCACCGCCCGCTTTCCCGCCTTCTCGACTCCCCGCAACCTCGCCGGCGTGTTCAACGACACATCGATCCTGATCATGATGGCGCTCGGCCAGTCGGCCGTCATCCTGACCAAGTCGATCGACCTTTCGGTGGCCGCCAACGTGGCCCTCACCGGCATGACGGTTGCCATGCTGAACCATCTCGCCCCCGGCTTGCCGGTGGTGGCGCTGATCCTGGTCGCCATCGGCATGGGCATGCTGCTCGGCGCCATCAACGGCTTCCTTGTCTGGTGGCTCGACATTCCGGCCATCGTGGTGACGCTCGGCACCATGACCATCTTTCGCGGCCTCGCCTTCGTCGAGTCCGGCGGCGCCTGGGTCAACGCCCACGAAATGTCGCCGGCCTTCCTAGAGTTGCCGCGCACGCTGATCCTGGGCCTGCCGGTTCTGTCCTGGGTCGGGATCCTTGCAATCGTGCTTGCCGCCATCCTGTTCACTCGCACCGGTCTCGGCCGCGCCTTCTACGCCACCGGCGGCAATGCGGTCGCCGCCGTCTACGCGGGCATCGACATCGGCAAGACGCGCTTCCTGGCCTTCGTGCTTTCGGGCTCCGTCGCCGGGCTCTGCGGCTATCTCTGGGTTTCGCGCTACGCCGTCGCCTACGTCGACGTCGCCTCCGGCTTCGAGCTCGACACCATCGCCGCCTGCGTCATCGGCGGCGTCTCGACCATCGGCGGCGTCGGCACGGTCGGCGGCGTCGTGCTGGGCGCGTTGTTCCTCGGCATCATCAAGAACGCGCTGCCGGTGATCGGCATCTCGCCGTTCTGGCAGATGGCGATTTCGGGCGCGATCATCATCACCGCCGTCGTCATCAATGCTCGCGGCGAACGCGTCAAGGGCCGGGTCATCCTGCGCCGCAAGGAGCTTCCGCTATGAGCGATCAATCCGCCGCCCTCACGCCGCGCCATATTCCCGACCGCCTCGACAGTCCGCTCAAGCGGGCGCTGAAGAGCTGGGAGACGCTGCTGCTCGCCGTGGCGATCGCCATCGCCATCGCCAACTCGCTGGCCTCGCCCTACTTCCTCGATCCGTGGAACCTCTCCGACGCGACGTTCAACTTTACGGAAAAGGCCATCCTGGCGCTGGCCATGACCTTCGTGATCATCACCGGCGAGATCGACCTCTCGGTGGCCTCGATCATCGCGCTGGCCTCGACCGCCATGGGCGCCGCCGCGGAAGCGGGGGCCGGCACCCCAGTGCTGTTCCTCGTCGGTCTCGGCGTGGGGCTTGGCTGCGGCCTGTTCAACGGATTCCTGGTGGCGAGGCTCGGCCTGCCGGCCATCGTCGCCACCATCGGTACCATGAGCCTTTATCGCGGCATCGCCTACGTCGTGCTCGGCGACCAGGTCTACAAGAACTATCCGGCCGACTTCGCCGTGTTCGGGCAAGGGTATGCCTTCTGGATCTTCTCGATCGAGTTCGTCACCTTCCTTGGCCTGGCGGTCGTCGCCGGCATCGTGCTGCACAAGACCGTCTTCGGCCGGCAGGTCTATGCCGTCGGCAACAATGCCCTGGCCGCCAGCTTCTCGGGCATCAAGGTGCGACGCATCAAGTTCATCGTCTTCCTCATGACCGGCGTCGCCGCCGGCCTCGCCTCGGTGATGCTGACCTCGCGCCTCGGCTCGACCCGTCCGTCGATCGCGGTGGGCTGGGAGCTCGATGCGGTGACGATGGCCGTTCTCGGCGGCGTCGGCATCAACGGCGGCACGGGCAACATCCTCGGCGTGGTGATCGCCGCCTTCGTCATGGGCCTCGTCACCTTCGGCCTCGGGCTGCTCAACGTGCCCGGCATCGTCATGAGCATCTTCATGGGCTTGATGCTGATCCTGGTGATCGCCCTGCCGCTGGTCGTGCAGCGGATCAACTACCGGCGCCGCGCCGCCCGGTGAGAGTTGCCGACAAGGAGGAAGAGATGTCGACGACGCCGAGGTTCATCGCGGTTCTCGACGTGGGCAAGACCAACGTCAAGGTGGTGGTCCACGACCTTGGGACCGGTGAGGACGTTTTCGTCCGCACCCGGCCAAATGCCGTCGTCGACGCTCCCCCCTATCCCCATTTCGACGTGGAGGGCATGTGGACCTTCTTTCTCGACACGCTGAAGGAGGCGTCGTCGAGCCAAAGGATCGACGCTCTCTCGTTCACCACCCACGGCGCCACGTTCGCGCTGCTGGCCGGCGATCGGTTGGCCCTGCCGATCCTCGACTACGAGTTCCATGGGCCGGATGCGCTGGAAGGCGACTATCTCGTTGCCCGCCCGTCGTTTGCCGAGAGTTTCACGCCGCGCCTGCCCGGCGGCCTCAACGCCGGTGCGCAGATTTTCTGGCAGGCGAGAACCTTCCCGGACGCCTTCGCGAAGGTGACGGCCATCCTCCCCTACCCGCAGTACTGGGCGTTCCGGTTCACCGGCATACTGGCCAGCGAGCGAACCTCCCTCGGCGTCCACACCGACCTGTGGGCGCCGGAGAAACGCGGCTACTCGTCGTTCGCCAAGGCAGAAGGCTGGAGCAGATTGTTCGCCCCCCTGTGCTCGGCTTTCGACCGTCTCGGCACGGTGACGGCGGAAATCGCCGCACGAACGGGCCTTTCTTCCGATACGCCGGTCTATTGTGGCATCCACGATTCCAATGCTTCGCTGCTGCCGCATCTGCTCGGCCGCCAGCCGCCGTTCACGGTGCTTTCCACCGGAACCTGGGTGATCGTTCTCGCCGTCGGCGGCGACGCGTCGGCCCTCGATGCCCGCCGCGACGGCCTGTGCAATGTCGATGCCTTCGGCAATCCGGTACCATCGGCGCGCTTCATGGGCGGGAGGGAGTTCGACCTGCTGACAGGTGGACGCCCCCAGAAGCCGACACAGGACGACATTCGCGCGGTGATCGACGGTGGCGTGATGGTTCGCCCGACGTTCGTGCCGGGCTGCGGCCCATTCCCGGATGGAAAGGGCGAATGGAGCACGGACCCCGCCTCGCTCCCGGGCGGCGTGCGCACGGCGGCGGTGAGCCTCTATCTGGCATTGGTGGCGCGGGCGGCCATGGCCGTGGCCGGGGCGGCCGGTCCGATCATCATCGAGGGTCCGTTCGGCCGCGATGCGCTGTTCGCCGAAGCCTTGCAGCGGCTCACGAAGCGGCAGGTCGCCATCGCCTCGGGAACCACGGGCACCTCGACAGGGGCGGCCATGCTGGCTCTCGGCCAAGGCGGGCGCCCCAATCTGCCGCCCGACCGGCCGGTCGGCGGTGTCTTCAATCTCTCGGGTCTCGAAAGCTACGCGGAGCGCTGGGCGGGCTGAAGCTGCGGGCCGACACGCCCCCTCACTCCGTAGGCGAAGCCCGCCGGAGAAAGATCGAGCGCCGTCACCTCGCCATCCAGGACGACTGGGATGACCGTGCGCAGCAGAAGCTGGCCGAAGGCGCTGACCTCGATCGAAGACGCCCCAACCATGCGCCATTCCAGGCGAAAGCCCCCATCCGGCAACATCGCCCACGACACGACAGTGCGCTCGGGAGGGCGTTCGGCCTCGGCGGCCGCCACGACCAGTTCGTGCGCCCCGAGCATGACGTTCTGCGCGACATCCGGGCCGAGCAGGACGCGCGGACCATCCAGTTCGACGCGGATGCTTGCCGTTCCCTCAACGTCGGCCCAGGCGCGGGTCACCACTTCATCGAGCAGGATGCCGCGCCAGCCGTTCTGCACCAGCAACTCGTGGGCCGCTGAAAGGGCCAGAAGGCGGCCACTGAAGGGAGCCAGGAAGCCGGCGGCCTCGGGACAGCCCTCGGCGCTTTGCCGCGCTATGCCCTGCACCACTGCCAGAAGATTCTTGGAACGGTGGGTGAGTTCGCGCAGGATGTCACGCATCTCGCGCTCGTGTTCCTTGTAGCGGGAAACATCGATGGCTGCCGCCAGCACGCCAGTGATGCGTCCATCCGCCGAGACCGGCTCGATAAAGCCTTCAAACCAGCGCTGCTGCCCGGCCAGAACGAAGGTAATCTCAAATCGCTCCGGCGGACTGCCGGCCAGGACGCGCCGTGCGATACCGACGAACTCGGCCGCTTCGGCAGGTGGCAGGAGATCGCCCGGCCGGCGCCCCAGGACGTCGACCTGGGTGAGCGGGCGAGGCGGATTGTGCACCCAAGTGAACAGGAGGTCGGCATCGAGCTCCATGATCGAGATGTCGGATCCTTCAAGTGCCATCTCGAACCGATGACGGACGGTTTCCAGCTCGGCGGTGCGCCCGGCAACCCGGCTTTCGAGATCGCGATTGAGGTCGCTCAACTGATCGATCAGTCTTCGGTTCGCCGCCTGCCCTTCGACGAGCAGCGCGGTAGCTTCGTTGGCCTCCTGTCGGGTCGGTTGACCGACAAGCCTCGGGATCATCGGCCAGACGGCAATTCCGACGACGAAAGCGATGGCGGCGGTCACCGTTTCCAGCAGGACGGGAAGGCCGCCACCGGCTGTACCAGGCAAGAGGCGGCCGATGGCCCCGACGGCGATAGCCAGGACAAAGACGCACAACAACGCGGATGTGCCCATCAACCCGCCGGCACGTTGGCGCATGCGAAAAAGATACGTCACGAGGCCCGCCGACACTGAGGCGCAGGCGGCAACGGTCATGACTCTCGCCAGCGTCTTGAGTGTCTCGAGCTCATCGGGCTGCACCTTGCCCTCCGCGTCAGACGGCCGACGATCGGGAAGTTCACCTGTGGCCGATCAACGTCAGGCGCTGTCCTTCAGTCGCAGCGAGGCAACCTTGTCGAAGAACAAAGCCTGGGAGATCACCGCCTTCACCATCTCCTCGCGGAATGGCTTCGCTATGAGGAAGGTTGGCTCGGGCCGCTCGCCCGTCAACAACGACTCCGGATAGGCGGTTATGAAGATGACCGGCACCTCGAAGCTGGTGAGGATGTCGTTGACCGCATCGAGACCCGAGGAACCGTCGGCAAGACGAATGTCAGCCAGGATCAGGCCCGGCCGCTCGCGTCGGGCCATAGCAACCGCCTCATCCCGCGTGCGCGCGTTGCCGACCACGGTATGGCCCAGCCCCTCGACCAAGCCTTCGAGATCCATGGCGATCAACGGCTCATCCTCGATGACGAGAACGCGCGACGCAACCTGCTCGCCGATCTGGCGCGCGGCTTCCGACAGCAAGGCCGAGAAGGCTTCCGGCCCCACATCGAGAATGCGCGACGCGTCGAAGGGAGAAAACCCTTCCATGGCGGTGAGAAGGAATGCTTGCCTGGGCAGCGGCGTGATGGCGTCAAGGCGACGATCGGCCGCCGGGCGTTCGCCAAGTTCGTCCAGCCGCATGTAGTTCATGGGGTTGGCGTTCCAGACCGACGAGAAAAGCTTGTAGACGCCGAGCCGCGGATCGAGCGACGGATCGAAACCATCGGGGTCGGCCACCAGTTGTTCCAGCATGGCCACGACGTGACTATCGCCACTCGCCTGGCTGCCGCTCAGTGCCCGCGCATAGCGACGGAGAAGGGGAAGCTGCGGTGCGATCAAGGCCGTGATAGACATGAGAAACCTTTCCAACGCCTGGACGGGCAATCAACAAAAGAGAACTGTTCTGCATAAAAACGCCGGAGAGGATAACCGGTTCCCCCTCCCCATGATTATTTTTATCGCATGATCGGAACCGGAGCCAATCATCCGCGTTCAGCACAAGATGCGAATGTGCAGCCTTCGCCGCGAGATCGTCGATAGGACTGTTGTCTTGAAGTCGTCCTGAAAGAGCCGCCATGTCAGATAAAAAAGAAACGTCAGAGCGCCCTGCCCTAGAGCCGCCGATCCAAGCCCATCTCGGTGACCAGCTAAAGAAGCTTTACGGTTCGATCCTTTCGGAACCCATTCCCGAAAAGCTGACCATGCTGCTCGACCAACTCGAAAAAGCCGAAAGAAAGGAGCGAGAGGGCCAGTCGGGACGTACCGACGGGGGTGGCGATCAATGACAGCTGTCGCGGCCTTCAAGACCGCTCTCCTGGCGGAGCTTCCGTCATTGCGCGCCTTCGCCATTTCCTTGTCCGGCAGCCACGATCATGCCGACGATCTCGTGCAGGAAACGGTGATGAAGGCATGGGGCGCACATGCCAGCTTCATTCCGGGCACCAGTCTCAGGGCCTGGCTGTTCACCATCATGCGCAACACCTATTTCAGCCAGTATCGCAAGGCCCGGCGCGAAGTGCAGGACAGCGATGGCGAGGCGGCGGCCCGGCTGGTCTCGGCGCCCGCCCAGGACGGTCATCTCGATCTGGCCGATTTTCGCTCGGCCCTTGAGAAACTGCCCGATGACCAGCGCGAAGCGCTTATCCTCGTTGGCGCCTCGGGCTTTTCCTGCGAAGAGGCGGCGGAGATCTGCGGATGCGCCGTAGGAACCATCAAGAGCCGCGTCAACAGGGCGCGCCAGAAACTCATGCAACTCATGGCGATTCGGAACGCGGGTGACCTCTGATCCTCCCGTAGTTTTCCTTCTCTTCATCGGCGGCCGGCTCGCAAAACGCGCCGGCCGTTTCGTTTGCGTCAGGACGGAAGCGTTGCGCGGGTCTCGGCCTTGAACTCGCTGCGGATCGTACGGGCTATCAGCAACAGCGGCACCGCCAGGACCGCGCCGATGGCGCCCCACATCCAAGTCCAGAAGATGATCGCCACGAAAACGAGAAATGGATTGATCTCGAAGCGACGCCCCAACACCGCCGGGACGACCGCATTTTCGCAGACGAGATGAACGAACATGAAGGCGCCAACCGGCCAGATGACCGACAACAGACTGTAGTCGAGCAGCAGACCGCTGGAGGCGATGGCCAACGACACGACGGCCGGCCCCAGAAACGGCACGAAGCTCATGGCGAAGGCGAACAGCCCCCAAAGGATCGGCGCCGGCAGTCCCGCCGTCAGGGCGATCAGGCCGGTTGCGGTACCGACGCTGGCATAGATCACCGAGGCCGTTCCGAAATAGCGGGTCAGTGAAGCCTCCGTCGCGTTGAAGATGCGGATGGCGGCAAGGCGCTCCTCCCGACCACCAAAAGCAAGGATCGACTGGCGCCTGAGCTGGGCTCGTCCGGCCACATAGAACACAAGGGTGGCGAGGAAGATCAGGAATTCGCCGAAGGCCGGTGTCAATCCGCCGACAAAGCCGGCAACCAGGCCGAAATCCATCGATCCGAGCATCTTCTCCAGGCTGGCCATTCCATTGTCCGAGCCCATGCTGCCGCCGGTGAGGCGCGCCTGCAGCGTCGTGAAGGGGGCCAGCAGCTCGCCGAAGGCGGCAACGAGACGCGGCAGGACCTGCGGCAATCGTTCGATCAGCGACGTGACCGGCTCGGCCACCGCTTCGATCAAGAGAAACATGCCGGCACCCAGCACGGCGGTGAGAGCGAGGCCGGCCACCATCGGCGAGATGCCGATGCGCGCACCACGGTCGCCGGCATGGGCGATGACGCTGCCGACGATGACGGCCGCCACCATGGGCATCACTAGAGAGGCGGCGGCGTGCAACGCCACCAGCAGCCCCAGCACGAACAGCCCGATGATCGACAGCTCGGTCAAAGCCCGGCGCGTCTCCGACGAGGTCCCGTCGTCCGGCGACGGGCGTCCGCCTTGCAGGTGCCGGTCGAGGGGAGGCCGGTGGGCGATGTATTTCAAGGAAAGCGCTCCGTCACCTGAAGACCGCATCCGGCGGGATGTGGCGCAGTATCCCTCACCAATGCGCCAGTGACCGTCCGGTTCCGCGCGACTGTGCGGCGCCAGATGGGTGACGCAACGGAGGCGCTGGGCGAATTGCGAGGAACCCGACGCAATATCGGGCGTTGTTTTGCCAGATGCCCGTTTGGAGCAAGGCCGACATAGCCTCGATTTGCCGGGCTATCTTGCCACAGAGAAGAAAGGATCAAGCCATGCTCACTCCTGACCCCTCGGCCCCGAAGACCGGCTCGGGCGCGACCGACAAGATCAAGAAGGACGCCGGCGCAGCGATGTCTTCGGCCAAGGCGGCCGTGGAAGACGCGGCGAACGAAGTGCGCGAGGAATTCGGTGCGTCCGAATCCAGCGGCGCCAGGGTCGTCGCCGAAAATGCCCGAAAAATCAAAGAGGACCTCGGCGCAGCCGGCAGCGATCTCGCTGGCAAGGCAGGCGACGTGGCAGTAGCGGCGCAGGAGGCGCTTAGTCAGATGAAACGTATCATGGACGAATTCGCGGCCAAGACCGGCACCAAGGCATCCGAGGCCGTGGAAACGGTCAAGGCGACCGGCGCCGACACGGCCGACCACATCGGTGCAGCCCTCAGCGGTGCCAGCTCGCTCGGCAAGGAAAGCATCGACGGCATCGCCGATGCGGCTGCCAGACGTCCAGTGACGGCCATGGCCATCGCAATGGGTGTGGGCCTGCTTCTCGGTCTCGCCTCGCGTGGCAGTTCGCGCGCATGATGCTCGCGCGTCTCCTCGGCATTGATGTGCCTCGGATCAAGCGGCGCGGCGGCTTTGCCGTCGTTGCCGCGATGATCGCGGCCATGATGACGATCCTGGCGATCGGATTTGCCGCATTGGCTGGGCACATCGCGCTTTCCCGCCGCTTCGATCCGGAGATCGCCGCGCTGATCGTCGCCGGTTCTCTGATGGTGCTGGCCTTGATTGCGCTTCTTGTTGCACGGCAAGTGCTCAACAGAACGCAGCGAGAGTTGAAATCCGCCATCGCTTCCAGCGCTGCGGTCGCCTTCGTCCCGACGGCGGCTTCGATGGCTGCGCGACATACTCGATTGGCCGCGGTCATCGGAGTGGCGGGCGTCGGCTTCTGGCTGGCGCGTAACGCCTTCCGCCGCTAAAAAAGCCTTGCGCGGCGGAGGTCAGCCGAGAGGGAACTCGATGCAGACCGAGGTGCCCGGAGCGAGATCGGAATAGGAGACCTCGGCATCGAGATTGCGCGCCATGGCCCGCAGAACCTTGGAGCCGATCCCCGTCCCTTGCGCCGGCCCCGTTCCGTCAAAGCCGATGCCGTCGTCGTCGACGCAGACCTGCAGTCGGCCATTCTCGGACTTGCGGGAATGAACGCGGATTTCTCCAGTGGTCTCCGGCGGATAGGCATACTTGAAAGCGTTGGTCACCAGCTCTCCGACCATGACACCGAGCGTCACCGCCTTGTCTGTCGGCAGAGCGATGGGGAGGAGATCCGTCTTGACCATGCGGAGCGCGCCTCCGCCCGCGAGCGATGCCGAAAGCTCGCCGACAAGGTGCCGAAGATAGGCGCCGATATCGACTTCGCCTATGTTGTCGGACGTGTAGAGGTGGCGATGAACCCCGGCGACGGCGGAGATACGGCTTTGCGTCTCCTCAAGGGCGTGTCTGGCGTGAGGATCGCTGACGGCGGCCGCCTGCATGCGGACCATGGCCGCGACCAGCCCCAGCGAGTTGGCGACTCGATGATTGACTTCCTTCAAAAGCATTTCGGCGCGGTCGCGCGCTTCGCGGATCAGCTGCTGATCGCGGGCCTGCGCATTCTTGAGACGCCAGCGCTCGAAAGCCTGCTCAAGCGCGGCGATCAACAGATCGAAAAACTCCTGTGAGGTGTCCTTGATCACGTAATCGTCGGCGCCCTGCTTGAGGGCCTCGATGGCCAGTCGGGCGTCCATGGAGCCGGTGACATAGACCACCGGCGGCCGGGCGCTGCGCGGGCCGATGCGCGTCAGGATATCGAGACCGGTCTCGGCGGCAAGCGTGTGGTCGAGGGCGACAATGTCGACGCCACCGGAGGCGATGATCTTCAACGCCTCGTCACCCGTCGTCACATGAACCGTCTCATGACCTCGTCGGGCCAGAGCCTTGCGGACCAGCGCGGCAAGGGCGAGATCGTCCTCGACATGCAGAACCTTGATGGACTCCTTGAGATCGGTTCCGTACGGCATTCAATCCAGCTCCGGAATCTGCATCACCGAGAGGAACAGGCCTAGCTGGCGGATGGCGTTGGCGAAGCTCTCGTAGTTGAGAGGCTTGGTAATGTAGACGTTGGCGCCCAGATCGTAGCAGCGCTGAATCTCGCGCGCGTCGTCGGTGGTGGTGAGGACGATCACCGGCGTGCGGCGCGTGTGCTCGTTGGCCTTGAGGCGCGCAAGAATGTCGATGCCGGTCATGTCCGGGAGATTGAGGTCGAGCAGCACGAGCGATGGCCGGCCGATGGCGACCAGGCCCGATCCGTCGGAACCAAGCAGATAGTTGACGCCGGTGGTACCATCGCGGAACGAGATGATCTCGTTGGTGACGCCGGCGCGCCGAATGTTCTTCTCGATGAGACGGGCATGCCCCTCATCATCTTCGATCATGATGATCGCCACGGGCTTGGGCTCTTTGCTCACGCTTCGTTTCTCCCCATACGCAATACAAGGTCACGGGCGATCGTCACGATGAACGTCGTCCCTGTCTCACCGTCGCTCTTGACGGAGACGTCGCCGCCAAGGCGGCGAGCAAGCATGCGGGTATGCGCCAGACCAATGCCGTCTCCCGGCTTGTCCTGAACGCCCGCACGTCGAAACAGCTCGAAGATACGCTCGAAATCAGCCTCGGCAACGCCACGGCCATTGTCTTCCACCTCGAACACAGCCGATCCGCGTTCGAGGCGACCGCGTACAGTGATTTGCCCCGAGCGTCCATCCTTCAGATACTTGGTCGCGTTGTCGAGCAAGTTCGTGAAGACCTGTTGCAAGGCCGAGCGATCCGAAACGACGTCCGGCAGCCGGCCCTCGATGCGAACTTCAGCTCCCGCCTCGTCGAAACGCTGGCGAATGGAATCTATGCACTCGGAAACGAGGCTCTGCGTATCCAGCGGAACCGGTTCGAGCACGCGGCGGCCGGCACGGGACAGCTTCAGGATCTCGTTGATGAGGCTATCCATGCGCTTCATTGAGGAGCGAATGAAGCCAAGCGCTTCCGGTATGTCCTCGTCGACGGCAAGAAGGGCGTCGGCCCGGTCGAGATCGTTGGCGTCTTCGCTGGTTTTCCGAACGTAGGTGGTAAGCTTCTCGGTGGCGGATTCCAGCTCGGACGTGAAGCCCATGATGTTGACGAGCGGAGCCCTGAGATCGTGGCTGACGATGTAGGCGTAGCGCTGCAGCTCGTCATTGGTGCGCATCACCGCTTCGGTGCGCTCCCGAACGCGCGACTCCAGCTCCTGATTGATCTCGATGAGCTCCTGCCGGGCCTCATCGATCTGCCTGAGATGGCGGATCATGATCATCGTGGCGCCGGCCGTCAGCACGACGATCATGGCGACGCCGAGACTGATCATGGTCCTCAGCATGGTGGCGGTATCGCGCATGGCGGCGGCGCGGGCGATGCGCACGGCCACGGCAATCTCGCGGATATCCGCCCCTTTCTGACGGATCTGGTCCATCAGTACGCGCCCCTTGTCGGAAGCGATGACCAATCGCAACTCGTCGAGGTTTCCAGCCCGGAACTCCGCCAGATTGTGCCCGACAAGATCCATTTTGGCCTGACCGAGCCTGATCAGCTCTTCCACGGGCTCGGGCGCGATGGCCTTGCCTTCGTCGACCTCCGCGGCCCGCAGCCTCAGATCGGCGGCATCCTTGGCGAACTGCGACAGCGCGTTCTCGTAGGGTTGAAGAAAGGCTTCCTTTTTCGTGATGATGAAGCCGCGTTGGGCGGTTTCCGCGTCGACCAGGTCCGAGATGAACTCCAGAATCAGGCGGTCGACACGGGCCGCCTTCAGCGATTCAGTTCCATGCAGTTGCGAACGGGAGGAAAAGATGAAGGCGGCCGAGACGATCATCAACAAGACGACCGCCCCGCCCGCCAGGAACAGAAGGCTATAGCCGACGAGCCGGCCGGCACCCCATCTCACCATATGCCAGCGCCCCCCCGCCCACACTGAAACAATCGATGCATACTGCCTGCGAGGCGGAAAACTACAAGTTCCATTCTAGTGACCGCTCCCTCGCAGGACACAAAAGCACTGGGCAAGTCGTCAAGCCTGGAGCAGTTGGAAGACGAAACTCACCACGAACAGGATGAGGAACAGGCCGAACAGGACCCTGGCAATGCCTGCCGAGGCGGCTGCGATGCCGGAAAAGCCGAAGACGGCGGCGACCAGGGCGACAACAAGAAAGACGAGAGACCAATAAAGCATGGCAAACAACTCCATCCGATGCGCTTTCGGATGGAACAACGCAGGATCGCGAGGACGGTTCCGGCCATATCGGATGTCTCGTTTCGTCCATTGCGAGGAAGACGCCGCGCACGGCGTCAGGAACCGGCAAGAAGATTGGGCGTTGTACTCGTCGAAGCCCGCGGACGAGAGCTGTCCCGGCCGGGCATTCGGTTCACCCCAGCAATGGAGCAGGTACCATGCGAAGCATACTTCTCTGGTTTCTCGGCGTTCCCATTCCGATCATCATCCTGATCGCCCTCCTCTATCGCTGAGGTGGCCGCCGGACCGGCCGGCAGGCCGCTCGTGCAGATTGGGTTCGATCTTCGCCGCCGGTCTTCACAGAAGGCCGGCGGTTTTGTGCCGACAGACGGTCCGGTGGTCCCGGTGGAGACAGCAATGCGACTCTTTTCCTGCGATGCCTGCGGCAACACCGTCCATTTCGACAATGACGCCTGCGTGGCCTGCAACAGGCGGATCGGCTACGTTCCCGCACAATCGCGCATG
Source organism: Pleomorphomonas sp. T1.2MG-36 (assembly GCF_950100655.1). Classification (NCBI taxonomy): domain Bacteria; kingdom Pseudomonadati; phylum Pseudomonadota; class Alphaproteobacteria; order Hyphomicrobiales; family Pleomorphomonadaceae; genus Pleomorphomonas; species Pleomorphomonas sp. T1.2MG-36. The sequence continues at coordinate 754,452 of NZ_CATNLY010000012.1, forward strand.
ACGGCTCTCGAGCCCTCGGGCGACGCCTGGGTTTCTCCAGCCAGCGGCGCGCGCTTCGCCTTCTGCGCCAATGCCGAGGCGGCCGCCTGCAACTGGCTGCTTCCCGCGGAGCAAGCCGGACAGCGATGCCCGGCCTGCCGGCACAACCGGACCATTCCCGCTCTCGACGACGGCAAGACGATCGAAGCCTTTCGCCGCATCGTGTCGGCCGAGCGCCACCTCTTCTATTCGCTTCTCGCCTGGGGCCTGCCGGCGCCCGACAAGGCCGAAGATGCCGAAGCGGGCCTCGCTTTCGATTTCCTGGCCGACGAGGTCGGGCCGGACGGCGCCGTCACACCGGTCATGACAGGACATGCCGACGGGATCATAACGCTGGCCATCGCCGAAGCTGACGACGCAGCCCGGGAAAGCCGTCGCGTCCGTCTCGGCGAACCCTATCGGACCCTGCTCGGCCATTTCCGGCACGAGATCGGCCACTATTACTGGGATCGACTTGTCCGCAACGGCGGCCGCCTCGACGCGTTTCGTGCCCTGTTCGGCGACGAACGGCAGGATTATGCCGAAGCGCTTGAGCGAAACTACCGCGATGGGCCGCCGGTCGACTGGCAGAACCGGTTCGTCAGTTCCTATGCCGCCTGCCATCCGTGGGAAGATTTCGCGGAAACCTTCGCCCACTACATTCATATGGTGGACGCGCTGGAAACGGCGCATGCGCTTGGCCTCGTTGTGTCGCCGCGCGTGGCGAACTCGGAGCGGCTCGACCTTGAGGTCGACTTCTCACCCTATCGCCAGCAGGACTTTTCCGCGATCGCCGACGCCTGGCCGCCGCTCACCGTTGCGATCAACGAGATCAACCGGTCGCTGGGGCAGCGAGACTTCTACCCGTTCGTCCTCTCGGAAGACATCTTGTCAAAGCTGAAGTTCGTTCACGCGCTCGTGGTATCGCGAGGCGGGTGGTAGCCGCATGAAACGCCCACAAAAAAGCCCGGCTCCAAGGGAACCGGGCTATGGGCGAAGCATGGAAGGCACGAAGGTCATCCCCCGATTTTCCGATTGCGCGACCGGCGCGGAACGATCTCGGCAGCCGGAAGCCGACGTCCGCCGGCGGACAGGGCGGCCACCAACAGGATAACGGCGGCGATCAGCGGAGCCAACGCCAGAAACTGCGCGGCCAGGGTCGTCACTTCGGGACCCGTCATCGCCGGAAGATGGGAAAGGGCTGCTTGGTCAGCGAGGGCAAGAGCGGCCATGGCTTGATCCTCTTCTTGCAACGGCCATCGGACCTTTGGTCAGACGGCGATGCCGATTGCGGACGGGGACAGGCGAGTTTCGCCAGGGTCACTTTCCTTCGACCGACACGCCATTTTCACCGATCGAGATCTCGACACCGTCCGGCTGCTTCTTCTCTTCGTAGAGTTGATAACCGAGCACGCCAACACCGGCGGCAAGCAGAACAATGACGGCAACGAGTATCTGACGGTTCATGACGTCTCCCCAACTTGGTCACCGGACCGAATGACCCGGCGTAGCGAGTGAAGCTCGGCAAATTCCCGACCCTCGTAGAGAAAACACTTCGGTCGCCCCCTTGGTTCCCTTCGTCGTGAAATATTCGCGGTATCCCCGCCTGTATCCTGAGCGTCGGCGCTGGCGCGGAACTGACCACGCCCGAGCAAGACACCCGAGAGTATGGGGCACGCAAAGCAACAAGCCCGGCGTTCCTTTCGGAGCGCCGGGGTTGAGATGGTCGAAACGACGCGATGTGAGATCAGGCGACCGTCGGCGCGGCCGACCGTCTCGGGCGCAGGATCACCAACAGCACCAAGGCCCAGTAACCGACGAAGACCAGGAGTTCCATCAGGTTGGGCGTGGCCCGATAACCGGTCAGCGCCGAGATGAAGCCACCGGTGGCATTGCCGTCGGAGAGCAGCCAGCCGCTATCCCAGAGGCGGCGCGACAGGCGCGGCAGGACTTCCAGATCGATCAGGCCATCGATGCCGGTCATCAGAAGCGCACAGGCAAGGAACAGCAGCATGACTTCGGTGATGCGGAAGAACAGGCGCCAGGAGAGAACGCGGCTGCCGGCCTGAAGAAGGCCGTAGCTCAGGAGCGCCAGAACAAAGCCGAACAGGCCGGCGCCGACACCTGAGAAGAGATCGCCGGCCGCCCCCGAGGACAGGATGCCGTACAGGAAGATCACCGTTTCGCTGCCCTCGCGGGCGACGGCGACCAGCGCCAGAACGAAAACGCCCCACCACGACCGGCGGACGACGGCGATGGAGAGTTGCGCCTCCAGATCGCGCTTCATCGATCGGCCGTGCTTGCGCATCCAGAACACCATCTGCAGGATGAGCGCGGCGGCGACCAGCACGACGACCGTCGTGTAGGTGAGCTGCGCCTCCTCGGAGATGGCTTCGCCAAGCCGCACCAGCAGCCCGGCCAGAACGCCGGCGAAGGCGAGGCCGGCGACCACGCCACCCCACAGGAACATCCGGGCGCGACCGGTATCGCGCGCCTCGGCGCGCAGCCATGCATCCAGGATGCCGATGACCAGCAACGCCTCGACGCTCTCGCGCCAGACCACGAAGGCTATGGAGCCGAACATAGAACTAGACCTCGTCTTGGGACGTCACGCCCGCCCGCTCACTTGGCGATGAGGACGGCGGGCGGCGCTTCCGGGTGGAAGTCGTCGAAGAAGGAATACTCGCCCGGATCGAGATACTTGATCACCATGGAGGTGGTGACGCCCGGACCGATCACCTTCTCCTTGCGGAGCGGCACGCTCTCGAACTCGGCCGGCGTCTTGCCGAGATTGACCAGCTGGAGCTCGAAACGGGTATCGGCCGGCACCTCGATGCGGGCCGGCGTCATGGTTCCGTCGTTGAACTCGATGCGGAACACCGGATCGTCCTCGGCGGCGGCCGGAGCGGTCGCCGCGAGGACCACGAGCAGGCAACCGGCGGCCTGGCAAAGCCGCCGCCGGTGCGTCGTGCTGAGGAGGGGCTCAGTAACCACCCTTCTTCCCCGTGCCGGCGTAGGTGAACTCGTACTTGGCCTCGAAGGGCTCGAACCAGGGCGCGACGCCGGTTTCCTTGTCGACGTGGCGGCCGAACATCGCCATGTGGCCACTGCTGGCGGGCGGAGCGATGCGGTAGGTGAGCTGGTAGACGCCGGGGCCGTCCAGCTTGACGTTGTCGCCGTAATGCGGACCGTCCGAGGCGACCATGCCCATGAACGGCCCCTTCGACACGGTCTTGCCGTCCTTGGTCAGCTCGTAGGTGATCTCGAGATAGGGAACCCAGTCGCCATTGGCGAAGCCGTTGACGTTGTCCTTGGTCGCGTGAATGTCGGCCTCGAGGTGGATGTCCGCCTTGTCGGCGGCCAGCATCATGCCGGCCGGCTCCATCTCGATCGGCTGCAGATAGACGGCAGCCACTTCCATGCCGCCGCCGAACTGCGGCTCGCCAATCGGATACTCGAGCGCATAGGCGCTCGTCGCAAAGCCGATGACCGCCGAGGTCAGGACCAGTCCGTTCAGGATACGCATTTTGTTGCCCCGTTTTTGCAAATGATTGTCATGAGTATTTTCAGCCCGACACCCGCGTCAACCGTAGGGAAACTCCGGATAGCGATGTCGCTCAGCGCAAGCCGCTGATTTCACCTGAAATTTTGGCGGGTGTGCATCCTCCAGATTTCATGAGGGAAACCACCAGCTTGATGCGAGATGCAATTGCGAGCAGTTAGCATCTCGGTGTCCTTTACGGACGGGTGAAGCGGCACCACTCGGAACCGGTGTCGGAGGGACGCATCGATGAATAGGCTTGTCCGTGGCGACGACTTTGTCGGCCCGGCCGTGAGAACCATGATCGAAGCCGAGGGCACCGCTTCGCGCAGCCCCTTCACCCGCAAGGTCGAGGCACTGTTCGTCCGCTGGCGCCGGCACTTCGGTTGGGTCCAGGTGCTGATGTTCGGCGTGTTTCTGGTGGTCATCGGCCTGCCGGTCCTGCTGCCCGATCCGCCCGCCGAAAGCGGCATCCTCTCCAACCCGACGCTGTTTCTGCGCTATCTTCTCTGGGGCATCTGGTTTCCGCTGGTTTTCCTGTCGGTGATCGTGCTCGGCCGCCTGTGGTGCGGGACGCTCTGCCCGATGGGCGCCGCCTCCGAACTGGCCAACAAATACGGTCTTCAGCGCGCCATCCCTGCCTGGATCAAGTGGGAGGGCACGCCGGCCCTCAGCTTCATCATCATGACGCTCTACGGCCAGACGATCGGTGTGCGCGACCATCCCGAAGCGGCTGCCGGACTGTTCGGCGGCACCATGCTGCTCGCCATCGCCATCGGCGGCCTCTACGGCCGCAACAAACGCGTCTGGTGCCGTCATCTCTGCCCGATCGGCCGCGTCCTGGGCCTCTACTCCCGGCTGGGCGCCGTCCAGTTCACGCCCAAGGTCCGGCTCAGCGGCGGCGACGCCTATACCGAACGCGGCGCCTGCCCGACCATGATCGACCTGCCACGCAAGGTCGAGAGCCGCCATTGCATCGAGTGCTTCCGCTGCGTCAATCCGAAAGCGGCCGGCAGCATCCGGCTCGATCTGCGGCGACCGGGCGTCGAAGTGGAGGAAATCCGCGACCACCGCGCCAATCCGGCCGAGGCTTGGTTCCTGTTCCTCGACACCGGCGTGGCGCTCGGCGGCTTCCTGTGGCTGGTGCTGCCGCAGTATCAGGCGATGCGCCAAGAGCTTGGCGTATGGGCGCTCCAGAATCACATCGACTGGATCACCCGCATCGGCCCGTCATGGCTGATGAGCGTGCACCCGGCCCGTGCCGAAACCTTCCTCTGGCTCGACTTCATCATGATCGTCGGCTTCATGCTCGGCACCATGGCGATCCTTACCGCTGTTCTCGCCAGTCTGACGGCCGTCGGCGCCATGATCGCCCGTCGGCTCGGCGCCGATGGCGGGTTCGGTCAGGTATTCACCGAACTCGGCTATCAATACGCGCCGGTGGCGTTGATGAGCCTGATCATCGGTCTCGGCGCCGAGCTGCTGACGCCGTTGCGCTACACCTTCGTCGGCATGGACGGCGTGCACGCGATCCGCGGCGGCCTGTTCCTGATCGGCGTCGTCTGGAGCATCTGGCTCGGCGACCGCATTCTGCGCCGTCAGGGACTGCCGCTCTCCAGACGCTGGGTGCCCCTCATTCCGGGCATCGCAGGCAGTCTGTTCGTCGGTTTCGGTTGGTGGCCGGCCATCTTCGGGCTGTAAACGCCCTCAGCGTCGATGTCAGGTTTTCGTTGATGTCCCGGATGAACTTGTCGATCATCCGGGACAATTTTTGTCATACCTGCAAGTCATTGGGCACTTTCGTTTCCAGCTTGCGACAATTCCATATCCGGTTACAATTACGCTCCAGCAAGACGTTGACTTGGCAAAGTGCGGGAAACTATTGATCCCGCCTACGACTATCGTCCTAAGACGTGTTTCCAAGCGTTTTGATCGCAGAACTCAAGGCTGGGCTACGATGACCATACGCAATATCGGAAGATGCGGCGGCCTATTGCTCTTGCTTGCCCTCGTTGGCGCGTGCCAGCCGAGCGGACCATCCGGGCCGCCGCCGGCCGGCAAGGCTGAGGTCGGCACCATAACGCTCCAACCGACAAGCGTGCCGCGCACCATGGAACTGCCGGGCCGCATCATCGCGTTGGCCACCGCGGAAATCCGTCCGCAGGTGAACGGCATCGTCCGGAAGATTGCGTTCAAGGAAGGACGCGTGGTCAAGGCCGGCGACGTGCTCTACGAACTCGAAGATGCCAAGTTCAAGGCCGCCTACGCCGCCGCGGCAGCTGCCGTAAAGAAGGCCGAGGCGGCGACGGCCGGTGCCCAAACCGCCTTCGACCGCTACTCCAAACTTGGCGAGAGCAACGCGGTCGCCGCCCAGACGGTCGACGATTCCCGCTCGACCCTCCTTCAAGCCGAGGCCTCTGAGGAGGCCGCCCGGGCCGATCTGGAAACGGCACGCATAAACCTCGAGAACGCCACCATCCGCGCTCCGATCGACGGTCTGATCGGAGTATCTTCGGTCAGCGTCGGCGCGCTCGTCACCGAGAACCAGACCGCCGCGCTCGCCACCATCCGTCAGATCGATCCCATCAACGTCGATCTCGTCGACTCCAGCGCCAACCTCCTGCGCATCCGCGAAGATGTGGATAGCGGACGGCTGGGCCAGGACCTCGGCAAGCCGCCTGCGGTGAGGCTGACGCTCGAGAATGGCAAGGCCTATGCGGAAACGGGCGTGGTCTCGCTCGCAGAGCCGGTGGTCAGCGAAACCACCGGAACCTTCACCCTTCGCGCCACCTTCCCGAACAGCCAGCGAATCCTGCTGCCCGGCATGTTCGTTCAGGCCAGCGTCGATCTCGGCACGCTCAACAACGCCTTCCTGGTGCCGCAACGCGCGGTGACGCGCGGCGACGACGGAGTCGCGACGATCTACGTCGTGTCGGCCGCCAACAAGGCCGAGACCAAACGCATCACGACGGCGGGCACCTCAGGCAACAACTGGATCGTCACCGACGGCGCCTCCCCGGGCGATCGGCTGATCGTCGACGGCTTTCAGAAGGTCTCGGCCGGGGCCGACGTCGTCCCCGTCGAGGCGACCATCGACGAGGACGGCGTCGTCGATCAGGATTTGAAGGCGGAGAGCGGCAAATGAGCCTCACCTCGCCGCGCAACGCGCTCGCCAGCTTCTTCATTGCCCGGCCGGTATTTGCCATCGTCTTGGCCATCGCCACGCTGCTCGCCGGTGTGATGGGCATCTATTCGCTGTCGATCTCGCAATACCCCGATATCGCGCCGGTGACGGTCCGCATCTCGGCCACATACTCTGGCGCCACCGCCGAAGCGGTCGAGAACTCGGTCACCAAGAAGATCGAAAGCGCCATGACCGGGCTCGACGGCCTTCTTTACATGGAGTCGTCGTCAAGCACCGGATCCGCCTCGATCGAACTCACCTTTGCCAACGGGACTAATCCCGAACTGGCTCAAGTGGAGGTGCAGAACAAGCTTTCGCGTGTCGAGTCGCAACTGCCCGATGCCGTGCGGGATGCCGGCGTTCGCGTCAATCGGTCGCCGTCCGGCATTCTGATGATCGGCAACATCATCTCCCGCGACGGCCGCTACAGTTCGGACGAACTGTCCGACATCATGTCCAGCCAGATCGAGGATCGCATCGAGCGACTCGACGGCGTCGGTGGCGTACAGTCCTTCGGGGCCGGGTATGCCATGCGCATCTGGCTCGATCCCGGGGCGATGCTGAAATACCAGCTGGTGCCGAGCGACGTGACCGCCGCCATAAAGGCGCAGAATGCCCAAGTGGCCGCCGGCTTCATCGGGGCCTCACCCGTCGTCAAGGGACAGCAGCTCAAGGCCAGCATCGTCGCGCAGTCGCAAATGACGTCGGTCGACGAGTTCAAGCGCATCAGCCTGAAGACCACCGGCGACGGTTCCGTCGTGCGCCTGTCCGATGTGGCCCGCGTCGAGATCGGTCTTGAGAGCTACGGCCAGCGGACAAGCTTCAACGGCATGCCGGCAGCCGGTTTCGGCGTCCAGCTCGCATCCGGCGCCAATGCCCTGAACACGGCCGAACTCGTCCACGCCGAACTCGACAGCCTCAAGGACTCGCTGCCCGAGGGGGTGGAGGTCGCCTACTCCTACGAGACGACGCCCTTTGTCGAGCTCTCCATCGAAAAGGTGGTGGAGACGCTGATCGAGGCCATCGTTCTCGTCTTCCTGGTGCTGCTTCTCTTCCTGCAGAACATCCGCGCCACACTGATCCCGATGATCGCCGTACCGGTGGTGTTGCTCGGAACCTTCGGCGTGCTTGCCGCCCTCGGCTACTCGATCAACATGCTGACCATGTTCGCCATGGTTCTGGCGATCGGCCTGCTCGTCGACGACGCCATCGTCGTGGTCGAGAATGTCGAGCGCATCATGCGCGACGAGAAACTGCCGGCGCGTGAAGCGACCGAGAAATCGATGGGCGAAATTACCGGTGCGCTGATCGGCATTGCGCTGGTCTTGACCGCCGTGTTCATTCCGATGGCGTTCTTTTCCGGCTCGGTCGGCGTCATCTACAGACAGTTCTCGGTCACGATCGCCAGCGCCATGCTGTTGTCGGTGCTGGCCGCCGTCATCCTGACTCCGGCTCTTTGCGCGCTCATGTTGAAGCCCAGCCACGAGGGGCCTCTTCACCGCTGGTTCGGCTGGTTCGATCGCGGCTTCGCGCGCTTGACGAACGGCTATTCCGGCATGGTCGGCCGGATAGTCGTGCGTCCCGCGCGAATGTTCGCCGTTTTCCTCGCGCTGATCGCAGGTTCCTACGGCCTCTACAGCAAGCTGCCGACGTCGTTCGTGCCCGAGGAGGATCAAGGCGTCCTGATGACGATGATCACGCTGCCGGCCGGCGCCAACGCCGCCCGCACCCAGGCGGTGATCGACAAGGTACAGGACTATTTTCTCAACGACGAGAAAGACGCGATAGAGAGCGTGTTCATGACGCTGGGCTTCGGCTTCGGCGGCAGCGGCGAGAACAGCGCCATGGGGTTCGCCCGCCTGAAGGACTTCGACCAACGAACCGACAGCCGTCTATCGGCGAGCGCGGTCGCCGCGCGCGCTTCGGCCCACTTCCGGACGATCCGGGATGCTGAGGTGTTCGTGCTGGCGCCGCCCGCCATCCAGGGCCTCGGCCAGACCAGCGGCTTCTCGATGTACCTCCAGGACAGCGGCAACGCGGGCCGCGACGCGCTCAACGCCGCCGCCAACGAGATGGCCGACAAGACGGCGACCAACGCATCAATCGCCAATCTGCGCGGCAATAGCCGCACCCAGGAGTCCCAGCTCAAGATCAATATCGACCGGAACAAGGCCGGTGCGCTCGGGGTCGACCTGTCCGGCATCAACAGCCTGATCACCACCGTGTTCTCAGGCTCGAACGTCAACGACTTCATCTACCATGGAGAGATCAAGCCGGTGTACGTGCAGGGCGACACGCCCTTTCGCATGCAACCGGGCGACATCGATCGCTGGTACGCCCGAAACAGCAGCGGCGAGATGGTGCCATTCTCCGCCTTCGTCAGCACGGAATGGGTGAAGGGCTCGCCGTCGCTTGCCCGCTTCAACGGAACGGCGGCCATCGCCCTCGATGGAACGGCGGCCAGTGGCGTCAGCTCCGGCGATGCCATGACGGCAGCCGAAACGTTGGTGGCGGAGCTCGACGGCGGCTATACGGCGGCCTGGTCCGGCCTTTCCTATCAGGAGCGTCTGGCCGGTTCGCAGGAAATGCTGCTCTACGCGGTCTCGCTTGTGGTGGTCTTCCTGTGCCTCGCCGCGCTCTACGAGAGTTGGTCGATCCCCTTCTCGGTGCTCTTGGCGGTACCGGTCGGCGTGTTCGGCGCGCTCGCCTTCGCCCAGCTGTTCGGCCAGTCGAACGACGTCTATTTCAAGGTGGGACTGCTCACCACAATAGGTCTCACCGCCAAGAACGCCATTCTGATCGTCGAGTTCGCCAAGGACCTGATGGAACGCGGCAGTACGGCGGTAGACGCGGTGGTCGAGGCTGCCCGCCTGCGCCTCAGGCCAATCGTCATGACGTCGCTTGCCTTCGTGCTGGGCGTGACGCCGCTCGCCCGGGCCACCGGCGCCGGTTCGGCGGCGCAGAATTCCATCGGCATCGGTGTGATGGGCGGCATGATCTCGGCCACCGTGCTCGGCGTGTTCTTCGTCCCGCTGCTGTTCGTCACCGTCCGCCGGATCACGGCCGGCAAGGGGAAGGATCAAGGTCGAGCGAAAGAGGCTTGAGGTCTTCTACATAGGAGAGCAAGACGCCGGCCGCCGCACACCCGATCCACCGAAACGCACCATGCGCAAGCGGTTTGCGGCAAAGCGGCGTACAAGCGGCATATCGTTCCGACGATCGGCAGAAAAAGGAAAAACCAGCCCTGATGATCCCTTCCGACATTGGTTAGCCTTTTCGGACGCTGGCATCGCCGCCATGGCAGTCATCCGAGAGGGAACATGTCCGAAGGGAGCACGCCAGGCAGACCGGCCGCCATCGGCGGCTTGCAGCTATCGCGGATCGGGCTTGGCACGGCGGCTTTAGGGGCCGACGCAAGCCGGACTGGCGAAGCCATTCGCCGGGCGCTCGAACTCGGCATCAACTGGATCGATACCGATGCCATCTTCGAACGCGGCGAGATCGAGCGGCATGTCGGCAGCGCCCTTGCGGCATTGCCGTCCGGTGACCGCCCCTTTGTCGCGCTGGCCGTCGGATTCGACTGGGACGGACGCTCCCGGCAGGCGCAATTGCGCCCGACCTTCGAGCCGCGCCGGCTGCGCCGACAACTTGAGCGGTCGCTCGCCCGCCTCGCCATCGAGACGGCGGATCTGGTCAAGCTCCATCTCGCCGCTACCTCCGACGCGCTGTTCGAGGACGCTTGGTCCGTGCTCCTCGATCTGCGGCAAAGCGGGCTCGTGCGAAGCCTGGGACTGGTCGCGCCCGACAGCGCCAGTCTTGAGCGCGCCGAGCGGATCGGCATCTGCGATGCCGTCCACGTCGAGATGTCGCTCTTCGACCGTCGCGTCAGCGATGGCGAACTGCTGTGGCGGCGCCAGCCGACGCCGGTGGTCATCGCCAGTCATTCGTTCGCCGTCATCGGATCGGCTGAAGCCGGCGACAGCCTGGAATCGATGCAACGGCTGCTCCGGATCATCGCCATACGCCGACACTCCAATCCGGCCGCCGTGGCGGCGGCCTGGACGCTGAGCTGGCCGGGCGTGGCCGCCCTGGCGGTCAGTGTCCGCGATGCCGACGAGCTCTCGGCCGTCGCCAAGGCAACGGAGATCAGCCTGTCGGCACGGGATTTCTCCGACATCAGCAAGCTGCTGCCGGCGCTCGGCAGCGGGCGGGGACCGGTCCATCCCCACCGAGCGGTCGATGCGGCCTGAGACCGTCTGCGCCGGAAGTCGCGCTGCCATGGCCTTGCCGACGGCTTGATCATCGCCGCCAATGCGGCAACACTCCCCCGCAGCGTTTCACCGGTCTCGGGGCAAGCCAATGAGCCAGTTTCGCATCACAGGCGGCTGCCAGTGTGGCGCCGTCCGTTACGTACTCGATCAGCAACCGCGAAATGTGCATGTTTGTCATTGCCGCATGTGCCAGAAGGCCGTGGGCGGTCCATTTGCGGTGATCTGCCCGATACCCAAGTCGGCTTTCCGCCTGACGCGGGGCGCCCTCAGCTATTTCATGAGCTCGGATGTCGGGCGCCGGGGCTTCTGCAGCGCTTGCGGAACGCCGATGAGTTTCGACTATCCCGACGATGGCGAGTTTGGCGTGCTGGCAGGCACCCTCGACGACCCCGATCGCGTGCCTCCAGAAAACCAGTATGGCAACGAGAGCCGCGTGTCCTGGTATGCCGGCCTGCCGCAGGTACCCGGCGACCTGCCGACCTATGCCGGCAATCCCGACATGCTGCACCGGATCAGCAGCAGCAATCACCAGCACCCCGATCATGACACCGAGGTCTGGCCGCCACACCGATCCTGACGGTAGCGAACGGAGCTCAGGCCTCGGCGCGCGAGCGCCAAAGCTCGAAGGCAAAGCGGGTGCGGACGCCGATGTCGAGCGCGGGGCGCGGCGGGATCCAGGCCGGCCCGGACACCGCCTCGATGTCGGCGATCAGCGGGTTCTTCACCCCGACTGCCTTGTCGGCCAGGAGCAGGCCGCCGATGGTGCCCTTGGTCATGCCGACCGCGTTCTGGCAAACCGACGCCCAGACGCCCGGCGCCACCTCGCCGAACCCCGGAGCACCATTTCTCGACAAGCAGATGTAGCCGGTCCAGGTGTGGGCGATTGTGACGTCGGACAGGCCGGGGAAGCGCTGATCGAACAGGCGCTTGTGGTCGACCGCGACGCGCGACCGCTCGGCGTCGTCGGCGCGAAGCCCTGGCCGGAAGCTGACGTTCTGACGGACGAGAATGCGATTGTCGGCTGTCCGGCGCATGGTGATGCCGGCGAAGGCGTTGGCCGGCGTCAGACCCCAGCGCGCCTTCCCTTGCAGCTTGGCGATCTCGGCATCGGTCAGCGGACGCGTCAGGCTGGCATGGGCGGCAAAACTCAGGAGGCGATGCCGGAAGTAACCGAAGCGGTCGGCGAAGCCGTTGACGGCAATGACGACCTGGCGCGCCTTCACCTCGCCCTCCGGCGTGACGAGACGCGACGGCGCGCCCGGCTCGAAGCGGACCACAGGCGTCGTTTCGTAAAGCGTCACGTTGTCGGGCAGGCTGTCGGCGAGGCCGCGCGACAGCGCCGCGGGATTGACGAGGTAGCCACCGGGCGTGAACACGGCGGCCGCGTAATAGTCGGTCCCGATCTCGTCGGCGAGCGTTTGGCGATCGACCCAACGATGGTCCTCCGCCGACCGGTCGAGTTCGGCGACAAGCGGCTTCAGCACCGATTGCACCGCCCCTTCCGATACCGCAGCGTGATAACGGCCGTCCTGCGCCCAGTCGCAATCGATGTCATGCGCCTTGATCACGCCATCGAGATGGTCGATGGCGGCCCTGTAGAGGCGCTTATAGCGAGCGGTCTCGTCGAGCTCGGCCATCGACGAGGTGACGTTATGCGGCAGGTCGATGGCAAAGCCGGCATTGCGGCCCTGCGCGCCCTCGCCCGCGGTCCCGGCCTCCAGAATGACGATCCGATCGCCCGGGCGATGCTCGGCAAGACGACGCGCGGCGGCAAGGCCGGCATAGCCGGCGCCGATGATCGCCCAGTCCGCCACGACCGTCTCGGCAAGGCGCGGCTTCGACGCGCGCGGCGGCAACACGGCCGACCAGCCGTTGGTGGTGTCGTTTTCCGGAAGCAGCCTGATGGCGACCATGATGTCCTCGCTGGCGGCCGGCCACGTGGCGCGCGTGGCGGCATCGGTTTTGTTGGGTGGCCGCACAATAGTCCGGCTGCGGCCGCCGGTCGTGGCGCTTGGCGCTCGTCACATCTTGCGCCATAGAAAATTCATCCGGATTGCACCAACATATTGGCAGAACTTTTCGCAGGCACATTGCACAAGCGCTGTGCACAGCGTCGCCGTGATAAGCGGCATCTGCCATAGTCTCAAGCGAAGACGACGCCGTCGTTCTGACGTCCGACTGCCGGACAGCGAACAGGAACCTACGAGATGACCAAGACGCTCCTCACCACCTCCCTTACTCGTCGCGCGGGCCTCGCCGCCCTTGCCGGCGCCGCGGCGCTTGCGTCCGTCGCCGGTCTCGGCACGATGGCGGCGTTCGCAGCCGACAAGACGTCGGTCAAGGTCGGCATCATGGCGGGCGAGGATGAAGACGTCTGGCGGGCAGCGGCGGCCGAGGCGGAGAAGGTCGGCCTGACGCTGGAGCTGGTCACCTTCAATGACTACACCCAGCCGAACGAGGCGCTCGAACGCGGCGAAATCGACGCCAACGCCTTCCAGCACAAGCCCTATCTCGACAACCAGATCCAGCAGAACGGCTATCATATCGTCGTTGCCGGCTACACCGGCCTGTGGCCGATCGGCCTCTATTCCAAGACCCACACCAAGGTTGCCGACCTCAAGGAAGGCGCCAGCATCGGCGTGCCGAACGACCCGTCCAACGAGGGCCGCGCTCTCAAGGTGCTGGAGCAGCAGGGCCTCATCAAGCTGAAGGACGGAACCGGCATTCTCGCCACGGTCGCCGACATCGCCGAAAACCCCAAGAATCTCGAGATCAAGGAACTCGACGCCGGCGTGGTCGGCCGGGCCATCGACGACCTCGATGGCGCGGTGGTCAACACCGACTGGGCGCTGAAGGCTGGCCTGACCGCCGACAACCGCATCGCCCAGGAAGCGATCGCCGACAATCCCTACCGGAACTTCATTGCCGTGCGCCAGGCCGACGCCAAGGAGCCCTGGGTCGTGAAGCTCGTCGCCGCCTACCAGAACCCGACCGTCAAGGCCGTCTTCGACGATGTCTACAAGGGCACTGGCGTCGCCGCCTATTGACCCAAGGGACAGAAAGCCGTTGAAGAAGCGATCCGGCGGTTTTCCGCCGGATCGCGTTCATCGGGGGAGCCCGGTCGCGGTGCCCCTCCGGACGAGACATGACTGGAAGAAACGTGAACTCGCAGCCGTCCGCCACAGCCTTCGCGGCCGTGGACCCCGCAACCGGCGTTCCGGAGGTGCCGGTCGTCGCATTGTCCGGCGTCAGCCGCAGCTTCGGTCCGACACGCGCCCTCGACGATTTGTCGCTCACCGTGCGACGCGGCGAAATCCTCGGCATCATCGGCCGCTCCGGCGCCGGCAAGTCGACGCTGATCCGCTGCCTCAATGGCCTCGAACGCCCCGATAGCGGCTGCATCGAGATCGAAGGACGCGATATCGTCGGCCTCAGCGAAGGCGAGCTGCAGCCGATCCGCCGCAAGATCGGCATGATCTTCCAGCACTTCAACCTGATGTCCGCCAAGACGGTGGTGGACAACGTCGCCCTGCCCTTGAAGATCGCCGGCTGGGCTAAGGCAGAACGACGCACGCGCGCCTTGGAGCTGCTCGATCTCGTTGGCCTCTCCGACAAGGCCGGCTCCTATCCATCGGCGCTGTCGGGTGGGCAGAAGCAGCGCGTCGGCATCGCCCGGGCGCTCTCCGCACGACCTGCCCTGCTGCTCTCCGACGAGGCGACATCCGCCCTCGACCCCGAGACCACGCGCGCCATCCTGACGCTTCTCAAGGACATCAATCGCAAGCTGGGCGTCACCGTCGTCCTCATCACCCATGAGATGGAAGTGGTGCGGACCATCGGCGATCGCGTGGCGGTGCTGGAAGCCGGCCGCATCGTCGAAGAAGGAGAGGTCTGGCAGGTCTTCTCCGACCCGAAGACGGAGCTGACGCAGAGCCTCCTGTCCGGCGTGCGGCCGCAGCTACCGGCGCATATCGCCTCGCGGTTCACCCCCGACGGGCGCGAAACGGTGCTTGGCGTCGATCTGACCGATCCCGCCCTCGGTGACGGACTGTTCGTCGACCTGCTGGAGCATCTGCCGTCGTCGGTGCACTTTCTCCATGGTGGCATCGACCACATTCACGACCAGCCGGTTGCCCGCTTCTTCCTGACCGTCCCGCGCGAGCCGGCCGGCCTCGTCGACGAGGCCACCGCCTATCTCCGGTCCATCAATGCCCGCGTCGAGGTGCTTGGCCATGTCTCCCGTCCTGTTTAACCTGTTGCTCCAGTCGATCTGGGAGACGGTTGTCATGACGCTGGCCTCCGGCGTCATCTCCTTCGTCGCCGGCCTGCCGCTGGCCCTGATTCTTGTCGCCACCGACCGGGGCGGCATCGCCGAAAGCCTCGTCGTCAATCGCGCGCTTGGCTGGGTGATCAACGGTTTCCGCTCGGTGCCCTTCATCATTCTTCTGGTGGCCCTGATCCCGCTGACCCGGCTTCTCGTCGGCACGTCGCTCGGCACGGCAGCGGCCATCGTGCCGCTGGCCATCGCCGCGGCGCCCTACTATGCCCGCGTCGCCGAAGTGTCGCTGCGCGAGGTCGATCCCGGTCTGATCGAGGCGGCGCGCGCCATGGGCGGCAACCGCTGGACCATCGTGCGCGAAGTGCTGGTGCCGGAGGCGCTGCCGGGCATCGTCGCCGGGTTCACCGTGACGCTGGTGACGCTGGTCGGCGCCTCGGCCATGGCCGGTGCGATCGGGGCCGGCGGCCTCGGCGATCTTGCCATCCGCTACGGCTATCAGCGCTTCGAGACCGGCGTCATGGTCGCCGTCGTCGCCGTGCTGATCATATTGGTGTCGGGCATTCAGTGGCTGGGAGACCGATTGGTCGCCCGGCTCGACCATCGCGCCTGACGCGGACAACGGGTAGCGCCAAGCTCTCCGCCATCTCATGCCTACCAGTCCGCCCCGAATCCGAGCTCGGCGGCGCCTGCCGAGCCGTATCGAGCACCCATCCACGCCGATCGCCGAGATCGCCGCGTCCTTCGACGAGGCGGTGCGTTTCGGCGTGCTTAAGTTTGTATTTGCAAACGCCTCGCAATTGCATATGATGCCTAGGCTACACATTCGAGATCAGCCTACAGGAGATCGAAGCATGCGCGGCCTGCGGTTCCGAAACACGCGAGACTGGTTCAGGCTGGCGCTCGCCGCCATCCTGGCTCAGACGCTCTCTATGACGGGGGCCAGCGCCGAGGAGAAGTTCAAGGCGGTGACGACCTTTACCGTCATCGCCGACATGGCGAAGAACGTGGCCGGCGATGCCGCCATCGTCGAGTCGATCACCAAGCCCGGTGCCGAAATTCACAATTACCAGCCGACGCCCGGCGACATTCAACGGGCGCAAGGCGCCAAGCTGATCCTGTGGAACGGGCTCAATCTCGAACTTTGGTTCGAGAAGTTCTTCGGCAACCTCCAGGACGTGCCAAGCGCCACCGTATCGGATGGCGTCGCGCCGATCGGCATTGCCGAAGGGCCATATTCCGGCAAGCCCAATCCGCATGCCTGGATGTCGCCGACCTCGGCGCTGATCTATGTCGACAACATCCGCGACGCCTTCGCCCAGCACGATCCGGCGAATGCCGACACCTACCGGGCCAATGCCGAAGCCTACAAGGCGAAGATCACGGCGGCCATCGATCCCATTCGGGCGAAGCTGGCCGCCCTGCCGCCCGACAGGCGCTGGCTGGTGACGAGCGAGGGAGCCTTCTCGTATCTCGCCCGCGACTTCGAGCTCAACGAACTCTATCTCTGGCCGATCAATGCTGACAGCCAGGGCACGCCGAAGCAGGTCCGCAAAGTGATCGACGCGGTGCGTGAACACGGCATCGCCGTCGTCTTCTCCGAAAGCACGGTATCTTCCAAACCGGCCGAACAGGTGGCTCGCGAAACCGGCGCCCGATACGGCGGCGTGCTCCATGTGGACTCGCTCAGCGAAGAGGGCGGCCCCGTGCCGACCTATCTCGACCTGCTGCGCGTCACGGCGGAGACGATTGCCAAGGGATTGGCAGCGACACCCTGACGCCAACTCCGCCTCAAGATTTGCCGCTGAAAGAGCACGCCAATGATCGAAAGGGCCGACCAGCAAGGAACGATCGCCGGCTCCGCCAGCGCGGGGATCGAGGTGAGATCGGCAACCATCACCTATCGCAACGGCCATACAGCCATGCGCGACGCCAGTTTCCTGGCCCCGTCAGGCACCATCACCGCGCTGGTTGGCGTCAACGGCTCGGGCAAGTCGACGCTGTTCAAGGCGATCATGGGCTTCGTACGGCTGGCGCGTGGCTCCATTTCCATCTTCGGCATGCCGGTGGCGGAGGCGCTCGGCCAGAACCTGGTCGCCTACGTGCCGCAGAGCGAAGAGGTCGACTGGAACTTTCCAGTCCTGGTCGAGGACGTGGTGATGATGGGCCGCTACGGTCGCATGGGCTTCCTGCGCCGGCCGCGCCCTGCCGACCATGAAGCGGTCGCCGTCGCCCTCTCCCGTGTCGGCATGGCGGAGTTTCGCAAGCGCCAAATCGGCGAGCTGTCCGGCGGGCAGCGAAAGCGCGTGTTCCTGGCGCGGGCGCTCGCCCAGGACAGCCGGGTCATTCTGCTCGACGAGCCATTCACGGGGGTCGACCTCAAGACCGAGGGCGCCATCATCGATCTGCTCAAGGAGCTGCGCGAGGAAGGCAGGGTCATGCTGGTGTCGACCCACGATCTCGGCAGCGTGCCGGAATTTTGCGACCGCACCGTGCTGGTCAAAGGCACCGTGCTGACCTACGGCCCGACCGCCGAGGTGTTCACCCAGGCCAACCTCGAAGTGACCTTCGGCGGTGCCCTCCGTCAATTCATCCTCAGCGAGCAGCGCAACGGCGGATCGTATCCGGTCGGCGTCATCACCGACGACGAGCGGGCTCTCGTTCTGCGCGACGGCAAAGCGACCCGACTGAACGCCAGCTCGCAGGGGCCCGAATGATGGCCGCGCTGCTCGAACCCTTTTCCTACGACTACATGGTCAATGCCATGTGGGTGTCGGCGCTGGTCGGCGGCGTCTGCGCCTTCCTGTCCTGCTACCTGATGCTGAAGGGATGGTCGCTGATCGGCGATGCGCTGTCGCACGCCATCGTCCCCGGCGTCGCCGGCGCCTACATGCTCGGCCTGCCGTTCTCGCTGGGCGCCTTCTTCGCCGGCGGACTTGCAGCCGCCGCCATGCTCTTCCTCAACCAGCGCACCAAGCTGCGCGAGGATGCCATCATCGGCCTGATCTTCTCCTCCTTCTTCGGGCTGGGCCTGTTCATGGTGTCGCTGTCGCCGATGTCGGTGGACATCCAGACCATCGTGCTCGGCAACGTGCTGGCGATCGCACCGGCCGACATCCTGCAACTCGCGCTCATCGGCCTCGTCTCGCTCGTCGTGCTGCTCGCCAAGTGGAAGGACCTGATGGTGACCTTCTTCGACGAGACGCACGCCCGCTCGATCGGCCTCAATACCACCGCCCTCAAGATCATGTTCTTCACCTTGCTGTCGGCATCGACGGTGGCTGCCCTCCAGACCGTCGGCGCCTTCCTGGTCATCTCCATGGTGGTGACGCCAGGCGCCACGGCTTACCTCCTCACCGACCGCTTCCCGCGCCTGATCGCCATCGCCGTGCTGATCGGCACGCTGACCAGTTTCGTCGGCGCCTACGCCAGCTATTTCCTCGACGGCGCCACTGGCGGCATCATCGTCGTCCTTCAGGCGACGATCTTCCTCACAGCCTTTCTGCTGGCGCCCCGCCATGGCCTGCTGGCTGCACGGCGGCGCGCCGAGCGAAGTCTGGAGACCTCCAGATGACCGTCGTCGACACGCTCCTTTCGCCATTCCAGTTCGACTTCATGGTTCGCGCGCTGGTCATCGCGGCGCTGGTGGCGGTGCCGACGGCCCTGTTGTCCTGCTTCCTGGTCTTGAAAGGCTGGTCGCTGATGGGCGACGCCATTTCGCACGCCGTCTTTCCCGGCGTCGTCGTCGCCTACATCGTCGGCCTGCCCTATGCGGTCGGCGCGTTCACGGCCGGCATGCTCTGCGCGCTCGCCACCGGCTTTCTCAAGGATAACAGCCGCATCAAACAGGACACCGTCATGGGCGTCGTGTTCTCCGGCATGTTCGGCCTGGGCCTCGTCCTCCACGTCAAAGTCCAGGCAACGGTGCACCTCGACCACATCCTGTTCGGCGACATGCTCGGTGTCTCCTGGCGGGATGTCGCGTTCACCGCGACGATCGCCATCATTGCCACCGGCATCATCGGCGCCAAATGGAAGGACCTGCTGCTGCACGCCTTCGACCCCACACAGGCGAAAGCCTCCGGACTGCCGGTCGGGCTGTTACATTACGGTCTTCTGGCATTGATCTCGCTGACCATCGTCGGCGCCCTCCAGGCGGTGGGCATCATCCTCGCCATCGCCATGCTAATCGCGCCAGGCGCTATCGCCTTTCTGGTCACCCGGCGCTTTGCCGCCATGCTCGCTGTCGCCACCGCCGTGGCAGTGGCGGCGTCACTCCTCGGCGTCTACCTGTCCTTCTTTATTGACAGCGCCCCGGCACCGACCATCGTGCTCCTGATGGCCTTCGTGTTTGTCGCAGCCTTCGTGACGTCGATCGTTCGGACGGCACGGGCGGAACAGGCCCTCTGAGCGCCGCTTCAGGTCAGATGGTGGCGCGCGCGCCCCGAACTCCAACCGACTCTTCTTCCTTACCGCCTCCGGCACGCCGAGCCCGCCGTTCGGCACGAACGTACCATTCGATGGATGGAACGCGACTTCCTCGACACATGCGATCGAGCCAATCAGATTGTAGGTCTATACATATGAAATGTTCGTTTCATACGTTAGTATGACATGCACCACCACTTATGCACCCATGACGAGATCGCGCTACTTCGATACTCATTCTAAATCAATTAATTACCCATATTACACCCCACTGATAACGATCAGGAGCTGCATAGTTCGCGACAAGGCCAAACTGAAAGGGGCTTGACGTCCCCGGGCTGAAGTGGAACTAATCTTCCATTCTGAGCGAAAAAACAGTCGCTTCATTCCTGACCGAATGAGGCAAGGGAGGAGGCCGGTCCGCGGGGAGCCGACCGGCTGATGGGTGGGGAGAAGATGGTCAGGCAGCGAAGCCGGTTTCCGGGCGGCGCGGCGACCTGCTGCTCAGCACCGCAACCGAGGTATCGGAAATGGCCGCCGATGGAATCCTGCTGAGAGTCAAAGGCTTAACAAAGAAATTTCCCGGGGTCGTCGCACTCGATGGTGTGGACATCGAGGCGCGTGCCGGCGAGATCCACGGCATCTGTGGCGAGAACGGTGCCGGCAAGTCGACCCTGATCAAGATGCTTACCGGCGCTCATACGCCGGACGGCGGAACGATCGAGTTCGACGGCGTAACCTACACATCACTCGATCCGCGCCGGGCGATGGGCATCGGCATCGGTTGCATCTATCAGGAACTGAACCTCATTCCGCATCTCAGCGTCGCCGAGAATATCTTCTTGGGACGCGAGATGTATCTCGCACCGGCGCTCAATGTTCTCGATCGCGCCCAGATGAACGCCAAGGCGGCCGAACTGCTCGCCGACCTCGGGCTCGCCGTGTCGCCCACCGCCAGGCTCGGCACGCTCGGCGTCGGTCACCAGCAGATGGTCGAAATCTGCCGCGCCGTCTGGTCCAACGCCAAGCTGATCATCATGGACGAGCCGACGTCCAGCCTCAGTGAGAAGGAAGCGCATGACCTTTTCCGCGTGATGGCTCAAATGAAGGCGCGCGGCGTCGCCATCCTCTTCATTTCGCACCGCCTCGACGAGGTGCGCGACAACTGCGACACCGTGACGGTGATGCGCGACGGCCGCACCATCGAGTCCTTCGCCATGAAGGAGCGCTCAGTCGCCGACATCATCCAGCTGATGGTCGGCCGCAGCATCCAGAACAAGTATCCGAAGGAGCCGGCGCCGCAGGGCGACGTCGTCCTGTCGGTCAAAAACCTCAACAGGAAGGGCGTGCTGCACGACATCTCCTTCGACCTCCGAGCCGGTGAGGTCCTGGGGTTTGCCGGACTGGTCGGCGCGGGACGGACGGAGACGGCGCGCGCCATCACAGGTGCCGATCCCTATGATTCCGGCTCCATTGAGGTGTTCGGCAAACCGGTCAAAATCCGCCAGCCGCTCGACTCCATCAACGCCGGCATCGCCTTTCTGACGGAGAACCGCAAGGAACAGGGCCTGATCCTGATCCAGAGCGTCGCCTTCAACGCGACCATCGTCAAGATGCACAAGTACGGCAAGGCCGGCTGGCTGAGCCTCGGTCGCATCAAGGAGACAGCCAGGAAGGTCTGCGCCGAAATGCGCCTCAAGACCTCAGGCATGGACATGCTGGTGGGCAAGCTGTCGGGCGGCAACCAGCAGAAGGTGGTCATCGCCAAGTGGCTGCTGTCCAACGCCAAGATCTTCATCTTCGATGAGCCGACCCGCGGCATCGACGTGGGCGCCAAGGTGGAAGTCTACAAGCTTATCAACCAGTTGGTCGCAAATGGCGCCGGCGTCATCATCATCTGCTCCGAAATGGAGGAGGTGATGGGAATGGCCGACCGCATCCTCGTCATGCACGAGGGCGAGATCACCGGCGAGATGACGCAGGAAGAAGCGACGCAAGAGCGGATCATGTACGCCGCCTCCGGCTTCAAGCAGGCGTCCTGACCTCAAGACCAGCCTTTCCCGGCCAGCGCTGCCGGACCCTACTCCGCGGGAGGAATTTCCGATGTCCAACGACGTCCTGACCAACAACGGCAAGCTGCCGGCCGAAAAGGCCGCCGGCAAGAACGCCGCCATGACCGAAAAACTCTATCAGCTCGGCGTGCTGCTGAGCCTGATCCTGCTCTGCGCGGTCATGACCGTGCTGTCGCCCCGCTTCCTGACCATGGACAACCTGATGAACGTCGCCTCGCAGGCGGCGGTCAGCGCCATCGTGTCGATCGGCATGTTCCTGGCGATCCTGACGGCGGGCATCGACCTCTCCGTCGGCTCGGTTCTGGCACTGTCGGCCATGATGATGGGCATCGCCTCCGACCGTTGGGGCTGGGGACCGTATCCCGCGATGCTGGTCTGCCTCGGCTCGGGGGCGCTGCTCGGGCTCGTCAACGGCCTGCTGCTCACCAAGCTGCGCCTGCCGCATCCGTTCATCTCGACACTGGGCATGCAGAAAATGGCCCGCGGCATCGCCCTGTTTGTGACCGCGGCCGCCCCGATCAGCATGTTCCCCGACGAGATTCAGTATCTCGGCAACAACTCCATCGGTCAGGTCCCCGTCAGCTTCATCCTGGTCGCCATTCTCTACATCGGCATGTACTTCTTCCTGACCCGCACCTCGACCGGGCGATACATCTATGCCGTCGGCGGCAACAAGGAAGCGGCGCGCCTGTCCGGCATCAAGGTCAACAGCATCCTGAACCTCGTCTACACGATCTCCGGCCTCACCGCCGCGCTCGCCGGACTGGTTCTTGCCGGACGCGTCAATGCCGTCTATCCGCTGGCCGGCCTCGACTACGAAACGGACGCCATCGCGGCGGTCATCATCGGCGGGGCCAGCTTCTTCGGCGGCGTCGGCTCAATCGCCAACACCGTCATCGGTGTGCTGCTGATCGCCGTGCTTCGCAACGGCCTCAACCTTCTCAACGTCGATAGCGCCTTCCAGACCTTCGCCATCGGCGCGGTGATCGTGGTGGCCGTGGCCGTCGACGTCCTTCGTCAGAATGTCCTGAAATCCGGGCGCTGAGGCACATCCTCAGCGGACGGATCGACCCGCCCTACGTCCACGACTTGGTTCCGATCGAGGAACCGGACGTAACGAGACCTCGCAACGAGGAGATGCGAGGCTCGGAAAACAAACCAGTCTTATTGGGAGTGAGAGCATGAACCGGAGAACTTTCGTCGCCGCTCTGATGGCCGGTGCCTTCGCCGTCGCAACGCTGCCCGCGATCACCGCTGTCAGCAGCCCGGCCGCGGCCGCCGAGAAGGTGAAGATCGCCGTCGTCCTCAAGACGCTGTCGAGCCAGTATTGGAAGATCGTCGCCGCCGGCGCCCAGGCTGCCGCCGACAAGAACAACGTCGACCTCATCGTGCTTGGGCCGCCGACCGAAGACGCCGTCGAGCAGCAGATCAACATGGTTCAGGACGTTCTCGCCCAGAAGCCGGATGCCCTGATCTTCTCGCCGTCGCAGCCCGATACCGCCGTCAACGTCATCACCAAGGTCCGCAAGGCCGGCATCCCGGTCCTGCTGGTCGATACCGGCATGCCCGAGAAGTTCACCGACTACGCGTCCTTCATCGGCACCGATAACATCGCCGCCGGCAAGGCGGGTGGCGAGGCGCTGCTCAAGATGCTGAAGAAGGGCGACAAGGTATTGCTGCTCGATGGCGCTCCCGGCAACCCGAGCATGACCCAGCGTTGCGACGGCGCCAAGGAAGTGCTGGAAGCCGCCGGCATCGAGATCGCCGCGCGCCAGCCGGCCTACTCCGACCGCGAGAAGGCCTACACGGTGACGCAGAACGTGCTGCAGTCGACGCCCGACATCGCCGGCGTGTTCGCCGGCAACGACGAAGAGGCGCTGGGTGCCTTGCGCGCCCTCAAGCAGAGCGGCAAGGAAGTTCCGATCATCGGCGTCGACGCCAATGCCGACAACCTCAAGGCCATCCTGGCCGGCGACCTCTACGGCTCCATCGCCCAGGGTAACTACGACATGGGTCGCCTCGGCGTTGAGAAGGCGCTGGAAGCGATCGCCGGCAAGACCATCGACAAGCGCATCGACTCCGGCGCCACCTTGATCACCAAGGAAAACGCCCAGAAGCTCCTGGACTTCCGCGCCTCGATCAAGTGATCCTCACCGCTCCGAACGAGTGCTGACGGCAAATATGGACGAGGCAGCCAGCGCCGCCTCGTCACTTTCGGCCCCGTCGCTTCGGCGGCGGGAGCCGATTGGCCGTTTTGTCGACGCCAGTCCTGAATCGTTTTTCCGATTACCTGCAACAAACCACATTGCGCCGACCGCTCCGGTCCATCGCCGCCCGGTCCGGCGCCCATCTCGAGGTAGGTCCTCATGTCCGCTTCCGTCCGCATCGGCATCGTTGGTCTCGGCCGGCTCGGCCGCCGCCATGCCGAAAACCTGGCCCTTCGCGTCCCCGGCGCCTCGCTGGTGGCAGCCGCGAGCCCGATCGCCGAAGAGCGCGCCTGGGCCGAGGCAACGCTTCCGGGCATCAAGACCTACCCAGGCCTGCCCGAGCTACTCGCCCACCCCGGCCTCGACGCCGTCTGGCTGGTGACGCCGACATCGCTGCATGCCGACCAGTTGATCCTTGCCCTCGAAGCGGGCAAGCACGTCTTCTGCGAAAAGCCCCTTGCCCTGGAAACCGCCGACTGCGACCGGGTGGTCGCCGTCGCCGCCAAGCGCCCCAACCAGTTGGTGATGATCGGCTTCATGCGCCGCTTCGATCCGGCCTATGCCGAGGCCAAGCGCCGGATCGCCGAGGGCGAACTCGGCGATGTCTTCTCCATCAGCTGTCGATCGGAGGACCCCGTCGATCCCGATGGATTCTTCGTCCGCTTTGCGCCGACGTCCGGCGGCATCTTCCTCGACTGCTGCATCCACGACATCGATCTCGTTCGCTGGATGCTGGATGGAGCCGAGGTCTCGTCGGTGAACGCCGCCGGCAGCCGCGTCATGTATCCGGCCCTCGGTGGCTGCGGCGACGTGGACAACGGCTTTGCCACCGTGACCTTCAAGGGCGGACAGGTTGCGACGTTCCATGTCTCGCGGACTTCCCATCGCGGATACGAAGCGACGATGACCATTTCAGGAACGCGTGGCGGGCTCGACATCGGCCGGAGCGTGCCGCGCCGCCCGGTCACGCTTGAAGTCGGCGGCAATCGTCAGATCGAAGGTCAGGTCGATTTCTTCGAGCGGTTCGGTGACGCCTTCCTGCACGAGGCGCGTGCCTTCGTCGATGCCGTCCGGACCGGCGGACCGACGCCGAGCAGCATCACCGACGCCCGAGAGGCGACGCGGCTCGCCTGCGCCATGCGCGAAGCGCTGCGCGTGGGCTGAGCCCGGCCCACGAAGCGCAGGCACTCGCCCCTTCTGCCTGTGGCCCGGAGGCACCGCCTCCGGGCCATTGTCATGGCGGCACCGTTTGCGGTCGCTGCATTCTCCTTGGATGCCAAGCAGCATTGAGGACCAGCAAAAAGCCCTCCGGAGGCGTGCTCCGGAGGGCCAGTTCCGCGCAGGGACGGTTGGTCAGAGACGACCGGCTTCCGCCAGGAACCGCTTCAGGTTGGCGATGCCCATGTTGACGTATTTCTTCGGGTTGGCCTTCTCGGGATCCTGCTCGGCTTCCAGCACAACCCAGCCCGAGTAGTTCGGCAGCGCCTTGAACACGCCGGTGAAATCGATCGCCCCATCGCCCGGCACCGTATAGACGCCCTCAAGAACGGCATCGAGGAAGGACCAGCCCTCGGCAAGCGCCTTCTTGGCGATCGGCGCGCGGACATCCTTGGTGTGGACGTGACCGATGCGGTCGGCATACTTGCGCGCCATGGCCACGGCGTCACCGCCGCCCCAGGTCATGTGACCGGTATCGAGAAGAAGCTTCACGGCCGGGCCGGTGCCGGCCATGAAACGGTCGACCTCTTCCGGCGTCTGAACGACCGTGCCCATGTGATGGTGATAGACCACCTGCAGGCCATAGCCCTTCACCAGCTCGGCGAAACGGGTCATGCGCGGCAGGAAGACGGCCCATTCGGCATCGGTGAGCACCGGACGGCTGGTCAGCGGCGCCGACTTCGTACCGTGAACGGTACGCGTGCACTCGCAGACGATGAGAACCTCGGCGCCCGCTTCCTTGCGCCACTTCAGCTCGTTCTGAGCCGCCGCGAACTCGGCATCGGCGTCGCGCTCAAGCAGGAAAGTGGAATACCAGCCCGAGACGAAGACCATGCCGTAGTCGGCGAGCAGCTTCTTGAGCGCCGGCCCGTCCTCAGGCAGCTTGTGGCCCTTTTCCATGCCCTGAATGCCGGCGTCGCGCGCTTCGGTCAGGCACTGCTCGACTGGAATGTCACCGCCGATTTCCCACAGATCGTCGTTCGACCAGCAGATGGGGTTGGCGCCAATGCGAATCATGTCTTCTCTCCCAGTATCCGCACCGGCACGGGCCTTCGGCCGACCGGGCTGTCGTTTGCCAAACGCTTCGTCCGAACCGGACGTCAGGTCATCGCGCGGGCTATCCTCATCGCCCGACAAGACCATGGAACACGCATTCCGCCCCAGCTCCGTTCCAAGAGCGAATCTTCAGCGCCAGGGACAAGCGTCGATCGCGAACCGGAAACGTTGGAACAATCCGATCCATGACGACGATCAAGCCCGAAGGCTCGTCAATTTCTGATCTGATTATTCCCTATTTCATTTCATTCGGTATGTAAATTCTGTTTCTCGCGACCTCGACGAAGGTCGGCCACCGACACTGTCAGCGCCGTGGCAACCGTAAGGGTGGCCGCCAGCGACCTGAATCCCTCGAAATCGGCCTCCACGATCTCGAACCAGGCGCCGTTCTCCGGCACCAGCGGACTGAACGGACTGTCGGTAATCACCACCAGAGGCACGCCCTGCAGAGCGACCTGCCGCATGTGATCGACCGTGGCGGATGCGTAGGGCGTGAAGCTGATGGCAAAGGCAGCGTCGCGAGGACCGGCGAAATTCAGGATCTCGCGGTCGATGCCGAGGGGAGACCCCACCAGCACGGTACGGACTCCCAGCTTTCCGAAGGCGTAGGCCATGTAGGAAGTGATGGGGTAGGAACGACGCTGGGCCAGGAGATAGATGGTTTCCGCATCGGCGAGAATGCGGGCGGCCTTTTCCATGACGGCCGGATCGATGCGCTCGCAGACACGCTCGACGGAACGGATCGCAGCCTTGCCGAATCCGTCCAGCATGGCCGCTGTGACGGGGCGACCGGACGAATGGGTGGAGAAGGCATCGAGACGCTCGTCGTAATTGGTCGGGCGATCTCGCAACCGCTCCTGAAACACGACCTGGAGCTCCGAAAATCCCTTGTATCCCATGGCCTTGGCGAAGCGAACAAGAGTCGAGGGCTGCACCTTGGCGGCGGTGGCTATGCTCGCCACCGTACCAAACGCGATCTCGTCGGGCGACTCGACGGCATAGGCGGCCACCTGCGCCAGCCGGCGCGGCAGCTTGTCGCGTCGTTCGACGATGATGTCGCGCAAGGCCCGGAACTCCTGCGGAGGCGTCCCGACACCCTCGGCGTCCTCGAAATCCATCGGTTCGCTATCTTCTTCGCTCATCCCCACATCGCTCCAGTCGAATTGGACGTTTCAAGCCCGTTCCATCGTTCCAACCGATGTTAGCCTATCCACCCTTTGTTGGCATCGACAAAGAGGCAGCCGGACGTTTCGGCACGCTACACCATGCGGTTGCCGGCGCCGGCTCATCCCTACAGGCTAGCGGCTCTCCCACCGGGCAACGAAACCGGTCATGAAGTTGTACCCAACTACTTAAAATAAAACAGAAATACCCCGTCCCGGCACGCGGGCGGACTCGCAATTCCGACACCGCCCGAGCCGGCACCTTCGACCAAATGGTAATGATCCGGATGTCCGCGACGGGTCGATTGAGCCGGGAAGGTCTTGACGGGGCAATAAAATGGAACTTAAATTCCATCTCGAAAATAGACTGTTCCATATCATCCACAAAACGCGTCATAAAGCTCAGCGCGGAGGAGTTGGAGCAGGCTTGCGACGGCCAATCCGAAAGGGATTGTGACTCGTTTTCACCTTTTGGCGCGGCGACGGGCAGACGCAATCAGCCGGCGGGGAAATCCGCGATGCCCCGGCGGAAACTGTCGAGGGAGAGAGCTCAATCATGACGCTGAGATTTGGACTGCTGGGCGCCGGGCGCATCGGCAAGGTACATGCTGGCGCTGTCGCCGCCACCCCGGGTGCGAAGCTGGTGGCCGTGGCCGACGCCCTGCCCGAGGCAGCGGCCTTCATCTCGAAATCGTCGGGCGCCCAGGTGCGGACGATCGACGAGATCATGAACGCCAAGGACGTCGACGCGGTCCTGATCACCACGCCGACCGACATGCACGCCGACATGATCGAGCAGGCGGCACGCGCCAAGAAGGCGATCTTCTGCGAAAAGCCGATCGATCTCGATGTCGCGCGCGTGCGCCGGTGCCTCGATACCGTCGCCAAGGAGAAGGCGGCGCTGATGATCGGTTTCAACCGGCGCTTCGATCCCAACTTCATGGAAGTGCGGGCCCGCATCGACGCCGGCCAGATCGGCGCGGTCGAAATGGTGTCCATCACCTCGCGCGATCCCTCCCCGCCGCCGGCCACCTATGTGGCGCGCTCGGGCGGCATGTTCCGCGACATGACCATCCATGACTTCGACATGGCGGCCTTCCTGCTCGGCGAGGATCCGGTCAAGGTGTTCGCCGTCGGGTCGAGTCTGGTTGATCCCGAAATCGGCAAGGCCGGCGACATCGACAGCGGCTCTGTCATTCTCACCACGAAGTCCGGAAAGATCGCCCAGATCTCCAACTCGCGCCGTGCAACCTACGGCTACGACCAGCGCATCGAGGTACATGGCTCGAAGGGGATGGTGCACGCCGAAAACCTGCGCGCCACCACCGTCGAAGTGGCGAACGCCGAGGGCTATTGCCGCGAGCCTCTGCTGGACTTCTTCATGACCCGCTACACGCAGGCTTACGCCAACGAGATCGCCGCTTTCATCAAGGCGCTCGAGGCCGGCAAGCCGATGCATCCCTCGGGCGAGGACGGCCTCAAGGCTCTCGCCATGGCCGATGCGGCGGTGAAGTCGCTGAAGGAAGGCCGGCAGGTCGAGATCGTCTACTGAATGGCCGACGGCCGGCGGTGACGCCGGCCGTCTTCCCCGGTTCGGCCGGATGTTCGCACCCGCCGTCTTCGACGGACTCGTGCGTCGAAATCGCCCATTGGCAAGGCCCTGCCACAAAGGGACCCCGTATGCCCAGTCCAACGAACCAGTCGGGCGACCTCCAACCCGCGCGGGCGGCGCTCACCGGCTATCAGCCGCTGAAGGAGGAAATCGTTCGTCGGCAGAAAACCCTGCCCAAACGCCTCCTCCAGATCGCCGCTTTCGCCCTCGACCGCCCCGACGAAGTCGCCTTCGGAACGGTTTCCTCGATCGCGAAACATGCCGGCGTACCGCCGTCGGCCATCATCCGCTTCGCCCAGCATTTCGGCTTCGACGGCTTCGTGGAGATGCAGCGCCTCTTTCGCGACCGGATGCGCGAGCGCAATTCGGAGTACGAGGAGCGCCTTCAATCGCTGAGCCGCGGCGTCGACCCGACCGACGACGCAGGCAAGACGCTGGAGGGATTCTTCGCGGCCGGGCGCCGGTCGATGGAAAGCGCGCTCCAATCCGTCAGCCACGAGGTGTTCTCGGCGGCGGCATCCGTCCTTGCCGACGGCGAGACCATCTATCTCCTGGCACGACGCCGCTCGTTTCCGATCGTCAGCTACATGGCCTATTCCTTCGGCAAGCTCGGACTGCGCTGCGAACTTGCGAGTTCGCCGATGGGAGTCGACAGCGACCTGCTGCAGTTCGCCGGCCCCAATGACGCCGCTCTCGTCGTCAGTTTCTCGCCCTATGCCTCCGAAACCGTCGCACAGGCCAGGGCCCTCCGGGAGCGGGGGGTCCCGCTGGTCTCAGTGACGGACTCACCATTCTCCCCTATCGCCGCAATTTCGAACGTTTGGTTCGAAGTTGTCGAAGCGGACTATGGAGGCTTCCGCCCGCTGTCGGCATCGATGGTGCTCGCCCTGGCGCTGTGTGTGGCGGTTGCCGAGAAAAAACAGTGGGATTGACGACCCCGCTTGGGCGGAGCGCCGAAAACGCGCACTGCTCCGGGATACTACGTTGGTAGTAGAACAATAATTTCATCGACGTTTTTGATCGGAACGTATATTCTTATTGCAAAAGCGCGACATGGCGTAACGACGAAAGCCCTGCGAGGAAAAAATGACAGACACCCCCAGCGCGGCCAAGACACTCGACCTCATTGCGATTGGCCGGGCCTCGGTCGACCTCTACGGTCAGCAGATCGGCACCCGCCTTGAGGACATCGGCAGTTTCGCGAAATCGGTCGGCGGATGCCCGGCCAACATTTCCGTCGGAACCGCCCGTCTCGGCCTCAGGTCGGCGCTGGTGACGCGGGTCGGCAACGAGCAGATGGGGCGCTTCATCCTGGAGCAACTCGCACGCGAGACCGTGGACACCTCGGGCATCGTCGTCGACAAGGACCGTCTGACCGCCTTGGTGCTGCTGGCCGTGGAAGACGAGGGCGTGTCGCCGATGATCTTCTACCGCTCCGACTGCGCCGACATGGCGCTATCGGAGGATGACGTCGACGAGGCGCTGATTGCCCGCAGCCGGTCGATCGTCGTCACCGGAACGCACTTCTCACGCCCGCATTCCGAGGCGGCGCAGCGCAAGGCGATCGCGCTTGCCAAGAAGCACGGCGCCAAGGTGGTGATCGACATCGACTACCGGCCAAACCTCTGGGGCCTCGCCGGCCACGACGCCGGCTTCGAACGCTACGTCAAGTCGGATCGCGTCTCCGGGCTTCTGCGCACCGTGCTTGCCGACTGCGACCTGATCGTCGGTACCGAAGAAGAGATCATGATCGCCACAGGCGCCGACAGCGTCCTGGCGTCGCTGAAGTTGATCCGGTCGATGAATGCCGGCGCGACCATCGTTCTGAAGCGCGGCGCCATGGGCTGCATCGTCTACGACGGGCCGATTTCCGACGATCTTGAGGACGGCATCGTCGGCAAGGGCTTCCCGATCGAGGTGTTCAACGTGCTCGGGGCCGGTGACGCCTTCATGTCGGGCTTCCTGAGGGGATGGCTGAAGGGCGAACCGCTCGCCACTTGCGCCACCTGGGCCAACGCCTGCGGCGCCTTCGCGGTGTCGCGCCTTCTTTGCTCGCCGGAGTATCCGACCTGGGAGGAGCTCAGCCACTTCCTTGCCCACGGCAGCAGCGAGCGGGCACTTCGCAAGGATCCGTCCCTCAACCACATCCACTGGGCGACGACCCGTCGTGGCAGCTATCCGACGCTGATGGCCCTCGCCATCGACCACCGCAGCCAGATGGAGGATCTGGCGCAGGACGCGGAGATGCTGAAGCGCATCCCCGATTTCAAGGTGCTGGCCGTAAAAGCGGCGCGGCGTGTGGCAGCCGGTCGCCCCGGCTTCGGCATGCTTCTCGACGACAAGTACGGCCACAAGGCGCTGTTCGCCGCTGGGGCCGGCAAGGGGCTGTGGGTCGCCAAGCCGATCGAGCTGCCCGGCTCGCGACCGCTCAAGTTCGAGTTCAGCCAAGACCTCGGCGGCCGATTGGTCGAGTGGCCGCTTGAGCACTGCATCAAGGTGCTGTGCTTCTATCATCCCGACGATCCGGCCGACCTCAAGGCCGAGCAGACCGCCAAGCTCCTGACCGCCTATGAGGCCGCGCGCAAGGTCGGTCGCGAAATTCTGGTCGAGATCATCGCTTCCAAGGTCGGGCCAATCGAAAACGACACGGTGGCCAGGGCCTTGACCGAACTCTATGCCGCCGGTCTCAAGCCGGACTGGTGGAAGCTTGAACCGCAGGCGTCCGAGACCGCGTGGCGGGCGATCGATGGCGTGATCAGGCGCAACGACCCCTATTGCCGCGGCGTGGTACTCCTGGGACTGGAGGCACCGATCGAAGCGCTGAAGCAGGGATTCGCGGCTGCCAAGGCGGCGCCTTGCGTCAAGGGGTTCGCCGTCGGCCGCACCATCTTCGCCGACGCCGCCAAGCGCTGGCTCAACGGCGAGATCGACGACGAGGCAGCCATCGCCGACATGGCGCGGAAGTTCGGCGCCCTGGTGGATGTCTGGCTGTCGCTGGACGCCTCACGGGTGGCTTGATCGACATCGGATTGACAGAGAAACGAGAAGGGGCCGGCCGCAACGACGACGGCGCCCGCTTCGGGAGGAAGAACATGGCAGGCAAGACAGTGCGACTGACGGTGGCGCAGGCGACGGTACGTTTCCTCGTCAACCAGAAGACCATCATCGACGGAGAAAAGCTGCCGATCTTCGCCGGCTGCTGGGCCATCTTCGGTCATGGCAACGTGGCCGGGCTGGGCGAGGCGCTCTACCAGGTTCGCGACCGGTTTCCGACGCTGCGCGCCCATAACGAGCAGGCGATGGCCCTGTCGGCGATCGCCTTTGCCAAGGCGTCCTTCCGCCGCCGCTTCATGGCCTGCACCACCTCGATCGGCCCCGGCGCGCTTAACATGGTGACGGCCGCTGCCGTCGCCCACGTCAATCGCCTGCCGTTGCTGCTGCTGCCTGGCGACATCTTCGCCAATCGCCGGCCTGACCCGGTGTTGCAGCAGGTGGAAGACTTCCAGGACGGCACCGTGTCGGCCAACGACTGCTTCCGTCCGGTCTCCCGCTATTTCGATCGCATTCAGCGGCCGGAACAGCTGATCCTCGCCTTGCAGCGGACCATGCACGTGCTGACCGACCCGGCCGAGTGCGGCCCGGTGACGCTCTCCATGTGCCAGGACGTGCAGGCCGAAGCCTATGACTGGCCCGAAAGCCTGTTCGAGGAAAAGGTATGGACGCCGCGGCGCGTCCGCCCCGACGAGACCGAACTCGCCGCGGCCATCGCCCTCCTCAAGTCGGCGAAGAATCCGATGATCATCGCCGGTGGCGGCGTGCTCTACTCCGAGGCCTCGGCCGAGCTGGCCGCCTTCGCCGAAAAGCACCACATCCCCGTCGCCGTGACGCAGGCCGGAAAGTCCTCCATCGACGAAACGCACCCGCTGTCCCTTGGCGCCGTCGGTGTCACCGGTACCTCGGCGGCCAATGCGCTCGCCGCCGATGCCGATCTGGTGCTGGCCATCGGCACCCGCTTCCAGGACTTCACCACCGGCTCGTGGGCGCTGTTCAAGAGCGGCGATCTCAAGATCGTCGCCCTCAACGTCGCCAGCTACGACACCACCAAGCACAATGCGGCGCCACTGGTTGCCGACGCAAAGGTGGGACTTGGCCTGTTGTCGCAAGGCCTCGGCGGATGGAAGGCGTCGCGCGTTGCCGAACGCGCCACCGCCGAAAAGGCGAAGTGGCTCCAAGAGGCCGACAAGGCGCTGGCTCCGACCAACGTCGAGAAGCCGTCCGATGCGCAGGTGATCGGCGCAGTCGCGCGGACGCTCGGCGGGCCTCAGACGGTGGTCGTCTGCGCCGCCGGCGGACTGCCCGGCGAACTTGACAAGCTGTGGGTGCCTTCCGTGCCGGGCAGCTATCACCTGGAGTACGGCTTCTCCTGCATGGGCTACGAGATTGCCGGCGGCATCGGCGTCAAGATGGCCAACCCCGACAAGGAAGTGGTCGTCATGGTCGGCGACGGCTCCTACATGATGATGAACTCCGAGCTCGCCACATCGGTCAGCCTCGGCCAGAGGCTGACGGTTGTGCTGCTCGACAATCACGGTTTCGGCTGCATCAATCGGCTGCAGATGGCCACCGGCGGCGCCAACTTCAACAACCTCTGGCAGGACTGCGCCATGCAGGCCCAGCCGAATATCGACTTCCGCGCCCATGCCGAAAGCATGGGAGCCATCGCCGTCAAGGTGTCGTCGATTTCCGAGCTTGAAACGGAACTGGCGAAGGCCAAGACCGCAGACCGCTCCACGGTGATCGTCATCGACACGGACCCGCTGGTCACCACCGATGCCGGCGGACACTGGTGGGACGTGGCGGTGCCGGAGACGTCGCCGCGCAAGCAGGTCGCCGGGGCGCGCGAGGCCTACGAGGCCGCCAAGCGCCTCCAGCGCATCTTCGACTGAGGCCGCCGACGCGAAGGAGAATACCATGCCCAACTCTCATCTCCGTGTCCGGCCGAAAGCCGGCCATGGCCTGGTCAGCGAAGTGACGCCGCAAAGCGCCGGCTGGTCCTATGTCGGGTTTGCCCTCAATCGTCTGGCGGCCGGCAGCGGCCTTGTGGCGGATACCGGCAAGCGCGAGGTCTGTCTGGTGCTGGTGTCGGGCAAGGTTCGCCTTGCCATCGACGGCAAGGACCTCGGCGAGATCGGCGAGCGGATGAGCCCGTTCGATGGCGCGCCCTGGGCGGCCTACGTACCACCCGGCGGGCGTTACGAGCTAACGGCCACCACGGAGGCCGAGGTCGCGGTCTGCTCGGCTCCCGGCGCCCCCGGCTTTCCGGCAAAGCTGATCCCGCCGGGCACGCATGAGCAGATCACGCGCGGCAAGGGCTCCAACACCCGGCTCGTCACCAACATCATGCCGGAGAACGACGGTTCGGCCCATGCGCTGCTGGTGGTCGAGGTGATCACGCCCGGCGGCAACACCTCCAGCTACCCGCCCCACAAGCACGACCAGGATGACATTCCGGCGGAAAGCCATCTTGAGGAGACCTACTACCACCGCTTCAACCCGCCGCAGGGTTATGGCTTCCAGCGCGTCTACACCGACGACCGCAGCCTCGACGAGGTCGTGCTGCTCGAGGACGGCGACGTCGTCATGGTGCCGAAAGGCTACCACCCGGTGGCGACCATCCACGGCTACGACAACTACTACCTCAACGTCATGGCCGGCCCGAAACGGGTCTGGAAATTCCACAACGAACCGGCGCACGAGTGGCTGTTCACCGGGCTGGGCGCCCCGACGGCTTCGCGCTGACCAAACCGGCAAGAGTTCCCGTCGCCCGAGCATCGGCTTGAAGGCGACCGATATCCCGAGACAAGTCCTACGGAGAAGATCATGAACATGGAAATCCTGAAGCACCAGTTCGGCAAGGTCGAGCGTCTCAGGTACCTCGTCGACAACGAGTGGCGGGTGTCGAAGACCACCAAGTACATGCCGGTGATGGACCCTTCGACCGGCAAGCAGATCGCCGAGGCACCCTGCTGCACGCAGGAAGAGGTCGACTCGGCCGTCGAGGCCGCTGCGCGCGCCTTCCCGGCGTGGCGCGATACGCCGATCCCGACGCGCATCCAGTTGATGTTCCGCTTCAAGCAGTTGCTGGATGCCCATCTCGACGAGCTGACTGAACTGCTCGCCACGGAGAATGGCAAGGTTCTGTCGGAAGCCAAGGGCGACGTTCTCAAGGCGATCGAAGTGGTCGAATGCGCCTGCTCGACCCATTACCTGATGCAGGGCGACACCTGCATGAACGTCTCGACCGGCTATGACACGGTCTCGTTCCGCGAGCCGCTCGGCGTCTTCGCCGCCATTGCGCCCTACAACTTCCCCGCCATGATCCCCATGGGCTGGATGATCCCGTTCGCCATCACCACCGGCAACACCGTGGTTCTCAAGGCCGCGTCGATGGTGCCGCAGACGGCGAGCCGCATGCTGGAGTTGCTGATCGAGGCCGGCTTGCCCAAGGGCGTCGTCAACCTCGTCACCTGTTCGCGCGTCGAGGCCGACAGCCTCCTCGTGAACCCGGCCATCAAGGGCGTCGCCTTCGTTGGTTCGACGTCCGTGGGCCTGCACATCTACAAGACCGCCGCCGCCAACGGCAAGCGCGTCCAGGCCCTGACCGAGGCCAAGAACCACGCCCTCGTCCTCGAGGACTGCGTGCTGGAGCGCACGGTGCGCGGCATTATCAACTCGACCTATGGCTGCGCCGGCCAGCGCTGCATGGCGCTGCCCGTCGTTTGCGTGCAGGAGAGCATCGCCGACGAGTTCGTGGCCATGTTCAAGAAGCTCGCCCAGGAACTGAAGCTCGGCCCGGCCTATGTCGCCGGATCGCAGCTCGGCCCGGTCATTTCCCAGGGCCAGAAGGAGTCGATCGAGAAGGCCATCCAGCGCGGCGTCGACGAAGGCGCGACGCTGGTGCTGGACGGTCGCGGCGTCAAGGTGCCCGGCTATGAGGGCGGCTATTTCGTCGGCCCGACCATTCTCGATCACGTCGGCCCCGGCAACTACGCCGGCGACGAGGAGATCTTCGGACCGGTGACGTCGATCAAGCGCGTCAAGGATTTCGAAGAGGGCCTGGCGATCATGAACGCCAACCGCTTCGCCAACGGCTCCTGCATCTACACGACGTCGGGCCGCCACGCCCGCGAGTTCGCCAAGCGGACGGACGGCGGCATGGTCGGCATCAATGTCGGCATTCCCGTTCCCTTCTCCATCTTCCCCTTCTCGGGCCACAAGCAGTCGTTCTTCGGCGACCTGCATACGCTGGGCAAGGATGGCGTCGCCTTCTTTACCGAGACCAAGTCGGTCACATCCGTCTGGTTCTCCGAAGAAGACGCCAAGAAGGCCGTCAGCACCTGGGACGGCACGCTGACCCGTAGTTGACCAACGAGGGGCGGCGGCTTCCTCCACCGCCTCCCCCCTAAAGGCGCCACTCCTCCGGCGCAGGCCGGCCCTCCCCCAAGGGCCGGCCATTTTCGTGCCCCGGCATAGCCTTGTCCAAGTCCGACGGACGACCGTTGAAACGTGAAAGCCGCCCGATCAGGACGGCTTTCTGTTTCTCGGGCGGCTTTGTTGGTCGATCGACCGGCGCGGTGGCTTTCACTCGCCACCCACCCGTCGGTTCCCCATCCGCCTATGCCGCCATGACGCGGTCTATGAAGCCCTCGACCGCGTCCCTCAATCGGCCTGCCTGCTCGTTCATGTCGTTGGATGCGGCCGAAACCGCCGACGCGGACTGCGACGTTTCCCCCACCACCCGGGTCAGAGCTTGCGTTTCCTCCGTGACCGCCCGGGTCCCGGCCGCCGCCCTCTGGGCATTGCTGGAAATCTCGGACGTCGCCGTACCCTGCTCGGTGACGGCGCTCGAAATGATCATGGTGGTACGATCGACGTCGACCATGATGTCGGAAATCGAACGGATGGCGGTCACCGCCTCGGCGGTGGAAACCTGGATGGCCGCAATCTGGGTGGCGATCTCCTCGGTGGCGCTGGCGGTCTGACCGGCAAGGTTCTTGACCTCCGAGGCGACGACGGCAAATCCCTTGCCCGCTTCGCCGGCGCGCGCCGCCTCGATGGTGGCGTTGAGAGCGAGAAGATTGGTCTGCTCGGCGATGGCCTTGATCAGCGTCACCACATTGCCGATCCGCTCGGCCGCCTCGGCCAGACTGCCGATGGTCGCGTCGGTACGACGTGCCTCTTCCGATGCCCGACGCGCGACCAGGGTGGCGTTCTCCGTCTGGCGAGCAATCTCGGCAATGGAAGCGGAAAGCTCCTCGGCCGCCGCCGCCACCGTCTGAACGCTGACCGACGCCTCACCCGACGCCTCGGCGGCGCTGGTGGCTCGGGAACTTGCCTGCTCGGCAATCGAGGCGAGCGCATGCGCGGTTTCCTCCATCTGGTCGGCATTGCCCGAGACGGAGCTGAGCATGGTGGCAATCTCCTGGCGGAAGCCCTGGATAAGGCTTTCGATCGCCTCCTGCCGAGCCGTTCTCTTCAACTGTTCGGATTCCGCTTCCGAGGCGAGGCGATGGCGTTCGATGGCATTGTCCCTGAACACCTGCACGGCCCTCAGCATGTCGCCGATTTCGTCGCGCCGGCTGTTGTTGCCGAGATCGACGTCGGTGTCGCCCTTTGCGAGACGCGCCATGGCGCGGGTCAATGAGACGATCGGCCTCGACACGAGCTTGGACATTCCGATGCTTACCGCAAGCGCCAGCAGCAGGGTGGCCGCTGTTATCACCGCCATGAGGACATAGGAGGACGTACGGCTGTTGGCAGCGGCGACGGCATGCTGGTCGCTGACCGAGCGGATGGCCGACACCGCGGCGGCGGCATGCTGGGCCGATGCGTCGCGCGCCGCGGCAAAAGCCTTGGTGCCGACGACCAGATCGGCAAAGGCGGCGCCGAAACTCTGGATATCGGCCGAGGGATCGGCCAGTCCGCTGGTGGCAACGGCCTTGCCGGTCTCGACCGCGGTGGCCAGCATGGACTGGACGCTGGCCTCGTTTTCGGCGGTCGGTTCGAGTTTGTAAGCCGCCGTCTGGATGGTGAGGCTATCGGCGGTATAGCTGAGGGTGATTCCCTGGTCGAAGGTCGTGTTCGCTTTGGCCCGATCCTCGCCAGCCCGCTGGGCCGCAGCCTCCGCCGCCTTGCCAAGATCCCGGGCGGCCGCGACGACGGCTTCGGTTCCCCCGACAAAGGTGTCGATGCCGGAATCGGCCTGGAGTCTCAGCCCCTCGACTTCGGTGGCATCGGTCGCCCTCACCATCGAACCCATGATCTTGGCAAGCTCGTTGATCGACTTCGATGCCAGGCGCATCGGGTCGCCGATGGCGTCCGAACTGGCAAAATCATAAATGCGGCCGATGGCGGCTTTCGCCTGATCGACCGCCTCCTTCGCGGCGGCAATGTCCGCATTGTTGCGGCTCGACACGTATCGGACCAGCGATGTCCGGGCCCTGACGGCCAACACCTGCCCCTGATAGGCCAACGCCAGGAACTCGGAAGCTTCGCGCACTTTCGCCTGCTCGGCCGCCGCGAGTTGTTCCATTTCCTGCGACTTCATTTTCGCATCCGCCTGGAGCTTGTGCGCGACCCAGCGAAGGGCGGAAACGGACTTGTCGGCGTTCCCCCAGGCAGTGGCAGTGTCAGCCGAAGCCTTGACGAGCGCGTCGATCGATTGCCTGAAGGCTCCGATGGCCTCGCCTGCCGACTTCAGCGCCGGGTCATCCGCTTCACCAAGAGCGGCAATGTCGGCGGTTACCCGGTCAAGCAGACCGCCAGCGCTTTCCGCAGCGTCGGGACTTCGGGTCACGATGAAGCGATTGACGGCGTCGACCGCTCCACCGACCTCGGCGACCGCGACCGACGACCGCGAAGTCAGGTCCAGGGCGACGCCCAGACGGCTGAGTCCGAATGCACCAGCTCCGCCGACCACGGCCGCCATCAAGGCAAGCAAGACGAGGCTTGCTGCGATTTTTCGACTGATGGACTGCCTGGCGAGCGCTTCTCCACGCTTCATTGTTCTTCCTCCCAATTCGGACGGCCAGACATGCGCCAAGCCGAGCCGTTATCGTCCCATCACTCCCGTTCGCGTCCGGCGGCCATTTCCCTAGAAAGCCTAAGCCGTACACATTAGGGAATATTTATATCGATAACCATTATAAAAGGTACGTACATTTCATTTACGTCACTCTAGACGCCGTCGGTTTCCCAATCGTTAGTTTTTGCAAGCCGCCCGCCAGCCTGCCCAAGGCATTGAAAATGTACCCATGCCGGGAACCGAACGAGGTCGATCGACGTTTGGAGTATGAGCATGGAGTGCGGGGAGCCAACCGGACATCAATGCAATCGATGCGCGGCTCCCGGCCTCCGATCACTTGAAACGTGTGCCGCCATTACCCATCTCGAAGGGACCTATTACGCGTTTCCTGTTGATTACAAATACTTTTAGACCGTCAACAACCATCATCCGTTTGGAATACCGAGCCGATGCTGATCGAGACGCAAGAGAGCGGGGCCTTGCCTTAGCTCCGTTTCCTTCAATGCTTTCCAATAGCGATCCGCGCCTGCCGTGGATGAGACCGCCAATTTCGGGAGATCCGCCAATGACCAGCGACAACCTTACCCCACCCGTAAGCCATGTAGCCCTCATCGGGAATTTTCCGCCTCGCAAGTGTGGCATCGCCACCTTTACCGCCGACCTGCGCGAAGCGCTGGCGACAACAGACGGCGACCTCAAGATCACGACCGTAGCCGTCACCGACGATGGGCAGAAGCATGCCTATCCGCCCGCCGTTGGCTACGAGATCAGCCAGCTTGAGGCCGACGACTATGCGGCGGCGGCCGACCACATCAACGCCCTCAATCCCGACGCCGTATCGATCCAGCACGAGTTCGGCATCTTCGGCGGTCAGGCGGGCGAGTACCTGCTCAAGCTGACCGAACGCCTGCGCGCGCCCATCGTGACGACGCTGCACACCGTTCTGGCCGACCCGACCCCGGATCAGCGGCGGGTGATGGAGCAACTGGCCGAGCACTCGGCCCGGCTGGTGGTCATGACGGAAATGGGCCGCACCATCCTGACGCGCAACTGGAACTTCCCGAGCGAGAAGATCGCCGTCATCCCGCACGGCATTCCAGATGTTCCCTTCCTCGATCCGGCGTTCCAGAAGCACAGCTTCGGTCTGGACGGACGCAAGGTGGCTTTGACCTTCGGTCTCCTGTCGCCCAACAAGGGCATCGAGAACATGATCGATGCCCTGCCCGAACTGGTGCGGGCGCACCCCGACCTTACCTACGTCGTGCTCGGCGCGACGCATCCGCATCTGGTGGCCCGCGAAGGCGAAGCCTACCGCGAAAAACTGCAGGCCCAGGCCGATGCGCTCGGCATGTCCGACCACCTGATGTTCGTCAACGAGTATGTCGATGCGCCCGTGCTGAAGGACTGGCTTTCGGCGGCCGACATCTACGTCACGCCTTATCTGCACGAGGCGCAGATCACCTCCGGCACCCTGTCCTACGCCGTGGGCCTTGGCAAGGCGGTCGTCTCCACGCCCTACTGGCACGCTCGCGAGCTGCTGGCCAACGATGTTGGCGCGCTGGTCCCCTTCGGCGACCCGAAGGCCCTCGCCTCGACCATCGGCGACCTGCTCACCGACAACGGCCGTCGCGATCGTCTGCGCGCCTTTGCCTATGATGCCGGTCGCCAGATGATCTGGCCGGTCGTCGGCCGCGCCTATCTCGACCTGCTGGCGGAGGCCCGCTCCGGCGCGCGGATGCCGGCCCCGGTCAGCAACCTCAGGATCGGCCGACGGGCTCCGCTCGTCTCCACGCTCGCCGCCGTCGACCGCATGACGGACGGCTGCGGCATGCTGCAGCATAGCCGGTCGACCATCCCCGATCGGCGCCACGGCTACTGCCTCGACGACAACGCCCGCGCCATGATGCTGGCGGTGGAGCTGAAGGCGGAAGGCATTGAGACCGAACGCGCCACCCGCATTGCCGACATCTGCGCTGCTTTTGTCGACTATGCATGGGATGAAGGCCGCGCCGCCTTCCGTAACTTCATGGGCTACGAGCGGAACTGGCTGGAAGACACCGGTTCTGAGGACAGCCACGGTCGGGCCGTCTGGTCGCTGGGCCGGGTGGTGGCGAGCACCGACGATCACGGGTTGAAGCTTTGGGCCACCGGCCTCGCCGACCGCATCATTCCGGCCAGCGCGCATCTCTCCAGCCCACGGGCCGCTGCTTTCACCATGCTGGGCCTGATCAGTTGGCTCTCGGTCTATCCGGGCCATCGCCCGTCACGCCTGTTGCTCGATACCTTTGCCGCCCGGCTGCACGCCCTGCTGCGGGAACAGCGGCGGCCCGACTGGCTGTGGTTCGAGCCGGTGCTGGCCTATGACAACGCCCGTCTGCCGGAGGCGCTGATCCGTGCCGGCCAGTGGCTGGGCAAGGACGACATGGTGAGAGATGGCATCGCGGCCCTCGACTGGCTGGCCGAGCTCCAGACCGATACGGACGGCCACTTCCGGCCCGTGGGGACCGAAAGCTTCGGCAAGCTCTACAGCCGTCCCCTGCCCTTCGACCAGCAGCCGGTCGATGCCTGGGCGATGATCGAAGCGTCGGCCGCGGCATTCGATGCCACCGGCGACAGCCGCTGGCAACGCTACGCCGAAGCGGCCTTCGACTGGTTCAATGGCCGCAACGATCTGGGCCTCAGGCTCGCGACCCCGAATGGCGGCTGCTACGATGGATTGCAGGTCGATCGCGTCAACCTCAATCAAGGAGCGGAATCGATCCTCGCCTTCCAGTTCTCGGTGCGCTCGATACGGCAGCTCCAACGACTCGCCAACGGTCGCTCGGAACGCGTGGTGGCGAGGATTGGCCGATGACCCTGCGTCTGTTGCCCCAGCGCCTTTATCCCGACGCCAGCCGAGTGGTTGTCCGCAACTTCCAGCTCGCGGGAGAGCCGAGAGGACTAAACCCCACCTCGCAAGCGCGCGCGAGGCGGATTGTCGATACGGTTCAGGCCATGGACAATCGAACCGTCCAGGCCGAGCTTTCGCTGGTTATGGCCGACTTCGAGACCCGGCACCGCGAAGTTCGCCATTTCTTCGAGGAACGCTATGAAACCATCGCCGCGCACCTGGGCCTCGTCGAACCGTTGCGCGACGCCGAGCGACTGCTGATCGGCGCTTACTTCTGCCATGAGTATTCCTTCGAGGCAGCGGCCCTGATGAACCCCAGCGTCGTGCCGCATCCCGACCAGTCGGGCATGGCGCCGGGCGAGGTGCGCTTCCTGCTATCGCTCAGGGCGGTCGGGGAAGGGCACATCTCCTCCATCACCTTCCGCGAGGGGGTCCTTTCCGATCAAGGCGATCTGCAACTCACCGAGGACAGCCCCTTCGCCGTCGCGTCCAGGCCGGAGATCGGCGAGGACGGACGGGTGTGGGCCGTCCGCGAGGGCGAGGGACCGCTCGACGAAACCGTGCTGCTGCCGGTTACCTCGGCTCAACGAAACGGTCTCGAGGATCTGCGTCTCGTCCACTTCACCGACCCCGACGAGGGCTCTCTCTGGTATGGCACCTACACCGCCTTCAGCGGTCAGGCGATCGCTTCGGAGTTCTTGATTACCCGCGACTTCCGGCGCTTCGAGCTGAGGCCCCTGTCTGGGCCGGCAGCCCGAAACAAGGGCATGGCCCTGTTCCCCCGCAAGATCGGCGACAGCTACACGATGCTGGGGCGGCAAGACAACGAGAACCTGTTCCTCATCCGATCGGACAACCTTTTCGAATGGGGCGAAGGCGAGCGCATCGCCGGGCCGCTGCACCCCTGGGAGCTTCTCCAGATCGGCAACTGCGGATCGCCCATCGAAATCGACGAGGGGTGGCTCGTGCTGACGCACGGCGTTGGCCCCATGCGGAAGTATGCGATCGGCGCCATGCTGCTCGACAAGGACGACCCGGCCCGCGTGCTTGGCCGCTCGCGCGTGCCTCTGCTATCGCCGTCCGACGCCGAGCGTGAAGGTTATGTGCCCAATGTGGTCTATACCTGCGGGGCGATGGCCCATGCCGGGCGTCTCTTCATTCCCTATGGCATCGCGGACAGCGCGGTGGGGTTTGCCAGCATAGGGATCGAGGACCTGCTAGCCTCGCTTGGATGATCAAGCCATCCGTCACTGCCTTCGTGAAAAGTGGATGCGC
The DNA here is from genome assembly GCF_950100655.1 of Pleomorphomonas sp. T1.2MG-36. Classification (NCBI taxonomy): domain Bacteria; kingdom Pseudomonadati; phylum Pseudomonadota; class Alphaproteobacteria; order Hyphomicrobiales; family Pleomorphomonadaceae; genus Pleomorphomonas; species Pleomorphomonas sp. T1.2MG-36. Next base: position 797,747 of record NZ_CATNLY010000012.1, read on the forward strand.
CCTTTCGGGCGCATTTCATTGTTGTCGGCAGGCATGGTCTTCGACGTTTTTCGGACATTATGCCTGCCTCTAATGCCGATGCTGCGATTTCCGACAAGTATTCGAAGAATGCGGTAACTGCACAACCGAGTCGCGTTTACTCGCATTTGCATGTGACGCCGTTCCAAGTAAAAGGACACAGACGAACCGCTGCGCCATGGCGACGAGCCTCGAACGGCAATGGCAATCGCGTGAACAGAACCCAGCCCGGACCGCGGATGCTGGTAGGGAGTGCGTGAATGGAGCCTGATACCGCCAAGAAGAAAGTCCCCAACCCCGCCGACGTCCACGTCGGGACTCGCATCCGCATGCGGCGCATGATCCTGGGTATCTCGCAGGAAAAGCTCGGCCAGGCGCTCGGCGTGACCTTCCAGCAGGTTCAGAAGTACGAGAAGGGGGCGACCCGCGTCGGTGCCGGGCGGCTGTTGGCGATAGCCAACTATCTTGGCGTACCGATCGGGTATTTCTTCGAGACCAGCACGTATGACGCCCAAGAGGGGCGAGACACGGGTGGGGCGGTCGCCTCGGCGCCCGACGAGTTCGATCAGTTCGTGAAGAGCTCGGAAGGCATCAAGCTCAACAACGCCTTCCTCGGCATCAGCGATCCGACCGTTCGCCGACACCTGCTCGATCTCGTCATCTCCATGTCGCGTGCCAGTCACGACGGCTGAACGATACCGACACGCTCAATGGCGACGTCGACGCTCGTCGAGATCGACGACGTCCGGATCCGTTTGGAGGGCCAGAAGGCCCGAGAGTTCCGCGTTGGCGAGGCCGAGCAGCAGAGCGGCGGACACGCTGACTTCCCGTGCCTGCGGCATCAGATAGTCGATCATCGTCATCATCGCCCGGATGTTCATGGGACGATGGACGTCACCGGCATAGGTCTGCTCGTCCATTATGGGGTCGTCGATTTTAGCGCTCATTGATCACCCGATATTCTTTCCAGGATGCCGGGCCGATTCCACTGCCCTTCCGGCCGCACGAGCACGGCGGCGCCGGAGTCCGGCGACAGCGCGTCCTCGGCCGGAGGAACGACAAGATCGGCCTCGTAGTAGGTTTCGTCGGTCAGGTAGTTGATGCCCGTGCCTTCGCGCAGGACGAAACCGAAGTGCTGCCAGATGGGAGCGACATTCGCCGCGGTCTGGCCGTAGAAGCGCGTGTAGCCCTTGGTGCGGCAGAGTTCGATGCCCGCCTTCACCAGCTTCAACGCCAGCCGGCTCTTGCGGAAGCGAGGCAACACGGCCAACCGCTCCAGTTTCACGAACCCCGCAAAGTAGCGAATGCGCAGGCAGCCGGCCGGCTCGTCACCAACGAACCCGAGCAGGTGCGTCGCGGTGAGGTCGTTGCCGTCGACATCCTCGGCGAAGGGAATGGACTGTTCTGCAAGGTAGGTGGCCGCCCGGATGGCATGGACCATCAGAAGCTGGTTGACGTCGTGAACGACGGTAATGCCGACCGCATTGCGCCGGCCGGTCACGCCAGGGGCACCAGGGTGCCAGGTATCGTAGGGCGCGCGCGGCATATCGAACTCGTCCTGCCGCTCCTCGTCGGTCAGACGGCGGCAGGTCATGATACCGGGGGCATAGGTGTCGCCGTGCCGGGCGCCCATCGTGAAGCCGATGCTCTCGAACAGATGACGGGCCTTGTCGTTGGCAGCCTTGCAAAACACCGGCAAACCGCGGAACTTGTCCGATGTCAGGCGCTCCATGACGAGCGAGATGCCGCCGGCAATCGCCGGGGAGATGTAGATGCCCCAAAAGTAGATGGCGACCGGCTTCTCCCATTGACGGGCGATGAAGCGATCGGCAGGGGCACCGGTGTCCATGCGACCATCGAAGAGGGCATCGAGGCCATCCTGATTGAGAGACAGGAGACAAACGAAGCCGAGAGGCCCGTTGCCGGCCTTTTCGCGCCACTGACCGCGACCGATGGCCAGGATGGTGTCGGGATTGCGCGTGTAGATGCGCATGACGGTTTCAAGACTGGCAACCCCTTGAATTTCAGGGGTCGCTTTTCTCATGAGATCTGCAATAATTTCGCTGGAGGGGCTGAAGACAGAAATGTTCCGGCCGTATTTCGAGTAATCGATACGATCAATGTGGCGGGACGAATAGAAATCGGGTGTTTGTTCGTAATTTCGAGCGTGAGAATTCATTGTTCCCCTCGTTCTCAATGAGCACATCCCATTTCAATCTGGATTTAAGCGTAGCCAATTCGGAGGCTGTTCCGTGCATCCGATTTTGACGCGGGGTGGTGAGGTAGATGGAACACGGTGATGGACCGGCCGAACTGGATATCAACTGGGATGACGTCCGCGTATTCCTGCTGGTTGCGCGACTCTCCAGCTTCCGGGCGGCGTCGTTGGAAAGCGGCGTGTCCGTCAACGCATTGCGTCGCCGCATCGAAACACTCGAGCACAAGATCAACGCCGTATTGCTGACCCGTTCGGCGAAGGGGGTCGAACTCACCGAAGAAGGACGCAAGGTGGAGGAAACGGCGCAGGCGATGCTAGAGCAGGCGCGCGCGCTTGCCCGCCTGTCGTCACGTTCCAAGCGCGGCCTTCGGGCCACGGTTCGGGTGGGAGCCACCGAAGGGCTCGGCGCCTTCTGGCTGGTTCCCCGGTTGGTGGATCTGTTCGAGCGCGCACCGGGGATCCAGGTCGATTTCCGCAACGACATGCGCGTGCCCGACGTGTCCGGACTGGAGGTGGACATCGCGGTCCAGCTCGAACGGCCGGCGGACGAGGAGTTGAAGGTGGTCCGCCTCGGCTGGCTTCACATCGTCCTGTTCGCCTCCGGCGACTACATCTCCCGCAATGGCATCATCGAGACGTCACAGGACATTCCCCGCCACCGCTTCATCGAGATCAGCGCTCCTCAGATCCAGAGCGGGGCACTCAAGGACGAACTGCCGGAAGACGACACTCGCAGCTTCGTCGCCTTGCGGGTCAACACCGCGTCGGCACAGGTCCTGGCCGCGACGCATGGCGCCGGCGTGACGGCTCTGCCGACCTACGCCCGGCTGGTGACCCATAAGCTGCACCACGTCGCCCGCGAATACATGCTGAAGCGGGATATCTGGCTCTGCTATCATCCTGATATCGTGGAATTTCGCCATATGAGGCAGACCATCGACTGGATCAAGGCTTCGTTCGATCAGGAGAAATACCCCTGGTTCGGAGAGGATTACCTCCCTCCGGACGAGATCGATCGTCTGGCGGCAAAGCGAGGGCTTGGCACCCTCTTTTCCGGCTTCAAGGACGAGCATAAGCTGTAGGGCAGGTACCGAGGACGATGTCGCATCGTCTCGAGCATCTTCGGAGATGGCGATGGATGAGAAAGCTTTGACACTCAGCCACGAACTGCCCCGCCTTATCGAAGCGGCAAAGGCCCTCGAAGCTTCGGTACTCGTCATGCTCCTCATGTCTGCCGAGCAGGAGCTTAAAAAGCAGCGCTCCGAACAGCATCAACCCCCGGAAAACGCGCCACCCGACCCCTTCTGAGCCCTTGGGTCCGGCGGGTATGGCCGCGTTCGTGTCCTTCGGCGAGGCCGGCGGGTCGATTGCGGGTCGACCACATTCCATTTCCTGAATATAATTGCGTGCCAACCTGTTGGCGGGGCGTTCGGCAGCCCCACTTTAAGACCAGTGCCCATTTTCCGAAATCGTTTTGTGACGAGCCGCAGGCCTGTTAAAGCTGAGACCAATTCGCAAGTAGGCGAGCCTGTTCTTGCCCTAACGGATTGGACTGCGCCTCGCTTCGTTTCCCTTCGCGAGTAAAACATGTCCGATAGTCGCCTCTCGACGAAATCCCTCGCCAAGTCCCCCACCGGCATCTCCGGCTTCGACGACCTCACGCTCGGCGGTCTTCCCAAGGGACGGCCGACGCTCGTCTGCGGCACCGCCGGGTGCGGCAAGACGCTTTTCGCAGCGACCTTTCTTGTTCATGGCGCGCGTGAGCTCGACGAGCCCGGCGTTTTCGTCAGCTTCGAGGAGCGCCCGAGCGATATTATCGAGAACGTGGCATCGCTCGGCTTCGACCTTGACGTGCTGATCGAGACAGAGAAGGTGGTCATCGAGCACATCGCGGTCGATCCGTCGGAAGTGGCTGAGATCGGCGACTTCGACCTCGAAGGACTGTTCCTGCGTCTGGAACTTGCCATCGACTCCATCGGTGCCAAACGGGTGGTCCTCGACACGATCGAGAGCCTTTTTTCGGCCTTCACCAACCAGGCCGTTCTGCGTGCGGAAATCCGCCGCCTGTTCGACTGGCTGAAGGATCGCGGCCTCACGACGGTCATCACCGGCGAGCGGGGCGACGGAGCGCTGACCCGGCAGGGGTTGGAGGAATACGTCTCGGACTGCGTCCTGCTGCTGGATCACCGCGTCCAAAACCAGATTTCGACGCGACGGCTCCGGATCGTGAAGTACCGTGGCTCCAGTCATGGAACCAATGAGTACCCGTTCCTGATCGATCAGGGCGGCTTCTCGGTGCTGCCGGTCTCCTCGCTCGGCCTCAATCACCGGGTATTCGACGAGCGGGTGAGCACGGGCGTCGCCGATCTCGACGCCATGGTGGGAGGTGGCGGCTTTCATCGCGGGTCGAGCATTCTCATTTCCGGCGTGGCCGGCTCGGGAAAATCGTCCCTTGCGGCGTGCTTCGTGGACGCGGCCTGCAAAGCGGGTCAGAAGGCCCTTTATTTCTCTTTCGAGGAGTCGCAGGACCAGACGGTTCGCAACATGCGCTCGCTGGGCATCGACCTCGGAAAGCACATCGCCGATGACAAGCTGAGATATGTGGCGGCGCGCCCAACGTTCTACAGCCTTGAAATGCATCTCGCGCTGATGCTGCGGGAAGCGTTGGCATTCCGCCCGGATGTCTTCGTTCTCGATCCTTTGTCGGCCTTCACCGAAACCGGGGACCGGACGGAAGTGCACGCCATGCTGCTGCGCATCGTCGACTTTCTGAAGTCGGAAGGCATTACCGGGGTTCTGACCCATCTCACCCAGAGCGGGCAGACGGTGATCGAAACCGAGTCCGGACTTTCCTCGCTGATGGACGCCTGGATCCTGCTGCTCAACCGCGAGTCCAACGGCGAGTTCAACCGAGAGCTCTACCTGCTCAAGGCGCGTGGCCTCCGCCACTCCAACCAGGTGCGGGAGTTCGTGATGGAGGAGGATGGCATCCGTCTCGTGTTGCCCTACGTTGGCCAAGGCCAAGCCCTGACCGGGGCGGCGAGACGCATAGCAGAGGCCGAAGAGCGGCGACGGGAACAGCGGCGCGAGATCGAGGCCGAGAAGGCTCAGCATTTGATCGAGCAGCGACGGCGGCGCACGCTGGCTCAAATCGAGGTTCTACGGTCCGAACTGGAAGCCGACGAGGCCGAACTGCAGGGGCTCGTGCAATTGGAAACGGATCGCCGCACACAAATTGAGACGGATGAAGCCGAGATGCGCAGATCTCGCGGCAACTGATAGGGAATGTCGATGTCGACGGAAGAGGCCTCCACGCGCAAGCTGATCCTTTATGTTGCGGGCGAAACCCCCAAGTCCCTGGCAGCCATCTCGAACCTCGAGCGTATCTGCCGGGAACATCTGCCTGGAAAGTATCGAATTGAGGTCATCGACCTCAAGAAGAACCCGCAACTCGCCCGCGAGCACAAGATCGTGGCGATTCCCACTCTCGTCAGAGAGTTGCCCATTCCCATCCGAAAGATTATCGGCGATCTTTCCGATGAGCAGAAGGTTCTGATCAACCTCAAGGTCGAATGATGCGGAACTCTCAGGAACAGGCGCTGCAAAGCCTCATCGACGACCTCAGGCAGCGGGCGGCCGAGGCCGAGGAGACGCTGGCCGCCATTCGCGACGGCAGTGTGGACGCCGTGGTGGTCGGAGGGGAAGGCAAGGACGAGGTTCTCGTCATCGGCGACGACGCCTCGGCGTTCAGAAACTTCATGGAGGCCATGGAGCCCGGTGCGGTCGCCGTCGATTCCGCCGGACGCCTTCTCTATTCGAATGCCCGCTTCCGTCAGATCTTCGCCGAGGACTGGGATCGCTTGAAGGGCAAGCTCCTCTCCGAGATCCTTCCCGGGCCGGCGTCGCAACTCATCGGCCGACTGGTCAGCCCCGACAGTCACGATGCGGCGCCCGTTTCGGTGTCCTTCCTTGAGCGAGGCGTCGAACGCAACTACCTCGTTTCCGCCCGCCCCGTGCATCTCGGAACGGTGCGCGGCTTTGCCGTCACCTTCTCCGACCTGACCGAACGCGTCCGTGCCGAAGCGGCGGAGCGAGCGCAACGGATCGCCAATGCGATCATCGCCTCGGCGAACGAGGCGGTCATCGTCTGCGACCGCACGCTCACCATCACCCACGCCAACTTCGCCGCCGAGGCGCTGTCGACCGAGAAGCTGGTGGGCACACGGCTCGATGCGGCAATTCCGCTCAAGTTTCCCGATGCGACCGGCATCCTGGAGATCGGCGAGCTGGTCGAGTCCTCGCTCTCCGGAACGCCGCTTCGCAGCATCGAAGCCTTCGCTCCCATGTCGCCCGGCGCGCGGGACGTTCTCGTCAGCGCCGCGCCGCTCAACATATCGGACGACGGGCCCGAAGGCTGCGTGCTGACCCTGGTCGACCTCTCCCAGCGCAAGAAGGACGAGCGGCAGATGCATCTGCTGATGCGCGAGCTCGACCATCGCGTCAAGAACACCTTGGCGCTGGTGCTGTCGATCAGCAAACGCACGGCCGCCAGCGAGGAAACGCTGGAAGGGTTTCAAGGGTCGTTCAGCGGCCGCATCGAGGCCCTCGCGGCCACCCACAACCTGCTCGCCGGCGCCTCCTGGGAGAGCCTGTCGCTGCGCCAGATCTTCAGCGCCGAGGTATCGCCCTATACGGAAACCAGCAGCGACCGCATCAACATCACCGGCGCCGATCTCAGCCTCTATCCGCGTGCCGCCATCGCGCTGGGCCTGATCTTCCACGAACTCGCAACCAACGCGACCAAATACGGGGCGCTATCGGCGGAAACGGGCTCAATCGACCTGGAAATTCACCCCAAAACGGATGCGCCCTACGTCGAGGTAACGTGGACGGAGAAGGACGGACCGCCGGTGAAGTCCTTCTCCCGCAAGGGTTTCGGGCATACCGTCATCGCGCGGAGCCTCTCCTACTCGCCACATGGCGGCACTACGCTGGACTTCGAGCCGACAGGCGTCATCTGCCGCATCCGGATTCCAGTATCGGACGTGGCGTAAAGGGCGGCCGACGCCCGCACGGCGTCGGCCGCCCGATGTCGATGCCCCTCAGGCGACGTAGTCGGCGAGCACGAAGTCGTCGAGGCTGGGTATGATCGCGTCGGCTTCGGTCAGAACCGACGACTTGCCGATCCCCAGCGCCGCCATGCCTGCCCCCTTGATCGAGGCGACACCGGCTACCGCGTCCTCGACGCCGAGGCAGTCGGCCGGATCGGCCCCGAGTTGAGCCGCCGCCTTCAGGAAGATTTCCGGATCGGGCTTGCCCCGCTTCAGCAGGCGCGCATCGACCACCGTATCGAACATGTCGGCAATGCCGAGCCGGTCGAGAATGGCCGGGGCGTTCTGGCTGACCGATGCGAGTCCGATCTTGAGACCGGCGGCGCGCACGGCTTCAAGCGTATCGAGGGCGCCGGGCAGAAGGTCATCCCGGGTCATGGTACCGATAAGTTCCTTGTACCAGACGTTCTTCATGTCGGCGAGGCGGTCGAACTCGGCCGGCTCCAGCGTGACACCCCCCTTGTCGAGGATCATCTGCAAGGACATGCGGCGATCGATGCCCTTGAGACTCTCTGCAAGCTCGTCATCGAAACCGATGCCGAGCGTGTCGGCCAACCGCTTCCAGGCGAGGTGATGGAAACGCGCGGTGTCGGTGATGACGCCGTCGAGATCGAAGACGACGGCCTTGAAGGGCTTCTTATCGAAGATCTTCGGCAAGGCCACACGGCGCGTCGGCTCGGCTGCCGAGAGGTCAACCGGTTCGCCGCGATGGAACAGGCGAATGGCCTCGCCCTCGACGAGCCGGAACTCCGTGCCGGCCGCCGATACGGCGACTTCCAGCGTCCGCCCATGATCGACAAGGCGGAAGCGATAGCGGCTCCAGCTCTTCGGCAGCGACGGCGCAAAGTGAAGCTCGCCCTTGATCGCCCTCAGGCCGGCGAAGCCATGCACGACACTCATCCACGTGCCGCCCATCGCCGCCGTATGGACGCCGTGGAACGTGTTGCCATGGCTGTTGTCGATGTCCATGCGGGCGGCATCCATGAAGAACTCATAGGCCCGCTCATCCAGCCCGACTTCCGCGGCAATGATCGAGTGGATGCAGGTGGAGAGCGAGGAGTCGTGGGTGGTGATGGCTTCGTAATAGTCGAAGTCGCGCCGCTTCACGGCCTTGGAGAACAGCTCGCCGCGCAGGAACAGGGCGAGCAACACGTCGGCCTGCTTGCAGACCTGATGACGGTAGATCACCAGCGGATGGTAGTGCAGGAGCAGCGGATAGTTTTCGGCCGGCGTGCCGGCAAAGTCCCACACCTTGCGGGACAGGAAGACATCGTCCTGAGCGTGGATGCCAAGCTTGTCGTCGTAGGGCAGCCGCAACCGGTCCGAAACGTCGGACCAGTGGGCGATCTCCTCACCGGCAAGGTCGATACGCTCGGAGAGCCTGGCAAACGCCTCGGGCTTCTCCCGGTTCATCCATCCTGCAATCTCGGCCGCGAAGGCCAGATGGGTCTTGGCCATCACGTTGGTGTAGAAGTTGTTGTTGACGAGGGCCGTGTACTCGTCCGGCCCCGTCACCTCGTCGATATGGAAGGCACCGTCGACGAGATGGGCGAGATCCGCCCAGACGCGCGCCGTTTCGAACACCAGTTCGGCCGCGCCATCGGCGAGCAAGGATAGATCACCGGTGGCTTCGACATACTGCTTGATGGCGAAGGCGATGTCGGCGTTGATGTGATATTGCGCCGTTCCGGCCGGAAAATAGGCCGAGCATTCCTCGCCGGTTATGGTCCGCCAGGGGTAGAGCGCGCCACGGATGTGGCCGAGATCGCGAGCGCGGGCACGCGCCTTGTCGAGATAGCCGATGCGGTGCTGAAGCACGGCGCGCGCCAGCTCAGGCATGGTGCGCAGGAAGACCGGCAGGACATAGATCTCGGTGTCCCAGAAGGAGTGGCCTTCATAGCCCTCCCCCGTCAGCCCCTTGGCGGCGATGTTGGTGCGACCATCGCGGCCGATCGACTGGAAGAGGTGATAGAGGTTGAAGTGGAGGCCCTGCGACAGGGCGTCGTCCCCTTCGATCTCGATGTCGGCCTTCTCCCAGAAGGCAGCAAGGCGGGTGCGCTGTTCGTCGGCGAGACCCGTAAAGCCAACGGCAAGCGCTCCATTCAGTGCCTCGTCGGCGCGGGCGGCCAGTTCGTCGGCCGGGGCGTCGCGACTGGTGACGATGGCGGTCATCTTTTCCAGTGTGACGGTTTCGCCGGCCTTGGCCGAGACGCCGAACCGCTGGGAAAGGACGCCGTTCGTCTCCGACGCCTCGCTCGAACCGGCGTCACCACCGACCAGACCGACCCGCGTTTCGATCCTGAGCGTCAGCCCGCTATTGTGGGTTCGCGAGACCAGGACCGACCGACCAGGGCCGGCGTTGGCTTCCACGACGCTAAGCGCCCTGGCCGAGGCACCGGACCCAAGGCGGGGATCGAAGCTTTCCTCGCCCCCCTGCACCCTGCTGTTGAGCGTGGCGACGAACTCGATGCTGGCGTCGGCATCGAGCGGCGTCACGGTTACCTGTTGGGAGAGAATGGCACTGCGGGACAAGCTGACGAGCCGCTTGGAAACGATGCGCACCCGCCGGCCGGCCGGCGACTTCCAGTCTACGCTGCGGACCAGAACGCCCTCGCGAAAATCGAGGCTGCGTTCGTAGGCGAGGATCGCACCGGTCGCGAGGTTGAAGCGCTCGCCGTTCACGGCGATCTCGACACCCTTGGCGTTGGGCAGGTTGAGCATGAACTCGTTGATGCGCGCGAAGCCATAGGCATTCTCGGGATAGCGGATTGCCTCGGTGTCGTAGAAGCCGTTGACGTAGGTCCCTTCCATGCTGGCATCGGCCTCGCCCAACCAGGCCTCGTCGTGACTGCCACGGGTACCGATGTGGCCATTGCCGAGCGCGAACAGCGTCTCGCGCAGCAGACTGGCGTCGGCATCCCAGCGGGTCTCGACCAGACGCCAGGGATCGGTGGGCAGCGACGAGAGCGTCGGGGCGGGATTCGCAGTCACTTCAGTCTCCTTGGAATGGTCGAACACCGGCGTACGCGGCCCCGTCGGGACCAAGCAGCCGGCACACGTCAAGCTTCGGTCCTGCTACCGATGAGCCAACGGCGATGACGCCTGGATGTCAATCGGACGAGTGGACCTCGATGGGTTGGGAACGATGAGGGTAGCTGCCGCGGCGGCGAGACGGTCGTCATCTCCGCCGGCACCGACCAGCGCGCCGCCGTCCGGCAGCACGACGGCGGTGAGGCCGCATGCGCTGGTGAAGGTGGCCGAGCCGAATGCGGGCGGGACGAACAGCAGATCGATATCCGAGAAGGCCGCGTCGATCTGCCGACGCAGCGCCGAAAGGCAACGCTGAGCCTGAACGAGTTGGCGAGCGGGACAGTCCAGCGCCAGGGAAAGGCGACGCCGACAGCGGGGAGGAAACAGGTCCGGCCGCTCGACGAAGGCCGTCGCCACGTCATCAAGCCGCTGGGCCAGCCATATATCGTCTTCCATCAGGGCAGCGGCTTCGGCAAAGAGCGCCGCATCCACAGCGACAGTCTTCAGGCCGAGCCGCTCGCCGATGTCCCGCACCATTGAGGACTTGTCGCCGCCGAGCAGGCCAAGCCGGGCGAACCGCTTGGGCGCCCTGAGCCCCGTCGGTCCGGACCATCCGATAATCGTGCGCACCGCCGCGCCGCCGGCTACGTCAACCGCGTGGATGGCGACATCGTCGAGTTCCGGGGCAATGCCAAAGAGGCCATCCAGGGAAATCAGCCCCGGGGTCGGCCGAACCTCGACCACCCCGTGGCCGGCGATGTCGGCCCGGTCGCTGGCGATAGCGAAGGCGGCAAGGCCGGCAGCGACCGCTTCCGACGAACCGAAGGCCGGCGCATCAAGGTCGAGAGGATCGGCTGGCACTTTGCCGACCAAGAGAGCGCCGGCAGCGCGCAGCCGCTCCACGAGGACGGCGTCGAAATCGGGCAGGAAGTCGAGCGCCGACAGACCAGCCGAAGTTGGAAGCCCTGCCACGTCGATATTGGCGCCGACAACGTAAGGCACGCCCCAAAGCGGCAGAGCGGACGGATCAGGACAACGGGCGAGGAGATTTCGAGCGGCAGCACCGAGAGGGGCGGGAACATGGGCATCGCCCAGCGCGGCAAAGCGGGTGGCGATATCGTCGGCCAGATCGAGAACGCTTTCCGGTCGCCGTGCGAAACGCGCGCCAAGGTCGCCCAGCGTCAACAAGGGAGCGCTCATCGGCACCCCTCCCCTATACTGCCCGATCACCGATCGGATCTCTTCAAAAGCGCTTTTGTTCCCGTAACATCGCCCTCGTCCGCCTGTCAATGCTTTTATCCACGCCACAGTCCATCATTTATCCAACGTATTTATAATACTTTTGTCGGATCGGATTAGTTCTACCCCTTTGATTTGAATAGATTTGTTTCCATATGAAAGCGCTTTTGTAATCTTGACGCGCTGTACAATTCCGAGCTCGGGCGCTATACAGGCGCCCTATTATGCACACCCACCGGCGCTTTCATGAACCTCAAGGAACTGGCAGGTCACCTCGGGCTTTCCCAGAGCACGGTCAGTCGCGCCCTCAACGGTTATCAGGACGTCAGCCCTGAGACGCGGGAGCGGGTTCTCGCGGCCGCGCGACGCTTCGATTACTCGCCGAACGCCAGCGCCCATCGGCTGGCGACCGGGCATTCGGGAGCGATCGGCGTCGTCTTCCCTTCCGACAAGGACCCGCTGCTCGATCCCTTGTTTACCGACTTCCTGTCCGGCCTCACCAACAGCGCGGCCCGGCGGCAGATGGACATTCTGGTCAGCGCGAGCCTGGACACTGCGGAGGCGAGCTATCGCCGCCTCGCCCAGAGAGGCTCGGTGGATGCCGTCGTGCTCTCGAGCCCGCTCATCGAGGATCAGCGTGTTCCACTGCTCGACAAGCTCGGCATCCCCTGCGTGGTGCATGGCCGCACCAAGTCGGCGCTGCCATACGCCTTTCTCGACATCGACAACGAGGGCGCCTTCCGCCAAGCTGCCGAATTGCTCGTGGGCCTCGGTCACCGGCACATCGGCCTCGTCAATGGCGACGTGCGCCAGGCCTTCGCCGTCGACCGCGAAGCCGGCTGGCGTTCCGCCCTCCTTCGGTCCGGGCTGGAGGCATCGGATGCCCTCAACCGGTCCGACATCATGACCGACGAGGCCGGATATAGGCTGACGGCCGACATGCTGGCGAGCGCAACCCCGCCGACCGCCATCATCTGTTCCAGCATCTTCTCGGCCATCGGCGCTTGCCGCGCCATTCGCGACCGCGGGCTGGCGATAGGCTCCGACATATCGGTGATCGCCCATGACGACGGCATCAGCTCGATACGGCCGGAGGCGCATCACCCGCCGCTGACCACCACCTTCTCGTCCATCCATCGCGCCGGCGAACGCATTGCCGAAATCGCGGCCGACCTCATTGATGGCAAAAGCCCAAGCGAATGCCAGGAAGTATGGCCGGTGGACCTGATCTTCCGCGACAGCACCCGGCCACCCAGATCTGCCTGACTTGCTTTATGCGGCTTTTCCGCTCGCGTCACAACGGCAAGCTGAAGATCGTGCCTGCCGGACCAAGCAGACTTCGGCACTCCACCATCGCCGCCCCTTTGCCGCAGCCAGCGGGAACTTCTGCGCCCCTCCGACGTTTCACTCGCGAACGCAAAAGGAGCCGAAAATGGGTGCCAACCGCGACGATGAAATCCGTGCCCGAGCCTATCGGCTCTGGGAGGAGGAAGGGCGACCGGAAGGCCGCGCCGAGCAGCATTGGTTTACCGCCCGCGAAAGTCTTGCCGTCGAGGAAAACCACGAGTCGACTCTACTCCCCATCGACACAGGCACCAATGGCGAGCCGATCGAAGCGGTCGAGAATGCCGGCGAGTTTCCGACGCTCACCGATCAGGGCGAGCAGCGGATTCCGCGTCGCCCCAAACCCGATGATGCGTCTCAGCCAGCCAATAGCTGACGATCTCATCTAGACCGACGCGCTGGCCGGCACGGCCTCTTCCTAGGCGGTTCGGCCAGCCCATCTCACTGCTCGGTGACGTTGCCCTGATAGTCGAGCCGAACCAGGGCGGGAAGATCATCCAGCCTCGCGCTGCCGCGCCAGACACCATCCGTTCCCAGCACGAGATCGGCAACGTTGGTGTAGCCCTCCCCCTCGATCCAGGCCTTGGCCTGCGCCTCTGTGAAGCTGTTCGCGCCGGGAACCGGCGCCGTCACGGGCGGCGGCTCCTGGGCCAAGGTCAGGCCGACCGACGCGAAGGCGGCAGCCAGCACGATTGCGGCAATCATCCCTTTCATCGCCAGGTCCTTTCGCATTTCACGGATGGCCTCCAACACCCCGGGCGAAGGATTGTTCCCTTGTGTGGACATCTTGTGATTGACCGGCCGATTGCGGTGTCCACCGAATTCTCCGGAAGCACCGCTTGACGGTTTTCGTCCGCTATATTATTCGTATCACTAATACGTATAATAAAACTACGGGCGGAAACGAATCCATGAAGCGTCCCACGCAGAAAGACGTCGCCAAGCTGGCAGGCGTCTCGCAAGCGGCTGTGTCCATGGTGCTGAGCGGAACCGGCGCGCCGACGGTGTCACCCGACACATGGACGCGCATCACCGACGCAGCCAAGGCACTCGGATATGCGCCGAACCGTTTTGCGCAGGCGCTCAAGACGCGCCGGACAATGACCATCGCCTGCATCGTCCCCGACATCACCAACCCCTTCTATCCTGTGCTGATCCGTGGCGTTCAGGCCGTCGCGCAGGAAGGCGCCTACGACGTCATAACCGTCAACACCGACGGCGACCCGGCCCGGGAACGTCATTTCCTCGACTGGGCGCATCAAGGCCGAGTCGACGGCGTCATCGGCGTTTTCTTCACCCTCACGGCCACGGATTTCCGCTCGCTGGTCGAAGCGGGCGTCCCGGTGGTGCGCATAGAATCGGCTCGCAAGAAGGGGGGCGATATCGCCATCGACGATATTTATGTCGACAGCCACGAGGCCGCCCATGCCGTCGTCGATTACCTCCTCGGCCGTGGCCATCGCCGGATCGCCATGCTGGCCGGCACGGGGGGGCCGCAACGCGTGCGGGTCGAAGGCTACCGTGAAGCCATGGCGACGGCTGGCGCAGTCCCCTCGGTGACCATCACCGAAGCCTTCAGCGAGGAAGCCGGCTTCGCAGCCGCGCAATCCATTCTTGAAAGCGGCTACGAGCCCACTGCCATCTTCGCCGCCAACGACCTGATGGCGATCGGCGTCATGCGGGCGTTGCGCGATCGGGGGCTGCGCATTCCCGAGGACGTGGCGGTGGTCGGGTTCGACGACATTTCACCGGCGAGTCTGGTGTCGCCGCCTCTGACGACGGTCAGCCAGTTCCAGGCACGGATGGGCGAGTTGGCGGCCGAGGCCCTGCTTCAGCGGCTGCGGGGTCAGAGGCCACCCCATGGGACCACGGAAGAGGTCCGCTTTCAGCTTGTCGAACGCGCATCGGCCTGAAACCCAGGCTTTGCGGCGCGTTCGAACGAAGAATTTGCCCGTCGGTGTTTGCCGGTGGGAAGCGGCCGGCCCTGAAAGCCGGCCGGAAGAGGAGCCGGATCGCGCGATCGACGAAGTCGAGACAGCAAGCGCGTCGAGCCGGGAAGAACAACAAGGTGGAGGACACAATGGACAGACGGACATTTCTCGCGGGAAGCCTGGGCGCGTCTCTCGTTCCTTTCATGAATCGCATGGCCTTCGCCGCCGGCAAGCCGGTGACGTGGTGGTATGAAAGCGCCGCTCCGGCGCAGCAGGAGGCCATCGCCAAGGTGCTGGTGGCCGGCTTCAACGTTGCCCATCCGGACTACAGCCTGGCGATCGACTATCGCGGCTCCGAACTCGACAAGCAGATGCGCGTCGCCCTTCTGTCCGGCAACGGGCCGGATGTCGTCTATACCGCCGGCCCGAGCTACGTGGCGCCGATGGCCCGCGCCGGCCAGCTGCTGGCCCTCGATGACTACGCCGAGAAACTGGGCTGGAACAAGCGGATCCTGCCGGTGTTCCTCGAAATGGGCAAGTACGACGGCAAGCTCTACGCCGTGCCCAAGACCTATGAGACGCTCGGCCTGTTCTACAACAAGGCCGTGCTTGAGAAGAACGGCTGGAAGGCTCCGACCACGATCGCCGAAATGGAGGCCTTGGCCGACGAGGCGCTCAAGGCCAAGCTCGTTCCCTTCGCCTCCGGCAACGCCGGCTGGCGCGGCAACAACGAGCATTACGTCACCATCGTCCTCAACTCGATCGCCGGGCCGGAAAACGTCTACAAGGCGCTGAAGGGCGAGATCCCCTGGACCGCCGAGCCCTTCGTGGCGGCGATCAACAAGCTGAACGACTGGTGGCAGAAGGGCTACTTCGGCCCGGACTATTTCTCGCTCGAAACCGAGCAGTTCTTCGCTCAGATGGCCGCCGGAAAGTCGCCCATGCTGCCGAGCGGCACCTGGCACTTCCAGTACATCCAGTCCTATTTCAAGGACAAGACCGACCAGTGCGGCTTCGTCGGCTTCCCGAGCGCCGAAGGCATCGGTGCCCCGGTCTATGCGCTGGGCGTCGGCTCGACCCTGTCCATCGCCGCTGCCGCGCAGAACCCCGATGGCGCCGCCGCCGCCATCGATTTCGTCTTCTCGCCGGAATTCTACGGCGCCATGAACTCGGTCTGGCAAGGCGAGTGGAACA
This sequence comes from Pleomorphomonas sp. T1.2MG-36, assembly GCF_950100655.1. Taxonomy (NCBI): domain Bacteria; kingdom Pseudomonadati; phylum Pseudomonadota; class Alphaproteobacteria; order Hyphomicrobiales; family Pleomorphomonadaceae; genus Pleomorphomonas; species Pleomorphomonas sp. T1.2MG-36. The sequence continues at coordinate 813,832 of NZ_CATNLY010000012.1, forward strand.
CGCCGCTCGAAGACCTCAGCATGGTCAAGATCAGCGACGAAGTGCCGGCCCTCTATGCCGACACCATGAAGACGCTGGCCGACGCGGTCGGCGACAACAAGTACGGCTACACGTCCTGGACCTTCCTGCCGCCGGCTACGGATACGCAGCTCATCAACGGCATCGAAGAGGTCTGGCTGGGCCGCGCGACCGTCGCCGATTACCTCGCCCAGCTCGATGCCACGTTCCAGCAGGAAAAGGCGGAAGGCAAGGTGCCGGCCGTACCGGCCCGCTAACGCCCGGAGTGGCGTGCGTTCTCGCAAACGTGCGCCCTTCCACTCCCTCGTGATCGCATCGTCCGGAATCCGGCTCCTGCCGTTCCGGGTGATACCCCAGCTCGACGGATGGAAGCGGCATCGGCCGCTTCCGCTCGCCGGAGACACCCCATGCATCGCCTTTATCTGATCCCGACGTTGCTCATCAACGTCGTCATCATCTTCATTCCCGCCGCGCTGACCATCGCGCTCGCCTTCTGCCGTTGGGACGGCATCGGCATGCCGGTGTTCGTCGGGCTAGCCAACTTCCGGCTGCTCCTCGCCGATCGCGTGTTCTGGATGGCGCTGGGCAACAACATCATCTGGACGGCCATTTTCCTCACGGTGCCCATCGCCATGGGGTTGCTTGCCGCGACCATGATGCTGATCGCCCGCCGTGGCAGCGCCTTTTTCCAGGTCATCTACTTCCTGCCGATGGTGATCGCCACCGCCATCACGGCTCGTGTCTGGCAGGGCATGATCTATTCGCCGCTCACCGGCATCGCCGGCCTCGTCACGCGCGCCGGCTTTCCCGTCCCCAACCCGCTGACGCAGCCGTCGACAGCCCTGTACGGCATCGCCGCCGTCGACCTCTGGCATTGGTGGGGCTTCCTCTGCGTCATTTTCTTCGCGGCCCTCCGACAGGTGCCGCAGGAGCAGATCGAAGCGGCCCGCATCGAGGGAGCGAGCTTCTGGCAGATGCTGCGCTATGTGCTGCTGCCCGGCATCCGGCCGACCATCACGCTGATGATGATCATGACCATCATCTGGTCGTTCCTGGTGTTCGACTTCGTCTACATCCTGACCCAGGGCGGCCCGGCCTTCTCGAGCGAAGTCCTGTCGACGCTCGCCTACCGCAGCGCCTTCTACGACCTCGCCGTCGGCAAGGCCGCCGCCGTGGCCGTGGTGATCAGCCTGTTCGGCCTTGCGACCACCGCCGTCTACATCCGCCTGCAGGCGAAGGAGTTCGACCAATGAGGCTGATCGAAAGCCGGACGACCTTCGTCCTCACCTACACGGCTCTGGCGATCCTGCTGCTGATCACGCTGTTTCCGATCGCCCTCCTGGTGCTCAACTCGCTGAAGCCGGCGACGCAGATCGTCCAGAGCCCGCTCGCCTGGCCGGAAGTCTATCGCTGGGACAACTTCGTTCGGGCCTGGAACGACGCCCGCTTCGGCACCACCATGCTCAACTCGGCGATGCTGGCGACGATGACCATCATTCTGGTCTGTTCCACCGGTTCGCTCACCGCCTACGTGCTGGCGCGCCGCAAGATCAAGAGCTGGAAGATCGTCACCTTCTATCTGCTCGCCACCACCACCGCCCCGATCCAGCTGTTTCTGTTCCCGCTCTACTTCGGCTTCGCCAAGCTCGGGCTCATCAACAACGTCTTCGCGGTGTCGCTGATTTACACGGCCATCTACTCGCCCTTCGCGGTGATGCTGCTCCGGACCTACTTCCTCGCCGTTCCCAAGGAGCTCGAGGAAGCGGCGCTGATCGACGGCGCCACCCACTGGCAGGTGTTTTCGAAGGTGATGCTGCCGATCGTCTCGCCCGGCATCCTCACCGTGGCGCTGATCATCGGTCTCTACTCCTGGAACGAGTTCCTGATCGCCACGACCTTCCTGCAACGGACCGACCGGCTGACCGCCGTCGTCTCCTTCTTCCTGCTGTCCGGCCAGTACACCTCCGACTGGGGTGAGATCATGGCGGCGGCTCTCATCATCGTGCTGCCGGTGATCGTCCTGTTCATCGCCCTGCAGCGCCGCTTCATCGAAGGCATGGCCGGCGGATCGGTCAAAGGCTGACCCGCGCCCACCCGCAACACCTACCGGAGAGTTCCGATGTCCCTTCCCTCCGACTATCTCGAGCGCGTCTACGCCGGCGTCCTTGGCAAGCTGATCGGCGTCTACCTCGGCCGCCCCTTCGAAGGCTGGACCTACGCCAAGATCATGGAGAAGCTCGGCCCCATCGACTATTACGTCCACGAGCGGCTCGGCCAGCATCTCGTCGTCACCGACGATGACGTCGCCGGCACCTTCACCTTCCTGAGAGCGCTTGAGGATTACGGCGTCTCGCCTGACCTTTCTTCCGAAGATATCGGCAAGTCCTGGCTCAACTATCTGATCGAGCACCGGTCCATCCTCTGGTGGGGAGGCAACGGCAACTCGACCGAGCACACCGCCTGGCTCAACCTCAAGCGCGGCATTTCGGCGCCCGATTCCGGCTCGATCGCCACCAACGGCGTCACGGTGGCCGAGCAGATCGGCGCCCAGATCTTCATCGACGGCTGGGCCATGGTGGCGCCGGGCCAGCCTGAACTCGCCGCCCGGCTGGCTCGCGCCGCCGGTCAGGTCAGCCACGATGGCGAATCCGTCCACGCCGCCGCGCTCTGGGCGGCGATGGAGGCGGAAGCCTTCGTCTCGAAGGATATCGACCACCTGATCGATACCGGTCTCTCGGTCATTCCCAAGGACTGTCTGATCGCCCGGTTGATCGCCGACATCCGCCGCTGGCACGCCGAGAACCCCGACTGGCTGACGACGCGGCAGCTCATCCAGGACACATACGGCTACGACAAGTTCCCCGGCAATTGCCATGTCGTGCCCAACCATGCCCTGATGATCATGGCGATCCTCTACGCACCACACGACTTCCAGGCGGCGCAGCGCATCGTCAATACCGCCGGCTGGGACACAGACTGCAATGCCGGCAACGTCGGCTGCCTTTCCGGCCTGATGCTCGGCCTCGACGGCATCGAGGCCGGCCCCGACTGGCGCGGCCCGGTCGCCGACCGTCTGCTGATCTCATCGGCCGACGGCGGCAACGGCATCAACGACGCCGTGCGCATCGCCTATTACGTCGCAAACCTCGGTCTCCGGCTGGCCGGCGAGGCGCCTCTTCCCTTGCCCAAGGATGGCGCCCGCTTCCACTTCTCGCTGCCGGGCAGCGTCCAGGGCTTCCGGCCGGACTCGAGGACGAACGCCAACCCGGCGCTACGGGTCGGCAACTGCGCCTTGGGCGACGGCCGGGCGCTGGAGGTAGCCTACACGGCCTTGGCGCCGGGCCAGGTGGCCGCCGCGACGACGCCGACCTTCGCGCCGCCCGCTGTCACGGAAATGCGCACCTACGAGTTGATGGCGACGCCGACCGTCTATCCCGGTCAGACGGTGCGTGCGCGCGTGGTCGCGCCGAAGGACAACTCGGGTGCCGTCGACGTCCGCCTGACGTTGAAGGTCTTCGGCGAAAAGGACCGCCTCCTCGATGTGGACGGCAAGCCGGTGCAGCTGTTGCCGGGTGCCGAAGCGGTTCTCGAGTGGCGCCTGCCGGAGTTCGACGGTCAGCCGATCGGCGAAATCGGCATCGCCATCACCACCAAGGGCCAACGGGCCGACGGTCGCGTGCTCATCGACTGGTTGCGCTGGGACGGCACGCCGGAAGTCACGCTGCGCCGGCCAAAGGCGGATAGCGACTTCTGGCGCATGGCCTGGGTCAACGGGGTCAGCTTCTTCTCCAAGCTGTTCCCGCCGAGCTTCCGCATTTCCCAGGCGGTCGGCGAAGGCATGGTCAGCCACGGCACGCGGGAATGGACCGATTACAGGGTGAAGACCGACCTCACGGTGCATCTCGGCGGCTACGGCGGCCTTGCGGTGCGCGTCCAGGGCCTTCGTCGCTATTACGGTATCCGCCTCGTTCGGGACGGCCGGCTGCAGATCGTCAAGGTGCGCGACGAGGCCGTATCGGTGCTCGCCGAGACGCCGTTCGACTTCGCCTTTGAAAAGGCGATGCCGATGGACGTGCGCGTCAGCGGCAGCACCATCACCGCCGTGGCCGGGGGCACGCGTATTGAAGCTCGCGACGAGAGCGACACGGCCTTTGCCGACGGCGGCATCGGCCTCGTCATTCATGAAGGTGCGCTGTCGACCGACTACGTCAGCATTTCGGCCGCCTGAGACCGAACAGGGAGAAGATAAAATGGCATCGGTCTCGATCCACGAGGCGGTCAAGAACTTCGGCGCGGCCAAGGTGATCCACGGCGTGTCCGTGGACATCGCCGACGGCGAGTTCGTCGTGCTGGTCGGCCCGTCCGGTTGCGGCAAGTCGACGCTGCTCCGGATGATCGCCGGCCTTGAGGACATCTCGGGCGGCACCATCTCCATCGGCGGCCGGGTGGTCAACGATCTGCCGCCGAAGGCGCGCGACATATCGATGGTGTTCCAGAACTACGCCCTCTATCCGCACATGACGGTGGCGCAGAACATGGCCTTCTCGATGACGCTGGCCGGAGCGCCGGCGGCCGAGAAGGACCAGAAGGTCAAGGCGGCGGCGGACATCCTCGGCCTCACCCCGCTGCTCGACCGCTATCCGCGCCAGTTGTCCGGCGGCCAGCGGCAACGCGTCGCCATGGGCCGGTCGATCGTCCGGAACCCGCAGGTGTTCCTGTTCGACGAGCCGCTCTCCAATCTCGACGCCAAGCTGCGCGTCTCCATGCGCGCCGAGATCAAGGCGCTGCATCGGCGGCTCGGCACCACCACGGTCTACGTGACGCATGACCAGGTGGAGGCCATGACGCTTGCCGACCGCATCGTGGTCATGCAGGCCGGTCGCGTCGAGCAGGCGGGCGCGCCGATCGAACTCTACGACCGGCCGGAAAACACCTTCGTCGCCCAGTTCATCGGCTCCCCCTCGATGAACATCCTCCCCGGGCGGCGCCAGGGAAGCGGCATCGTGCTCGACAACGGCGGCACGGTCGCCGCTTCCCTTCCAATCGGTCTCGAAGAGGGGCGACATGTTCTGGTCGGCAAACGGCCGGAGAACGTCCGCCTGACGGATGCCGGCGGCCTGCCGGCCACCGTCAAGGTGGTCGAACCGACGGGCTCGGAAACCTATGCCGTGTTCGACGTCGGCGGCGAAGAGGTGGTCGGCCTGTTCCGGGACCGCGTCGAGCTGCACGAACAGCAGGCCGTTCGGCTGTCGTTCGACGACGGCCCGCTGCATCTGTTCGACGCCGAGACGAAACGCCGTCTTCCCGAGTGAACCAATGCCGGCGGATCGTGCCGATCAGCCGATCCGCCGGCAGGATGCCCGTTCCACCAGTTCGGGCTGGAAAACCTCGAACTTGCCCATCGGCGGACGCTTGCTCTCGATCTCCTCCAGCAGCAGACGGATCGAGCGTTCGGCCATTTCGTGGATCGGCACGCGGATGACGGTCGGCGGCGGATCGAGCAGGCCGGCGAAGTAGAAATCGTCGACGCCGACCAGCGACACGTCGTCGGGCACCCGCAACCCGCCTTCCTTGATCGCCAGCATCGCACCGATGCTCATCTCGTTGGAGAAGGATACCAGCGCGGTCGGGCGATCGGGCCGCGCCATCAACTCCCGTGTCGCCTCGAAAGACCGCGGCTGCATGTAATCGCCGCGCACCTGTAGTTGAGGGTCGATCGGAAGACCGGCGGCCGCATGGGCTTCGAGATAGCCGGCGAGGCGGTCCTGGCTCGTGAGCAGGCCCGGCAAGCCGCATATCGCCCCGATCCGCCGATGGCCGAGATCGATGAGATGCGCCGTGGCGAGCCGCGTCGCCGCGATGTTGTCCAGCTTGACGACGTCGTAGGTCAGCCCTTCGACCGGCATGTCGAGCAAGACAGAGGGAACGTGGATTTCCGCCTTCAGGCGCTTTCCATGCTCGGCGTGCGACTGGGTCGGCACGATGATCAAGCCAGCGACCCGCTGCTGCCGCATCATGCGCAAGATCTGGTTCTCGCGGTCGTCGTCCTGGCCGGTCGAGAACACCACCGACATGTAGCCGGCCCTGAGGCAGATGTTCTCCACCACACGGGCAATGATCGAGAAGTGCGTGTTGGAAATGTTGGGCACGATCAGGCCGATCAGGCGCGAGTGACCGCTCCGCAGGCTCTGGGCGGCGCCATGCGGAATATAGCCGATGGCCCGCACCGCTTCCTCGACCTTGGCGATGATCTCCTCGCTGACCGGTGCCGAGCGGTTTATAGCCGCCGAGGCCGTCGATATGGCGACGCCCGCATGTTTTGCCACATCCTTGATCGTCGGCACGCTTGCTCTCCTGAATCAACTGTCTTGCCACGGCTTCTGGAATATGCATTATACGAAACGTTTCGCGCAATCAAACGACGATTTGACCCGTAAATCGGGCGATTTCGGCGAATTTGAACACGAAACGTTTCGTGTTCATGGAGAGCTGAGGAGCTCTCTGGACATTAGGGAGGAGAATATGACCAACATCACCCGCCGCGGCATGTTGCTGTCGTCGGCCGCACTGGCGGCCGGCCTCAGCCTGTCGCGCGCCTTCGCCCAATCCGACGTTTCCGCCACGTTGCGCCTGCAGGCGTTCGGGGGCGACGCGGAACTCGCCGGCATCAAGGACGCCATCGCGCGCTTCAACAAGAAGTATCCCAACGTCGAGGTCATCGTGTCGATCGATCCGATTTCGACCGGCTGGGGCGACTACGTCACCAAGGTCATCGGACAGTTCACCTCGGGATCTCCGGCCGACGTCTACGGTACCGCCATCGAGACCTTCCAGTCGTTCGCGGCGCGCGGCTTGTTCATGCCGCTCAACGACTTCATCAAGGCCAATCCCAGCTTCTCGGACTTCGCGCCGAGCCTGTTCGAGCACTGCGCCTACAAGGGAGTGATCAACTTCATTCCGATCACCTGGAACAACATCATGGTCAACTACAACCGTGATCTGTTCGACAAGGCTGGCATTGCCTATCCCAAGCGCGACTGGACCTGGGACGAGTTCCGCGAAGCCGCCAAGAAGCTGACCGTCAAGGACAGCGCCGGCAACACGACGCAGTTCGGCTACGAAGTGCCCAACCAGAACTTCTCCGCGCAGTCCTGGTTCTTCAGCAACGGCACCGGCATTCTTAACAAGGACTGGACGGCGTCCAACATGCTCGACCCCAAGGTGGCCGAGACGCTGCAGTTCCTGCACGATCTCATCCATGTCGATGGCGCGTCTCCCATCCCCGGCGCCGAGACCATGGACAACCAGTTCGTGGCCGGACAGGTGGCGATGATCAGCCGCGGCCAGTGGATCGTCCAGAATGCCAAGGCCAACAAGGTCAACATGGACATCGCCATCCCGCCGAAGAAAACCGAGGAAGGCACGATCATCGGCTTTGGCGCCTACGCTATCGCCGCCAAGACCGAACAGCCCGATCTCGCCAAGGCGCTGGTGCTCGAACTGACCTCCGAGGAAACCCAGCGCGAGCAGGGCGAGCGCGGCGGCGGCGTGCCCGGTCGCAAGTCGGCGGCGTCGACGGAAGCCTTCCTCGCCTTCCCGCCCAGCGCTTCCCTCTACTACGAGACGCTGCCGTTCGCCCACGCAGTGCCTTCGCCGGCCAACTTCCAGGAAATCGAGAAGATCTTCATTCGCCACTACACGGCAATGATGTCCGGCCAGGAGACCATCGCCGCCGGCTGCCAGGCGGCCGATGCCGAGATGAACGAGTCCTTCGCTCGACTGAAAGCGCAAATGGGCGGCTGACCACCGCACCGGGATCGCCGCGAGCCAGCGCCGGCGGTCCCCCCTCCCCTTTCTTCCCCGAACGTCCGCTCACCGGCCGCCATGGCGCGCCGATGGGCGGCGACCATCGAGACCTGCCGTGACCGCAGCCCCCCTTTCCAAACGACGCCCGTCGGATCTGGAGCGCGCCCAGGCGCGCGCCGGCTATCTGTTCGTGCTGCCGACCTCCGTCCTCTACCTCACCTTCGTCCTGGCGCCGGTGGCGCTGACGATCATCCTGAGCTTCTCCTTCTACGATCCGATGCTCGGATCGCGATGGGTCGGCCTTGAAAACTACACCCGCTTCTTTTCCGACCCGCGCTCGCTGCAGATCTTCTGGAACACGCTGCGGTTCACCTTCTTCGCGGTGACCTTCAACGTCAGCGTCGGCCTGCTTCTGGCCGTGGCGCTCAACAGGGCGATGCCGGCCTGGCTGCTCTATTTCTTCCGGCTCGCCTTCTTCCTGCCGGTGATGATCGCCATCGCCTTCGCTGCCATCGTCTGGAGCTATTTCCTCGCCAAAGACCTTGGCGTGGCGAACTACTACCTGCGGCTTTTCGGCCTGCCCGGCGTGCCTTGGCTCACGGACAGCTCGGTCGCCATGACGTCGATCATCATCGTGGACGTGTGGAAGAACACCGGTTTCTTCATGATCATCTTCATCGCCGCGCTGCAAGGCGTGCCGAAGTCGCTGATGGAAGCCGCCGCCATGGATGGAACGCCGGCCTGGCGGCGGTTCTTCCGCATCACCCTACCCTACATTTCGCCGGTGGTGTTCTTCGCCATCGTCTACGCCTCGATCGGCGCGCTGCAGGTCTACGAGTCCATCGTCATCCTGACGCAGGGCGGACCGGGCGATGCCACGCGCTCGCTGTCGATCCTGATCGTCGAGCAGGGCTTCGGCAGTTTCCAGATCGGCTACGCCGCCGCCATCTCGGTGGTGATGACGCTGATCATCCTGGCCATCACCGCCTTGCAGCAGATTCTTTCCCGAAAGTGGGTGCATCAATGAGCGGCGCCTTTCAAACCCAAGCGGCCCGGCGCGGCATCGACTGGGCCATCATCGTCGTCGTCGGCATTCTGGCCATCGGCATGCTGCTGCCCTTTCTGTGGCTGTTCTCGATGTCGTTCCGGCCGGTGTCGCAGGCCTACCAGCTGCCGCCCAGTTTCCTGCCGCCCAGCCTCGACCCGGTCAACTACAAGGCGGTGCTGGCCTCGCGCGTTCCCTTCCTGCGCATCTATGCCAACTCGCTGCTGATAGCCTGCCTCGTCACCGTCGGTCAGCTGGTGACCTGCACGCTCGCCGCCTTTGCCTTCTCCCGGCTCAGGTTTCGCGGTCGCGACACGCTGTTCTTCATCCTGCTGGTCGGTCTGATGTTTCCGGCTCAGGTGACGATCCTGCCGATCTACCTCGGCTATGCCCGCGTGGGTCTCACCAACCAGCCGGTCGGCCTCGCGCTGATGTATCTGACGTCGAGCTTCGGCGTCTTCCTGATGCGGCAGTTCATGATGAGCCAGCCGAAGGCGCTCGAAGAGGCGGCGCTGATGGACGGGGCCGGCTATTTCAAGATCTTCCGGCGCATCTCGCTGCCGCAACTGCGGCCGGCCTTGTCGGCGCTCGGCATCATCACCTTCACCCAGACCTGGAACTACTATTTCCAGGCCCGCATCCTGCTCGGTCGCGAGGAGTCCATGACGCTGCCCGTCGCCATGGACGTGCTGCGCGGCTACCTAGGCTCGGGAAACCTGAGTCTGGTCATGGCGGCCATGAGCATGTCGGTGCTGCCGGTCGTCCTCCTCTTCCTCTTCGCCCAGAAGTTCGTGATCGAAGGCATCACGATGAGCGGCATCAAGAACTGATCTCAAAGGACAAGAACAACAATGTGGGATGATCTTCAGACCATCGAGCCGCACTTCCATTACCGAGGCGAGCGCACCCGATACATCGCCTTTCCGCTGGGCGGCCTCGGCACGGGCGGGTTCTCCATTTCCGGCAGCGGCCGTCTCATCGACTGGTCGATCCGCAACCGGCCCGCACTGCAGAGCTACAATGGCTACTCGCATTTCGCCATCAAGGCCGAACGCGACGGCGCCCTCGTCGATGCCCGCGTGCTCAACGGTCCTTACGACCTCAATCCGGCCGGCGCGCCCGGCATGCGCAAGATGTTCGACGGCTTCGGGCATGGCGCCAATCGCCAGACGCTGGCCGGCGTTCCCCACTTCCGGTCGGTCGACTTCTACGGCCGTTTTCCCACCGCCGACCTCGTGTTCTCCGACGAGCGCTTTCCCGGCCGCGTGAGGCTGACCGCCTTCTCGCCATTCATTCCTCACGACGACCGCAACTCGTCGATGCCGGTGGCGATGCTGGAGTTCGAGATCGTCAACACCAGCAAGGATCGGCTCGACTACACGCTGGCCGGCACGCTCGGCAACTATGGCTCGAACAGCGGCGACCACCGCTTCGTATCGAGCGACGGCCTGCATGCCCTCCATCTGTCCTCGGCCGACCCCGATCTTGCCGAAGCCGCGCGCGGCGATCTCACCATCGCCACCGACGCCCCCTTCATCGAGCATACCGACTACCATTTCCGCGGCCAGTGGTTCGACGATCTCGCCGTCTACTGGAAGGAGTTCGCCCGCCCGGGTCGCCTGCCGACGCGCCGCTACGATCACCCCCGCAGCCGTCACATGTACGCGCAGCCGGAACACGCGACGCTGGGCGTTCGCCTGTCACTGGCCCCCGGCGAAAAAAGGCGCGTCCGCTTCGTGATCTCCTGGAACTTCCCGAAGGGGGACGTCTACTGGGCCTATCGCGAGAAGCCGGACGGCGCCATTCCAGACCGGCCGACGCCGAACTGGACCAACTACTATTCGACCGTGTGGCCGAACTCGCTGGCGAGCGCCCGAGACGCGCTGTCCCGCTGGGACGACCTCGCCGCCCGCACCTTCGCCTTCCGCGACAGCCTGTTCGGTTCGACGCTGCCGGTCGAGGTCAAGGATGCGGCCAGTGCGACCTTGGCGCTGCTGCGCACGGCAACGGTGATCCGGCTCGAAGGCGGCGAACTCTGGGGCTGGGAGGGGCAGCATACCCACGATGGCTCCTGCGAGGGCAGCTGTACCCATGTGTGGAACTATCAGCAGGCTTTGCCGCATCTGTTTCCCGCCGTGGAGCGGACGTTGCGGGAGACCGAGTTCAACTACAACATGCTGCCGTCCGGCGGCCTGACCTTCCGCCAGAAACTGCCACTCGGGTCGGGTTTCGACGTCATCGGTCCGTGCGCCGACGGCCATTTCGGCGCCATCGTCAAGACCTTCCGCGACTGGAGACTGTCCGGCGACACCGACTGGCTCCGCCGGCAGTGGCCCAAGGTCAGGAAAGCGCTTGAATACGCCTGGTCGGCCGAAAATCCCGATCGCTGGGACCCGGACAAGACCGGCATCCTGTCCGGCCGCCAGCATCAGACACTGGACATGGAACTGTTCGGCCCGAACTCCTGGCTGGGATCCATCTATGTCGCTGCCCTGTTCGCAGCCTCCGAGATGGCCGAGGCGCTCGGCGAAGCCGAACTGGCAGCCGAGACGCGGCGAATGGGCAAGGCCGGCGCCGACTATATCGACAGCGAGCTGTTCAACGGCCGCTGGTACATCCAGAAGATCGACCCCGGCGACAAGTCGATCCTGGAGCCGTTCGACGTCGGCCGCAACGCCGGCGTGCTGGCCGACCGTTTCATGGATGTCTACTGGTCGGAAGAGTTCGGCGAGATCAAATACCAGATGGGCGAAGGCTGCATCTCCGACCAAATTCTCGGCGCATGGCACGCCGAGGTCTCGGGCCTGGGGGCCTTCCTCGATGCCGATCACGTGCAGACGGCCTTGAAGTCCGTCCATGCCAACAACTTCCGGCGAACGCTTGCGGATCACTTCAATCCTTGCCGCAACTACGCCTTCGAGGACGAAGGCGGGCTGCTGAACGCCACCTACCCAGAGGGCATCCGTCAACCGATGATCGCGGCGCCCTATGCCGAGGAGGTCTGGACCGGCATCGAGTACATGTCCGCCTCGCACATGATCATGCATGGTCTTGTCGACGAGGGCATGGACGTCGTCCGGGCCACCCGCGCCCGCCACAGCGGCGCCGAGCGGAACCCCTGGAGCGACATCGAATGCGGGTCCTACTACGCCCGCTCCATGTCGGCCTGGCAACTCGTCAACGCCTTCTCGGGACTGAGCGCCAACCTCGTTGCCGGCGAACTCCGCTTTGCCCCGAAGGCCTCGGGCGACTTCGTGCTGTTCTGGTCGGTCGGCGAAGGTTTCGGCACGCTGCGCCGGACCGGCACAAAGCTTTCGATCACGGTGGATGGCGGCAGGCTGGCGGTTCCGACAGTGCTTGTCGATGAAAAGGCCTACACCCTGCCGCAACCACTCGCGGCTGGCGATATTCAGTTGCTCGGAGAAGAATAATGGCTGCGATCGAACTCAAGGACGTTCGCAAATCCTTCCTGGCCCTCGAAGTGATCCACGGCATCGATCTGGTCATACCCGACGGCTCGTTCACCGTGCTGGTCGGGCCGTCGGGCTGCGGCAAGTCGACCCTGCTTCGGATGATGGCCGGCCTGGAGGAGGTTACCTCCGGCGAGATCCACATCGATGGCAGCCGTTGCGACCATCTGGTGCCCTCGGCGCGTGGGATGGCCATGGTGTTCCAGTCCTATGCGCTCTATCCGCACATGTCGGTCGAGGAGAACCTGCGCTTCGGGCTGGAGAACCAGAGGATGGCCAAGGCGGAGATCGCCAGCCGCGTCGCCAAGGCGGCGGAGATCCTGCAGATCGGCCATCTTCTCGCCCGCCGGCCGAACCAGCTGTCCGGCGGGCAGAGCCAGCGCGTCGCCATCGGCCGAGCCATCGTCAAGGAGCCCAAGGCCTTCCTGTTCGACGAGCCGCTTTCCAATCTCGATGCCGAACTGCGCGTCAAGATGCGCGGCGAGCTGATCGCCCTGCATCGGCGCCTGAAATCCACCATGGTCTACGTCACGCACGATCAGGTGGAGGCGATGACCATGGCCGACCAGATCGTCGTGCTGAACGAGGGACGCATCGAGCAGGTCGGCTCGCCGGTGGAGCTGTATGCACGCCCCAACAACCTGTTCGTCGCCCGCTTCCTCGGCGCCCCGCCGATGAACATCCTGAAGGGACGCTTCCGCGCCGGGGAAACGCCGGCCGTCATCCTGGCCGATGGCACGGCCGTTGTCCTGCCCGGCCGGAAGATCTCGCTTGCCGACGGCAGCGACGTGTCGCTCGGCATCCGCCCAGAACACGCAGAACCGAAGCCGAACGGGCTCACGGCCAAGGTGCACACCACCGAAGTGCTCGGCTCCGGCACCATCGTCCACGCGACGACGGCGAACGGCGAGGAGTTCACCCTGTCGCTGCGCGGCATCAGCCGGGTGGAGGCGGGGGAAGCCATCTCGGTGGCGGTCGATCCCCGCTTCGCTCACATCTTCGATGGCGAAGGACGCGCCGTTGGCGCTACCGACGACTGGCGGTCCGATTACCTCACCTGACCCTCGGTGACGGCTCCGCTCATGGGCGATCGCCGTTGCGCCAGATCCGGCTGTCGATCACCAGCCGTTCAGCGCGCGGCGGTTTCCCCTCCATCTGATCGGCGAGACACTGGAAGATGGCCTCGGCGATCGCCTTTTCATCCTGCCGGGCGGAGACGATCCGGTTGGGCAGAAAGTCGAGGAGCGGATGATGGTCGAACGTTCCGAGCAGCATGCCCGGCGGCAACCCGTCCCGTGCTCCGGCCGCCTCCAGCGCCCCCTCGAAAACCAGAAGCGACGAGCAGACGAATGCCTTGGGCAACCCGCCCCGGCTGGCCATGACCTCGGTCATCAGGCGCTGGCCGGCGGCGACATCGTCGCTATCCGAGCTGAAGATCCGGGCTTCGCCATCGTCCAGCCCGTGGTCGGCGCAGGCGGCTAGAAACCCGCGGATACGCTCCTCCACGCTGGGCAGCCAACGGCTGGCGGCAAGGAAGACGGCATCTCCACGCTCCGTGAGGAGGATTTCGGTGAGCCGGCGGCCGGCAGCCTCGTTGTCCGTCACAACCATCGGATAGGGCTGGCCGGGGAAAGCGCGGTCGGCGATGACGACGGCGCAGGACCTGCGGCCGCTGGCCTTGGGGATGGCGGCCACCGGAGAGCATGGGGCGATCACCATTCCATCCACGCCGCGCTCCAGAAGGCGCGCGACGGCCCTCGCCTCGCCTGCCGGATCGTCGTGCGAGGAAGTGGTGAGGAGCACGAGCCCGGCGGCATGGCAGAGGTCTTCCAGCGCCGCCGTGAGATGGGCAAAGAAGGGGTTCGCCAGGTCGGGCAGCACAAGTCCGACGGCATCCGAGCGCTTGAGGCGCAAGCTGCGCGCCGTGCGATCGATGACGATGCCATGCTCGCGGATGAACAGTTCAATCTGCTCGCGCGTCTGGGGCTTGATGCGAAAGCGCTCGGCTTGGCCGTTGACGACGAAGCGAACGGTCGTCCGCGAGAAGCCGGTGGCGGCCGCCACCTCGTCGAGCGTCATTGGGGTCGAGGCGGGTCTGTTCCGATCGGGAGGTGTCGCCACTGTCTCGCCAAGCTCCATCTCGCGGGACGTCCGCAGGCTGGCTTTGCCACCGACGGGACTGAGGGCGCTTATACTCCTTGTTCCGGCAAAGGCGAATCCGGAGGACGGCTCCCGCGACCGAGATGGACGCGGGAGCCTTTGTCGTCAGAGCAGGCTTCGCGCGTCGCCCGCGACCTGTACCTTGATGTTCTGGGTGATCGCCTGGGCGACGAAGGCCTTGAGCACGTCGGCGAGCTTGTCTTCGTCGACATAGGCGATGCTGATGTGGTTGGACTGATGACCGGCCATCAGCTCGTCCCGCCCGACGCCGTCGAGCACGGCGTTCAGAAGCGGCCACTCGTAGCAGGTGGCCTTGCGCCGCCGCTCGAACTCCTCTTCCGGCAGTTCGACGGCATGGGCGGTGCCGATCTGCATGATCACCGACGTGCCCTCATAGTGGGCGCGCGCCCAGAGAAGCCGCCCGGCCTTGCCCTGCCCGGTGATGGTCGAACCACCCTTAGGGAAGTACATCGCCGGCTGGCGATAGCCGGTGGCGCCGGCGATGCCGCCCTTGAGATGGCCGAAGGGAACCGCGCCAGAGATCTCGAAGTCCCAGACGAACGCGCCATTCCAGTCGCTGCCCCAGCGGATGTCGTGCAGCGTCGTCTCCGACGGCAGACCGAGGCTGTCGAGCAGGCGGAACATCATGGTCTGCGGAATGGCCGTGCCCATGTCGACTTCGTTGGCGCAGGTGATCGGCTTGCCGTCGCGGATGATGTGACCATCCTCTGCCGGGATCGGGAAGCGCTCCGTCGAGCCGATCGCACCCTCGGCGAAGTCGGAGGCGGCGCAGGAGCGTGCGAGACCCTGCTGGTACTGGACGCCGACGCAGGACAGGCCGAAGCGCTCGACGTAGCGGGCCATGGCGATCATCATCGCCGCCTGCTCCTTGACCTGCTCGCGCGTCAGCTCAAGGGCGGGGTTCTTGCCGAACTTGAAGGTCATGCCGCGCTTCTCGTACCAGGCGACGCATTCCTCGCGCAGGGCATCGGGCACCTTGGCCATCTCGACCAGCAGGTCGGCCTGCGACAGGCTTTCGACCGGCATGCCGATGTCACAAAGCGCCTTCTGCGGGAAGACGCCGTTCATCATGCCCATGCACAGCGTGTCGAACAGGCCGAGGATCTCCTTGTGCCGGAGCGACCAGGCACCGACGGCGGCGCCGATCTTGCCGGCCTCGCTCTTCATGACCGGATGCGCGGCTGTGATGTCGGTGAGATAGGAAAGGTCGTGCTCGACCTTGCCCGTCTCCAGCCATGACTTCAGGCCGGTCAGGAAGAAGGCATCGTCGAAACTCTCCGACCACAGGCGGGAATAGGTCCGCCCAAGCGCCGTCAGCGAACCGGCCATGCACAGCATGCCGACGAGCCCCGGCCAGGTGCCGTCGAAGTTGGCGAGCAGCAGCACCGGGCCGCGATGGGTGGCCAGCGACGGCGCGATATGGTGCGAGTACTGCCAGGCGGTCAGCAGCACGATCACGGGCGCATCGGGATCGATCGAAGCGAACACGTCCGATCCTTCGCGCTGGCTAGCGATGAAGCCGTGCCCCTTGTCGGCCTTGATCGGATGGGCGCGCTTTGCCGTCTTGCCCAGCGAGGCCAACGCCTTGGTAAGCAGCGCCTCGTACTTGGCTTCGACCGGCCAGCACTCGACGTTGGCGCTCTCGCGCAGGTCGGCGTTGGTGACGAACAGCACCTCGTTCTTGGCCGGCTTGAGCAGCGCCGGGCTCGCCGGCAACGTGACATGTATACCCATTGTTTCCTCCTTGTGATCGCCGCGTTCAGCGAAAGTCGGCCATCAGGGCACGGCATTCGGCCTGCTGGTCGTAAAGCTTGAGAAAGACTGCGTATTTTGCGTCGTGGAAGGCACGCGTAGCCGGATCGGCGGCGTAGACTCTGCCGGGGCGGACCATGGCGGCGGCGGCCGCCGGGACGTCGACGAACGTGCCCGAGGCAACGGCCGCCAAGAGCACGGCCCCCAGCGTGACGGCGTCATCGTCCTCGACGAGGCTGATATCGAGACCGATGGCGTTGGCGTGCTCGGCCATCAGCAGCGCATTGCGAGTACCGCCGCCGCACATGACGATGCGTTCGACACGATGACCGGCGCGGTTCATGGTTTCGATGATGTGGCGTGTGCCGTAGGCCAGTGCCTCAATGGTCGACAGGTAGAGACGCGCCAACGCCGGCACGCCATCCTCCAGAGTGAGACCGACGACCGAGCCTCGGGCCTCTGGATCGGCGCGCGGCGAACGATTGCCATGGTGGTCGGGCAGCACGTGCAGACCGGCGGAGGGATATGTCTCGCTTGCCCTGAGCTTCGCCACCTCTTCGTTGAGAAGGTCGAACACATGGCGTTTCTCTGCGCTGGCACGCGTCTCCTGCATCGTGAAGGCCGGCGATTGGCGCACCGTCCAATCCAGCAATGCGCCGGCGGCGCTCTGCCCGCCCTCGCCTAGCCACCAGCCCGGGATCATGGCGCCGAAGTAAGGCCCCCAGACACCGGGCACCATCACCGGATCCCGGCTCGCCACCATGTGGCAGTTCGATGTGCCGCCGATCAGCGCCAGCGTGCCGTCGGGCTGCGTACCCACCAGCGCAAGGCCGCCTGCGTGAGCGTCGATGATGCCCGTCGCCACAACGATACCCGGCGCAAGGCCGAGTTCCGCCGCCGGCGCAGCGCCAAGACGACCGGCCGACGAACCGAGCGGCATGATCCGTTCGGGGACGAGGTCGGTCAGCTCGGAGAGGCCGACCGCCGCCAGCATCGCCACCGAGAACCGCTCCTCGTGGGCCAGATAGTTCCACTTGCAGGCCAACGTGCAGACGCTCGCCACATCGGCATCCGTCATGCGCCACACCATATGGTCGGCAAGGTCCCGATAGCGGGCGACCCGGGCGTGACGCTCCGGCAGATGCCGCTTCAGCCAAAGGACCTTCGGCAGCTCCATCTCGATCGAAACCTCGCCACCGACATAGGCGAGCGCGGGGTCTCCGGTGGCGTTGATCGCAGCGGCTTCGGCACCGGCGCGGTGATCCATCCACATGATGATGTCGCGGGCGGGATCGCCGTCCTCGGCCACCGATACCGGTCGGCCGTCGGCGTCGGAGGCAACCAGCGAGCAGGTCGCATCCACCCCGATGGCCACGATTCCGGCGGGATCGACGCCCGCCGCCGCGACGGCCTCCCGCACGGCGATGCAGGCATTGTCCCAGATATCGGCCGAGGACTGCTCGACGAAGAGCGGCTTGGGGTGGAACTGGCGGATCGGCCGGACCCTGAAGGCCAAGCGGTGGCCCGCCGCGTCGTAAATGCCGGCCCGGACGCTGGCCGAGCCGACGTCAATTCCGACGAAAAGCGGAGATGAGAGATTGGTCACGCTGACAACCTTACTTGCTACCTCGTGGTAGCATTGAAATATGCTCAAAGACGACCGCCCCGCAAGCCGCGCTTTTCGGAATGCGACGAAAGTCGAATGGACCTTGAGGGCAGCGGGCATGAGCCTGTCGCCTGCCAAGGGCGCGTTCTGGATGCATGGGCACCACGATCTGTGGGCCTTGCGTGGCGGGGGCCGCGAACGCAAATGGCACCGGCCATATCGCCGGCACGGAAAGACGACGCCAAGACATCCGGGCAGGCAATTCTTCCGTCCTCGCACCCACAGAGAGCGGCGGCAGCGAGGTGGAAGGAGGATTTCTTTGGTGGCGATTCCGGAACGGAATGGATTTCCGAATCGCATGAGGCGTTTTCCTCAGGGTCGACCGCCCGCGAGACAACTGGAACCGTTTTCCCGTCAGAGATGTACCTTTTCCAGCCTGCCTAACCGACCGTTGTCATCGGCCATTCCCCAAGCTCAAAAATCTCCAATTCCGTTTTTCGGAATTGACATCCGATAATCAGAACTTATTCTAGCCGCATCGATCCAGCATCTGGTCCAACGGCTCCGAGGAATTGCCGACTGAAACGCATGGACGATGAAACCTGAGGGAGGTTATCAAGATGAGAAGTGTGCTGAAATGCCTTGGCGCCATGGTTGGAGGCACCATGATGGCCGCCGCGTTCGCCGCGATGAGCGCGGGACCTGCCGCGGCGCAGAGCATCGGCGACATCGACGCCAAGGGAAAGATCACGGTTGGCGTCCTGACCGGCATCCCCCCTTACGACACCGTGGACAGCAGCGGCAACACTGACGGCTTCCTCGTCGACCTCGCCCGCGACGTCGCCCAGAACCTCAAGGTCGAACTCGAGCTGGTTCCGGTCAACAATGCCTCGCGGGCAGCGGCCCTGGAGTCCGGCCGCGTCGACATGCTGATCGCCCACATGACGGCGACGCCGGAGCGCGCCAAGCTGTTCCTGATGACCAATCCTTACGGCGCCTATGAAATGCGCTTCGTGGCAAAGAAGAGCATGCCACTGACCAAGATCGAGGATCTCGCCAACAAGCGCGTGTCGGTCCCCAAGGGCAGCACGCAGGACGTGGCGGTCAGCGCCCTCGGCG
Organism: Pleomorphomonas sp. T1.2MG-36; assembly: GCF_950100655.1. Lineage (NCBI taxonomy): Bacteria > Pseudomonadati > Pseudomonadota > Alphaproteobacteria > Hyphomicrobiales > Pleomorphomonadaceae > Pleomorphomonas > Pleomorphomonas sp. T1.2MG-36. The sequence goes on from NZ_CATNLY010000012.1 coordinate 832,829, forward strand.
TCGAGGGCCTCGAAGTCGTCCGTTTTGACGACGATGCCCTTGCCATGCAGGCCCTCATCTCCGGCCAAGTGGACGCCACCGCCGCCGTCGCCACCGTGGCCGGCGACGTCATCAAGAAGCGCAACCTTGAAGATCTCGAAGTGAAGTCCGAGGTTCCGTTGTTCACGCTCTACTGGTCGATGGCCGTGCGCAAGGATGCCACCCAACTGCACCAGTGGCTCAACAACTTCATCTACTACGAGGAAGTGACCGGGCGCCTCGGTGCCTTGCATGAAAAGTGGGTCGGCGTCCCGATCCCCGGCGGCAAGCTTCCGACCTTCTGAGATCGCTCGGGCGGCGGTGGTCGGACCGCTACCGCCGCTGACGACCTCTTGCCCGGCCGTGACAGGCCGGGCTCCCGTCTAGCTTTTCGTTCGCAGGTTCAACATGGCATATCAAATGCATTTCGGTCCCGTTCTGGACCGAGCGCCGGAGTTCGTGGATGGCACGATCAACACGATACTCCTGTCGGGACAGGGTATCGTGTTCGGCCTCATCATCGGCCTCACGGTCGCCATCATCCGGGTCGAGGGCCCGCGCTGGCTCGACCGCATCGCCGTCGCCTACATTGAGATCATCCGCAATACGCCGCTGCTGGTCCAGGTTTTCCTGTTCTTCTTCGGGTTGCCCTACATCGGCGTGAGGCTTTCGGCCGACAGCTCGGCGATCATCGCCATATCCTTCAATCTCGGCGCCTATTCCGCTGAGATCTTCCGGGCCGGCTTCCTGGCCATCCCCAGATCGCAGATCGAAGCCGGGTTGGCGCTCGGGCTGACGCGGCTGCAAACCATTCGCTACGTCGTGATCGTCCCCGCGCTCAAGGTGGTGTTTCCCGCCCTCACCGGCCAACTGACCCTGACCCTGCTCGGCAGTTCGGTGGTATGCGCCATCTCCGCCAGCGAGCTGACGCTCGCCGCCTCCAAGGTCGAGTCCCTGACGTTCCGCAGCCTGGAGACGTTCCTGGTGGCCGGCGCCATCTACGTGACGCTGACCTTCATCTTCCGCCTTACCTACTGGCTGATCTCGCTCTGGCTGTTCCACCGCAAGGACCCGGCGCGTTTCCGGATCGCCGCCCCTCTCTCGCAGGGCCAGGAAAGGGTTCAAGCATGATCCAGTCGTTCGGCTTTTCCAGCCTGCCCATCCTGCTCCACGGAGCGTTGTGGACCCTGATCCTGTCCGCCTCGACATTCGTCGCGGCCGGCTTCTTCAGCCTGATCTTCGCGCTGCTGCGGGTGCTCGGTCCGAAACCGGTCCGGATCCTGATTGCCGGCTACATCGAACTCGTCCAGGCGACGCCACTGCTGATCCTGCTGTTCCTGGCCTACTACGGGCTCAGCTTCCTCGGCTACTACTTCCCGCCGCTGGCCGCCGCCGTCATCTCCCTGACGCTCTATGCCACGGCCTTCCTGGCCGACATCTGGCGCGGCTGCATCGAGGCGATACCCAAGCAACAATGGGAAGCCGCAGATGCCCTCGCGATGTCGACGCCGCAGAAGCTGCGCTACGTCATCCTGCCGCAGGCCTTCCGTATCTCCCTTGGGCCGACCGTCGGCTTCCTGGTGCAGATCGTCAAGAACACCTCGGTGACCGCACTGATCAGCTTCGTCGAGCTTACACGTGCCGGGCAACTGCTCAACAACATGACATTCCAGCCGTTCGAGGTCTTCCTGACTGTTGGCGCCATGTACTTCATCATCTGCTATCCACTGTCCTATTACAGCGAGTACCTCCAGGGAGGCAAACGTGCCCGCAGTTCAACTTAACGACATCAAGAAATTCTATGGCGCGCTTTGCGTACTGGACGGGATCAACCTTGCCGTCGAAACTCGGGATGTCGTCGCCGTCATCGGTCAGAGCGGATCCGGCAAGAGCACGATGCTGCGCTGCATCAACGGCCTGGAACCCATCCAGGGGGGCAGCATCGACATCGCCGGGCACACGATCACGCCCGGAACCCACAACCTCCGCGGCCTTCGCAAGGAGGTCGGCATGGTGTTCCAGAGCTACAACCTCTTCCCTCACCTCAACGTCGCCGAGAACATCATGCTGGCGCCGCGCATCGTCAAGAAGGTGAAGAAGGAGGATGCATGGGAGACGGCCCAGGCGGTGCTGAAGCAGGTCGGCCTTGCGGACAAGGCCGGCGCCTATCCGGACGAACTGTCCGGCGGCCAGCAGCAGCGCGTCGCCATCGCGCGATCGCTCGCCATGAAGCCGAAAGTCATGCTGTTCGACGAGGTGACCTCGGCGCTCGATCCGCAGTTGACCGGTGAGGTGCTCAAGACCATCGCCGAACTGGCGGAAGCGGGCATGACCATGATCCTGGTCACGCACGAAATGGGCTTCGCCCGTCAGGTCGCCAATCGCACGGTGTTCATGTACAAGGGTCAGATCTGGGAGGAAGGGCCGTCGAAGGAGCTCTTCTCGGCGCCGAAGACGCCGGAGCTCAGAAGCTTCATCGCCCCCGACCTCAAGTAGCTCCGAGAACGGGCAGCCTTCGCAAGGCTTCGGCGATGGCAGCCCGCTCCACCTCGGACACCCCACGCATCGGCGCCCGAGCGTAACCGGATGCCATTCCCTGCGCCGCTTGAGCCGCCTTGACGCGAGCCGGCAGGTTGGGCCCGTCGAGACTTTGCCAGACGGCCTCCAGAAAGGCGGCCAGTTCGCCGGCGGCAGCGACATCTCCGGCACGGACCGCCCGGCGGAGACGGACGCTCGCAGACGGCACGGCGGCGCTGATGGCGGCGATCGAGCCGGCGGCGCCGATGGCGTAGCAATCGGCCAGGCGGTTGTCGATCGCGGCGAACACCCGGTCGGCGCCGACGCAATCGACCAGATCGCGATAGGAATCGAGTTTTTTCTGGCTGTGCTTCACCCCGATCACCCTGGGGTGGGCGTCCATGATGCGCCCCACCAGAACGGGGCTGAGCTGCAGCCAGGGAATGACGTTGTAGATCACCACGGGCGCCGACGTCGCGTTCGCGACGGCCGTATAGAAATCGACCATCCCGTCATCGTCTGGAGCAAAGATGTAGTGGGGCGGCGTGACCTGTATCGCCGTCAGCGGAAAACGATCGAGACCGGTGGCGATGGAAGCGGCTGCCCGCGAACTGTCGGCGATGATCCCGGCGACGACTTGAACGCCATCGGAAACGACATCGAATGTCAGGCCAACGAGTCGCTCCAGCTCGCCCGGCGACAGGGCATAGCCCTCGCCGGTGCTGCCGCCGATGACCACGCCGTCAACCCCGCCGGCCACCAGCCACTCGACCTCCGCCCTGAAGGCGGCTTCATCGATCTCGCCCTGACTGTCGAACGGCGTCGTCAAAGGGGCAAGAACGCCCGACGGAAGAGAACCCCGGGATACTCGCATTTTGTCGCAATTCCATTCGGCGGACGCCACTCCGGCTCCCGCCGGCGACAGGAACCACCCTCCCGACGCATCAAAAATCGAGGCTGGGGCATGACCCCAGCCTCGCTGACGCTTGTCGTTGCTGGCTCAATATACGGGATTGTTTTTGTGGTTCAAGGCAACAGCATGGCCGGGGTCAGGCGCCGTCGGCGCCTTCAATTGTAGGTGGAGGCAACCGGCCAGATAGACTGCAAACGCTCGCCCTTCAGGATACGGTCGCGAGCAGCCCCCTCCATGGCGCCGACTTCGTCCGCCTTGTCGGCAACGGCCTTGACCATGGCCTTGGGTATGACGACGACGCCATCGACGTCGGCGAAGATGACGTCGCCCGGCGCAACGGAGATGCCGCCGATCACCAGCTCGACCTGCGAAGCCCTAGGCTCCATCTTGCCGGAGACCGAAACCGGGCTGGGCGCGCGCCCGAACAGCGGATAGCCGAGCGCCCTCACCTGGGCCAGGTCGCGCACAGTGCCGTTGACGATGGTGGCCACCGCGCCGGCCGTCTTGGCGCCGGTCGACATCAGTTCGCCCGAGCACGAGCCTTCGGCACAGCTCGAATCCACCACGAGGATGCCGCCCTTGGGCACGTTGTCGATGGCATTGTGATAGACGTCCTGCGGCTGATTGCGGCGCTGGCTCGGTGCGAACTGGACCGTCACCGCCGGCCCGCAGACCACCTCGCCAGCCTTCAACGCCCCCTGCAGGGAAATGCCCGGCAGGTAGCCGCGACCGCCGAGTTGCTCGAGGCTGTCGTGCACATCGCCCGAATACCACTTCGACAAGCGCTTGATCGCATCCCAATCGGTGTCGTCATAATTGAACTTCGTCATGATCTTTTACCCTTGAAGAAACTCGACCGCAGCAGATCGGCCACGGCAATCGCCGCGGGGTCGTCAAGACGGGAGGATCGTCGGGCATCGCCAGACGTGGGAGTATCCTTCCGCCCTCGGGGGGAGAACGGCGACCCCGCGGCTTGCCGCGGACGGGCTCACCAGGCGGTGAAGCCGCCGTCGACCACGACATTGGAGCCGGTCATGTAGGACGAGGCGTCCGATGCGAGGAACTGGATGACACCGTTGTACTCGTCGATTTCGGCCTGCCGGCGCATCGGCACGCGCTCCAGGAAGGCTTCGATGAACTCCTTGTCGAAGTTCGCCGTTTTGACGCCGCCGAACGAGATCAGGTTGACGCGGACCTTCTTGGTCGCCCAGTAGGTGCCGAGGTAGCGCGTCAGGTTGAGCAATGCCGACTTGGAGGCCGCGTAGGAGATCGCCTTGATGAACGGCTTTCCATCACGCTTCTCCCTGTAGGCGTACAGGGCCTGGTTGGGTGACACCATGCCGTAGATCGAGCCGACGTTGATGATCGAGCCGCGCCCGGCCGCCGCCATGGGAGACCCGATGACCTGGCAGCACAGCATCACGCCGGTCAGGTTGGTATCGATGATCTCGTTCCAGTACTCCTGGGGATAGATCTCGAAGGGGCTGTTCTGATCGGCCGATCCCGACGGCTTGGAGTCGATGCCGGCGTTGTTCACCAGTATGTGCGGAACGCCCCAATCGGCAATCAGCTGCTCGGTCGCCTGCTGCAGCGCGACCTTGTCGGTAACGCTCGCCACATAAACGCGAATACGATCCTCAAGACCCGGAAACTTCTCCGCGATCTGCTCGCGGCTGAAGCTGCGCCGGCTGAAGATCGCCACCTTGGCGCCGGCCTCGGCCAGCGACTTGCTGAACTGCGTTCCAAGCTGGCCAAGGCCGCCGGTCACGACCGCCACGCGGTCCTTCACGCTAAAGAGTTCCGTCATTTGAGACTATCCTGTTGATTTTTCTGATGATCATTGCCGCGATCGGATTTCGGCCCGCCCCTCGGCAGGAGACGAGGGGGCCCTTCGGGAGCAGCCTTTCCGGCCGCTCCCGCCAATTGGCTGGACCTCGCGTTCCATATTTCGGAAGACAGTGCCGGCGATCAGCCGTCGAGCGCGGCGCGGACGGCGCGGAAGCCCTGATTGAGGAACATGATGTCGTTGCCCATGATGATCATGTCGACACCCTTCTGGGCGAGGCGCTGGGCGCTTTCCTTGTCGGGCGGGATGCAGGGCGCCATCACCTTGATTCCGCGGGCATGGCACTTCTCGATGAGTTCGTCGAGCTTGTCGTTAACCTCGGGGTTCGACATTGAATAGTCGATCGAGATGCGCCGGGAGATCGAGTAATCGGCAGGCCCGAAATTGATGACATCGATGCCCTCGACATCTAGAATCTCATCAATGTTGTCGAAGAACTCGTAGCTTTCCGCCATGGGGATGACGAGCGTGTTGTTATTCTCGCTCTCCATGTAGCTCGACCACTGGAATCCCGGGCCAGCGAATCCGGCGGAGCGAACCGAAGCGTCTCCTCCGCGCCGACCAAGCGGCGGGAACTTGGCGGCACGAACGATCTGCCGCGCCTCGGCGGCCGACCCGACCTGCGGAATGATCACGCCGGCGGCGCCGATCTCCAGCGTCTTGCGAATGTCCCATTCATTGGTGCCGCGAACCCGCACCAGCGGCGCGATGCCGCCGACCCGAGCGGCCAGAACGAGCTTCTCCATGTGCGAGTCAATATTGACCGGCGTGTGCTCCGCATCAATGAAGGCGAAGTCCAGGCCCCAGTTGGCAGCGATTTCAACACCGGCACAGCTACCGCTATAGAGCGTTACACCATAGGTCGTCTTGTTTGAGCGCAGCTTTTCATTAAGCTCATCCCGCTGCTTGTTCGATCCGCTCACATTTTCCTCCATCGGCTCGATTCATAACGTGCACAATTTCTGCCCAGCTGAGAACTACATGTCACACAACTGGACCGCATTGCTTACCTTCGGTTCGCAAACGGCTGGACTGGGGGAGTTCGTGTCGCCTGGAACCGCGCCTGAAACCCGTTCTGGAGACCGATACCGAGCATCCCCATTACGGATTTTCATTCCGCTATTCGGAATAATCTTCTAGAACGCGGGTTATCTCTTGTCAATCGGGCTCGCTACGATTTAACGCTATGACACGCGATCCCACGCGGGATCATTGAAAGCCCGTGGGCAACGGAACGACATGATGAAAACCACAGCCGAACGACACGACAAGACAGCCGAGCCGACCACCGGCGCGAGCGCGCAGAAGAAGAGAAGCGACGATCGCGGTTCGCTGAAGTCGATGCAGAAGCTCATGGCCGTGCTGGACTGCTTCTCGGTCTACGAGCAATCGCTGACGCTCAACGACATCGCCGTGCGGTGCGGCATACCCAAGACGACCGCCCATCGGCTGGTCACATCGTTGAGAGAGGTCAAGCTCCTCGAGCAGGACCACGAGCGCGATCGCTATCGCATGGGCATCCGCCTGTTCGAGCTCGGCAGCATCGTGCTCGCCAACCTCGACATATTCTCGCGATCTCGCCATCTGGTGCAGAGACTGATGGACACGACAGGCGAGGACTCGCACCTCTGCGTGTTCGACGGAACGAACGTCATATCGGTGGAGCACATCGAGCCGGGCAGTGGCCGCGTGAACTGGACGACCGCGCTCTCGATATCGCCGGCCTACTGCACGGGCGTCGGGAAAGCGGTGCTTGCCTACCAGGACAGTGCAGTCTTGGCCAAGATCGTGCGCGGTGGCCTGCGCCCGTTCACGCCGAACTCGATTACCGATCCGGATGTTCTGGCCGCCGATCTCGAGGCGACACGCCAGCGCGGCTATTCCATAGACAACGCCGAGCACCAGCCGCTGATCCGCTGCATCGCGGCGCCGATTCGCAACGTCACGGGCCGCGTGTTCGCAGCCGTCAGCGCGTCCGGCCCGGCGAGCCGGATGACCGACGACAGGCTCTTCTCCTTTGCACCGCTGGTCATGGCCACCGCCGACGAGATCTCGCGCCTGTCGGGATACAATCCTCGCTAAATCGCGTGCCGACCGGATGTTTCCATCCGGTCGGCACGATACTTCATAAGCCGGCGCCTGCTGGCGAGCGCTTCAGAGCCGCCAGCCGGTATCCACATCGAAGAAGGACGCCTTCTGGACGTCGATGTTGACGGGGAAGGTGCGGTCCGCCTCGCAGCCGTCGTCCTGCCCCACGAGATGCGACAGGCTGACGCCGTCGAACGTGGACCAGGCCAGAATGCTGCTGCCCATCGGCTCGATCAGCGATACCTTTCCTTCAATGACCTGAGCACCGTCCTTGGCGGGCAGGATGTGTTCCGGCCTGAGACCGAGCACGACCTTTCGTCCGCTTTCCACCGCCTGCGCAAAGGGGTAGCGGCTGACGTCCAGGCGAAACGCACCGGCGGCGAAGAACAGGCGCTCACCCTCCGCGACGAACTGCCCCTCGACCTTGTTCATGGCCGGCGAGCCGAGGAAGCTGCCGACGAACTCGTTGGCCGGCTTGTTGTAGACGTTGAGCGGCGTGTCGAGCTGCTGGATGATGCCGTCCTTCATGACGGCGATGCGATCGGCCAGCGTCAGTGCCTCGATCTGGTCGTGGGTCACGTAGATCATGGTCGACTTCAGCGTCTTATGCAGCTTCTTGATCTCAAGGCGCAATTCGGCCCGGAGCTTGGCGTCGAGATTGCTGAGCGGCTCGTCGAACAGGAAGATATCGGCGTCGCGCACCAAGGCGCGGCCGATGGCGACGCGCTGTCGCTGACCGCCGGAGAGGGCCGATGGCTTGCGGTCGAGCAAGTGGGTGATCTGCAGGAGCTCCGCCGCCCACTTCACCTTCTTCTCGATGATCGCGCGGTCGATGCCGGCGATGCGCAGCCCGAAGGACAGGTTTCGCTCGACGCTCATCGTCGGATAGAGCGCGTAGGACTGGAACACCATGCCGATGCCGCGATCCTTGGGATCGGTCCAGGTGACATCCTTGTCGTTGAATAGAATGCGGCCGCCGCTGACGTCGACGAGCCCACCGATGGCGCTCAGCAACGTCGACTTGCCGCAGCCGGAAGGACCAAGAAGGACAAGGAACTCGCCGTCCTGGATCGTCAGGTCGAGGCTTTTGACGATCGCCACGTTGCCGTAGCTGATTTCCAGATTTTGCAGAGAGACTGAACTCATGGCTTAACCCTTCACGGCACCGGAGGCGATGCCGCGCACGAACCAACGGCCGGACACCAGATAGACGGCGAGTGGAACCAGCGACGTGAGCACGGTTGCCGCCATGTTGACGTTGTAGGCGCGCTCGCCGGTGGTGGTGTTGACGATGTTGTTGAGCTGGACAGTCATCGGCAGGTTGTCGCGACCCGCGAAGACGAGGCCGAGCAGGAAGTCGTTCCAGATGGCGGTCACCTGCATGATCACGGCGACGATGGCGATCGGGATCGACATCGGCAGGATGATCGAGACGAAGATCTTCCAGAATCCGGCGCCATCGATGCGCGCCGCCTTGAACAGCTCGACCGGCAGGCCCGAATAGTAGTTGCGGAACAGAAGCGTCATCACCGGCATGCCGAAGATGATGTGCGTGATGACGATGGCGGGCAGCGACCCATAGATGCCGGTCTGGGCGTAGAAGCGGACCAGTGGGTAGATGAACACCTGATAGGGGACGAACGAGCCGAGCAGCAGGCAGGCGAACAGGACGTTGGCGCCCTTCACCTTCCAAAAGGACAGCGCGTAGCCGTTGAGGGCGCCAAACAGAATGGAAAAGGCGACGCTCGGCACCAGGATCTTCACGGAATTGCCGAAGCCGACCTGGAGGCCGGTGCACTCAAGGCCCGTACAGGCCGACGTCCATGCCTTCACCCAGGCATCGATGCTGAACTGCTGCGGCAGCGAGAAGATCAGGCCGAGACGTATTTCCTCCATGCTCTTGAACGACGTGACGAGCATCACGTAGAGCGGCAGCAGGAAGAACAGCGCCAATACGCCAAGGAAGCTGTAGATGCCGACGCGTCCCCAGACTTCCTGGTAGGTGAGCGGACGCTTGCGGACGGTAGCCGATTTTGCCTGAGACATCAGGACATCCTCCCACTCTTGCGGAAGTACTGGGAGTAGATGACGGGCGCCATGACCAGGAGAACCGTGACGAGCATCACCGTGGACGCTGCCGTGGCGAGGCCGATGTTGGCGCGCTCGAACAGATTGTCCATGATGAACTTGGCCGGCACTTCGCTGGCCGTGCCGGGACCGCCATTGGTCATGGCGACGACGACGTCGTACATCTTGACGATGCTGATCGACAGCAGCACCAGCGAGGTGATGATCATCGGCCGAAGCATCGGCAGGACGATCGAAACGTAGACGCGCCAGGCGGGGATGCCGTCGATGCGGGTTGCCCGCCAGATCTCGGTATCGACGCCGCGCAAACCGGCGAGGATCAGCGCCATGACGAGGCCGGCGCCGTGCCAGACGGTGGCCAGGATGATGGCGTAGAGCACCATCTTCGGGTTGACCACCCAGTCGAGAACGAAGCTCGTGAAGCCGAAGCCATGCATGGTGTGCTGGATGCCGAGATCCGGATTGAGGACCCACTGCCAGACGAGACCCGCCACCACGAAGGACATGGCGTAGGGGTAGAGGAACACGGTGCGGAACAGGCTTTCGCCGCGGACATTCTGGTCGATGAAGATCGCCAGGAGGGTGCCGAGCAGAAAGCAGATCAGCAGAAAGAAGAAGGCGATGATCGCGAGGTTGCCCAGCGAGGTCATCCAGCGCGGCGTATCGAACAGGGTGAGGTACTGGGCAGCGCCGACGAAGTCGTACCTCGGCAGCAGCTTCGAGCTCGAGAACGACAGCCGGACCGACCAGGCCATGGTGCCGAGATAGGCGAAGATGACGACAAAGGCCATCGGCAGCAGGGCGATGTAGGCAACCAGGTTGCGCTTCACATGCCGGGAAAGTTCGGCTCCCACGTGCTCCTCCCTAGGAAATGACGGGAAGACGGACGACCGTCTTCCCGCATCTTGCAGCAGATCAGCCCTTGAGGGCCTTCTCGAAGCGCTCGACGGCCTGATCGACGGTCATCGGCGAGTTCCAGAGTTCGGTGACGATGTCCTGCACGGAGCCGTACACGGACTCTTCCATCATCTGGGACGCATCGGGAGCCTGGCGGGCCGGATCGGACATGATCTTCATGCCGAGCTGGGCGCAGGCGTCGAGGCTCGACACATCGACGTCGGCGCGGATCGGGATCGACCCCTTGAGGTTGTTGAACTTCACCTGCACGTCGGGATTGGTCATGGTCTCGACCAGCAGATGCTGAGCCTTCACCTTCTCGGCGTCATCGGTCTTCGGGAAGACGAAGACGTCGCCGCCGAGGACGTAGGGCGAGTCGGGGCGAAGGCCCGGAATGCAGCCGTAGTCCTTGCCGATTTCCTTGTTGGCCTGCTTGAACTCGCCCTTGGCCCAGTCGCCCATCACCTGGAAGCCGGCCTCGTTCTTGATGAGAAGCGCGGTGGTGTCGTTCCAGTTGCGGCCCGGCGAGGCCTGGTCGACATAGGGCTTCAGGCTGATGAAGGTTTCGACGACCTTGCGGAACTCCGGCGAGCGGATCGCCGCTTCGTCCTTGTCGCCGTAGACGGACTTCCACAGGGCGCCGCCGCCGACGTTGGTGAGCATCGCCGAGAACAGCGAGTTCTCCTGCCAGCGCTGGCCGCCGAGAGCGAGCGGGGTGATGCCGGCCGCCTTGAGCTTGTCGAGAGCGGCGAAGAACTCTTCCATGGTTTCCGGCGGCTTCTCGACGCCGGCCTTGCTGAGGGCGGCGTTGGAATACCAGATCCACAGGGGCATGTGGATGTTTACCGGCGCGGCGTAGTACTTGCCGTCGACCTTGACTGCGTTGGCGATCGGCGCCGGCAGAACCTTGTCCCAGTTGTTCTTCTTGGCGACTTCATCGATGTCGTTGAGAAGACCCTCGCCAATGATCTCGTGATACTGGCGCGAGGTGTTGAACAGCGCGGCCGTCGAGGGATCGCCACCGACGATGCGGTTGATGGCGGCGCTACGGGCGGCCGAGCCGCCGGCAACCGCGTTGTCGACCCACTTGCCGCCAGCGGCATCGAAGGCATCGGCGAACACCTTGATGGCGGCGGACTCGCCACCGGACGTCCACCAATGGATGACTTCGGCATTCAGCGGCTCCTCCGCCTTCGCGACTCCCGTCGCCGCCGCAATGGCGATCGCCGACACGGCGACCATTTGCTTCATTCCGATCATGATTCCTCCCAAACGGGTAGCGCCAAGGCGTTCCGGCCGGCCCGACCTTGGATGACAAGGGCTCCTGATCCAAAAGTGGGATCGGTTCCATTTTTGAACTAAGAGGCTTGATTTTGTCAATGCACCTTGCGAGAAAAGAAGGGCAGGAGAAATGCGCAATCGGTGGGTATCGATTTTCTCTCATTTAAAAACAAAAGGATAATTGCTATTGTGCTGGGAGATTGGGTGATCGGAGTTCCGAAATGGCGACGGTAAAGGACGTGGCAAAGCTGGCCGGCGTGGGGTCCGGAACCGTTTCGCGATACATTTCTGGAACCGGTTCCGTTTCCCGCAAGTCGGCTGAGAAGATTGCCCGGGCCATCGAGCAGCTCAACTACCGGCCGAACAGCATGGCGCGATCGCTGTCATCGCGCCGATCCGACCTCATCGGTGTATGGGTGCCGTCGCTCGAAGGGCCCTACTACCACATGATGATCCGAACGATCGAAAGCGCGCTTCGCTTGCACGGCAAGCATATGATCCTCGCCAACGCCGAGGATGCGCAGTCGAACGAGGACCGCCTCGCCCATCTCGACTATCTCATCAATCGCGACTGCGACGGCATCCTGATTTCGAGTTCCCTGCAGAGCGAGTTCGAGCTGGCGAAATACGCCGAGAAGTTTCCCAACGTGGTGGTGATCAACCACCACACCGAAGAGTTGGTCGGCCGATCCTTCTCGATCGATCACGACCTCGGCGGCCGCCTGGCGGCCCGGCACCTCGTCGAACTTGGGCATACCCGCGTGGCGACCATCACCGGTCGGCTTTCGGCGCAGGACGCCCGAGAGCGCCACCATGCGTTTCTCGACGAGATGGCCAAGCTCGGGCATCCCGTCGCCCCGGAGCGGATCATCGAAGGCGCCTTCTCCTATGCCGGCGGCGAGCAGGCCGTCGCGGCGCTGCTGGCTTCGGGCGCCGACTATTCGGCGGTTTTCTGCGGCAACGACAAGGTGGCGATGGTGCTCATCGCCGAACTGCACAAACGCGGCATTTCGGTACCGGGCGACGTGTCCATCATCGGCTATGACGACGTCGAGTTCACGCCCTACACCGCTCCGGCTCTCAGCACGATCCATGCGCCGATCGAAGAGATGAGCCAGTCGGCCTGCCATCAGCTCCTCAACCTCACCTACGGCCTCGAACTGCCCTACCAGGAACACTTCGAGCCCTCACTTTCCGTGCGGCAATCGACGGGACCGTTCCGTTCCTAGATCGACGCGCGCTCCGACCCATGTGTGGCCATCCCTTCCGAGAGACCTCAATGCCTTCCTTCATCGACAACGGAACCCGGTTCCACCTGGACGACCCGACGCTGGCGCCCAACTCGGCCGGCTACCTGTGGAATCGCCGGATGATGATCCAGATGAACAGCCGCGGCTATGCCGTGAGCCAGTACATGGATCCGGAGCCGCGCAAATACGCGCACCCGCCGATCATTCCCGCGCCGACCTTCATGCTGCCGGAGCAGAGCTATTATCCCAATCATCCCGGCCGCTTCTTCTACGTTCGCGACAACGACACGGGGGAGCTGTTCTCAGCGCCTTACGAACCGGTGCGCGCCCAGCTTGACCGCTTCGCCTTCGAGCCGGGCCTGTCCGACATCCGCTGGCTGATCGAGAAGGACGGCGTTCGGGTCGAGCTTTGCCTCGTCCTGCCGGTCGATGACGTCGCCGAGCTCTGGACGGTGAAGATCACCAACACGATGACCGCGCCGAAGAATCTGTCCTTCGTGCCGTTCTTTCCGGTCGGCTTCATGTCCTGGATGAACCTGGGCGGACACTTCGACGCCGATCTCAACGCCGTGCTCTGCACCTCGGTCACGCCCTATCAGAAGATCGAGCAGTATTTCAAAAACCAGCATCTCAAGGACATCACCTTCCTCGCCGCCAGCCGCCGCCCCGATCATTTCGAAGTGGCGCAGCAGGCTTTCGAGGGCGAAGGCGGCCTGCATGCTCCCTCGGCACTGGCCGACGGCGGCCATCTTCGTGACGGCGAAGCCTATTATGAGATCCCGGCCTGCATCATGCAGTGGGATCTGACCATCGCCGGTGGTGAAAGCGAGGACTTCCGTTTCGTGTTCGGCCCGGCCAAGGACGAGGCAGAAATCGCCGCGCTCAAGGCAAAATATCTCGATGGCGACATCGAGCAGGTTCGCCGGGACTACCATGCCTACGTGGTCGATGGCGGCCGCAGTTGCCTGAACGTCCAGTCGCCGGACGAAACGTTCAACCACGTCGTCAATCACTGGCTGCCGCGCCAGGTGTTCTACCACGGCGATACCAACCGCCTGACCACCGACCCCCAGACCCGCAATTACCTGCAAGACGCGCTGGGCATGCTGTTCATCCGGCCGGAAGCGGCGCGCGCCGTCATCCTGCACGCGGTCAGCCAGCAGCATGTGAGCGGCAAGATGCCCGACGGCATCTTGCTGCGGCCCGACGCCGAGCTGAAGTTCATCAACCAGGTGCCGCATACCGACCATGGCGTCTGGCTTGTCATCACCGCCAAGGCCTACCTCGACGAGACCGGCGACCACTCGATCCTGGACGAGATGGTGGCCTGGACCGACGATCCCGCACCGGCCAGCGTCCGCGAGCACGTCACGCGCGCCTTGCGCTTCCTCGCCGCGGCGGTCGATGAACGAGGACTGCCCTACATCGAGCAGGGCGACTGGTGCGACCCAATGAACATGGTCGGCTACAAGGGCAAGGGCGTCTCCGGCTGGCTGGCCGAGGCGTCGAGCCATGCCATGTCGCTGTGGTCGGAGGTCTGCGCCGCCGAAGGCGATGCAGATACGGCCGGTTGGCTGAAGGCAGAGGCGGACGCTCTTGTCGAACGGATCAACCGCCACCTCTGGGATGGCGACTGGTATGGCCGCGGCATCACCGACGACGGCGTGGTCTTCGGCGTGTCGACCGACACGGAAGGCCGCATCTTCCTCAACGCTCAGAGCTGGGCGCTTCTGTGCGGCGCCGCCGACGAGGACCGCAAGACGCGGATGCTGAAGGCCATCGACGAACAACTGGTCACGCCCTATGGCGTCGAAATCCAGGCGCCTTCGTTCACCGCCATGCGGGAGGATATCGGACGCCTCACCCAGAAATGGCCCGGCGTGGCCGAGAACGGTGCCGTCTACAACCACGCCGCCGCCTTCTATGCCGCTTCGCTGTATCACGTCGGCGAAGGCGACCGAGGCTTCAACGTGCTGCGCGCCATGATGACCAACCCCGACCGGGAGGACATTGCCGCGCGCGGTCAGCTGCCACTCTACATTCCCAACTACTATCGGGGCGCCTATCGCCAGTTCCCCCGCACCGCCGGCCGCTCCAGCAACCTGTTCAACACGGGCACCGTCGCCTGGGTCTACCGCATGGTGATCGAGCAGCTCTGCGGCGTGCGCGGCGACGGCAAGGGCGCGGTGATCGCGCCGCAGGTGCCCTCGTCCTGGCAGACGTTTGGCTTCACCCGGCATCTTCGCGGCGCAACGTTCAACGTGACGTTCTCGCGCGATGACGGCATCGCCGAGCAGGTGGTAGAGATCGATGGTCAGCGCATTGAGGGCGGCAGGCTTGCCGTCATCGACGCCGGCCGTATGTATGACGTGAGGGTGAAAGCCCCCCGCTGAAACGCGGCAGGGAGAGACCAATGATTGTGATCGTCATGGGCGTGTCGGGAAGCGGCAAGACGACGGTCGGCGAGTTGCTCGCCGAGCGCCTGGGCTGCGGCTTCTCCGATGCCGACGACTTCCACCCCGCCGCCAACGTCGACAAGATGCGGGCCGGCATTCCGCTGACCGACGACGACCGCTGGCCGTGGCTGAAGGCGCTCCGACAGGCCATCGACGACTGGAAGGCGGCCGGAGAAAGCCGCGTGATCGCCTGTTCGGCCCTGAAGGCGGCCTATCGCGACGTCCTGTCGCCTGGTGACGACGTGGTCTTCGCCTTCCTCAAGGGCAGTGCCGAAACGATCGCCGGCCGGCTCAAGGCGCGCAAGGGCCACTACATGAACCCCAATCTTCTGGCGAGCCAGCTTGCCACGCTGGAAGAACCGACGGATGCCATCGTCGTCGATATCGCGCCGCCGCCGGCGACCGTTGTCGACGAGATCATGGCGCGGCTCGACGCGCCGGGGGCTAGCAAGGAAAAGAGACGCACATGACCGTCCGCTCCATCATCGCCGACGTCACCGAGCGTATCGAGCGACGCAGCCGAACGGGCCGCACCGCCTATCTCGACGGCATCGAACGGGCGCGCGATGCGATCCGTGCCGCAGGCCCGGCTCGCCATCGCCTGCCCTGCTCCAATCTCGCGCACGGCTTTGCCGCCTGCCCGGCCGACGACAAGCAGCGGCTTGCCGGCGGGGAGGCGATCAACCTCGGCATCGTCACCACCTACAACGACATGCTTTCGGCGCACCGCCCCTACGAACGCTATCCGGAACTGATCCGCGCCGAAGCGCGCCGGCTCGGGGCCGTTGCCGAGGTGGCCGGCGGCGCGCCGGCCATGTGCGACGGCATCACGCAGGGTCGCACCGGCATGGAGTTCAGCCTGTTCTCGCGGGACGTCATCGCCATGTCGACGGGCGTCGCCCTGTCGCACGACATGTTCGACGCCGCGCTGATGCTGGGCATCTGCGACAAGATCGTCCCCGGCCTCGTCATGGGCGCCCTGGCCTTCGGGCATCTGCCGACGATGTTCATTCCCTCCGGCCCCATGCCGACCGGCCTCGGCAATGCCGAGAAGAATGCCGTCCGTCAGGCCTATGCCGCCGGCCTGGCAACCGACGCCGACCTTCTGGAGGCGGAGGCCAAGTCCTATCACGCGCCCGGCACCTGCACCTTCTACGGCACCGCCAACACCAACCAGATGCTGATGGAGATCATGGGGCTGATGCTGCCGGGGTCGGCCTTCGTTGCGCCGGACACACCGCTGCGCGATGCCTTGACCCGCGCTGCCGTCGCCCGGGCTGTCGCCATCGCCGGCACGGGGGAGAACAGCATACCCATCGGCCGGCTGCTCGATGCCCGCAGCTTCGTCAACGGCATCGTCGGCCTGTGCGCCACCGGCGGCTCGACCAACCTGACCATTCACCTGATC
The DNA here is from genome assembly GCF_950100655.1 of Pleomorphomonas sp. T1.2MG-36. Lineage (NCBI taxonomy): Bacteria > Pseudomonadati > Pseudomonadota > Alphaproteobacteria > Hyphomicrobiales > Pleomorphomonadaceae > Pleomorphomonas > Pleomorphomonas sp. T1.2MG-36. Next base: position 849,591 of record NZ_CATNLY010000012.1, read on the forward strand.
GCCATGGCCCGCGCCGCCGGCCTCATTGTCGATTGGGACGATTTCTCCGCCCTTTCAGCGGCGACGCCGCTTCTGGTGCGCGCCTATCCGAACGGCAAGGCGGACGTCAACGGCTTTCGCGATGCCGGCGGCGTGCCCTTCCTGGTGCGCGAACTCAGGCGCGACGGCCTGCTGCACGACGATGCTCTCACCGTGCTCGGCACAGGTCTGGCGCCTTACGAACGCACGCCTCAGCTCGACGTCACCGGGATGCTCGTCTTTACCGAAACGCCCCTCGCCAGCGCCGACGAGACCGTGGTCCGGTCGGTTGCATCCCCCTTCCAATCGACCGGCGGCATCAATCTCCTGACCGGCAACCTCGGGCGGGCGGTGATCAAGTCGTCGGCCGTCGCGGCCGAGCATCAGACCGTCGAGGCGCCGGCACGTGTCTTCGCCTCGCAGGAAGCCTTTCTCGCCGCCTTCAAGGCAGGACTCGACGAGGACTTCGTCGCCATCGTCCGCTTCCAGGGGCCGCAGGCCAACGGCATGCCCGAGTTGCACAAGCTGACCCCGGCGCTCGGCCTGTTGCAGGACCGAGGCCGCAAGGTAGCGCTCGTCACCGACGGCCGCATGTCCGGCGCCTCCGGCAAGGTGCCGGCGGCCATCCATGTGACGCCGGAAGCCTCGCGTGGAGGACCGATCGGGCGCGTCCAAGATGGCGATCTGGTCAGGCTTGACGTGGCAACCGGCCGCCTCGACGTGCTCGTTCCCCCGGAAGAGTGGGAAACCCGCCGACAGGCTATGGCAGAGCCCAGCGACGAAAGCAGCGACAGGCGCCTGTTCGGCGTGCTGCGGCGAGCCGTCGGCACGGCTGAAGAGGGGGCGACGGCTCTCGGCTGAGAGACTTGCCCGGCCAACAAGCCCAGTCCTTGTCGGGCCGTTGCGCGGTGGCCTATCTCGACCCGATGGCCTCAGGCGTCCAAGATGGGGCCTTTCAAGATCGGCAACGCGGCCCGCTTTCAGCGCAGCCTTGCCGCCAGATTGACGCGACCGTGGGCCGGCGGCTCCCTTGGGCTGGCCGATACCCGAAGGTGCCCCTTGTAAGAGCGCGTACTAGTTGTAAGGTCCTTACCTATTAATACGCACATAGATGAGGTCACCATGTCTCATAAGCCCCGGATCGCCCTTATCATCGGATCCACGCGCCCGACCCGCTTCGCCGACAAGCCGGCACAATGGATGCTCAAGCAAGCCCAAGCCCGAGACGACATGGAGGTCGAGCTTGTCGACCTGCGCGACTATGCCCTGCCGTTCTTTGCCGAGAAGGCATCGAACCTGTGGATGCCCAGCGAGGATCCGGCAGCGATCCGCTGGCAGCAGACCATCGCCCGTTTCGATGGCTACATTTTCGTCGTCGCCGAGTACAATCGCTCGATTACGGGCGCTCTCAAGAACGCTCTCGATCAGGCTTATGTCGAGTGGAATCGAAAGCCGTTCACCGCCATCGGTTATGGCGGCCTGGGAGCCGGACGCGCCATCGAGCATCTGCGTCTGATCGGCATCGAGCTGCAGATGGTGCCGACCCGCAGCGCCGTTCATATCGGCGGCGGCGACTTCATGGCCGTGTCGCCGATGGGGGCGAACAAGCCGGTCGAGGATATCGAGGCCAACCTTTTGCCGTCCGCGAAGGCGGCCCTTGACGATTTGGTCTGGTGGGCCAAGGCAACAAAGGCGGCCAAAGCCGGCTGACGCCTCAACGTCGGTGAAGATGATCCCGCTTTAGTTGTACCCCGAAGATCGCCGGCCGCCGAATGAGCGGCCGGCGATTTCGCATGCACATTTCGCCGGTCAGTAGCCGAGGTCGTGCGAGACGCTGGCGCCCGTGGTCTTCAGCTGTTCGATGAACGACTTGAACTCATCCATCGACACATTTTCGACGACCGTCGATATGGAGATTGCGGCCACCAGCTTGCGATCGTGGCCCCAGATGGGGACGGCAGCGCACCGGCAACCACGGACATTTTCCTGCTCGTCGACGGCGAAGCCATCCGTCCTCACCCTGGCGAGTGCCGCTTCATAGACGTCCCGCTGGGTGATGGTGTTCTCGGTGGACGTTGAGAAGTCATAGCCGTCAAGCGTCTTGCCGATGAAGCTTGGCGACTGGAAGGCCAGCAGCACCTTGCCGATGGCCGTGGTGTGGATCGGCATGCGCCGCCCTATTCGGGAATAGACGATGATCGACCGCGTTCCCTCGACCTTGTCGACGTAGACGCCCGACTTGCCGTCGAGCACGCCGAGGTGGACCGTCTGTCCGGTTCGCTCCGACAGGCTTTCGAGATAGGGACGCGCGACGGCGATGAAATCGCGCGATCGCTGCACCAAATACCCGCGTTCGAGCAGCTTCACGCCGAGGCGGTACGGAGCATTGGCACCCGTCTGCTCGATATAGCCTTGGGCTTGCAGGGTCTTCAAAAGCGAATGGAGGGTGCTTTTGTGCATTCCCGTCATCTGGCTGATCTCGGCCAGATTGAGCTCGACCTTCTGCTCGCTGAACAGTTCGAGAATGTTAAGGGCGCGCTCCACAGCCTGAATCAGCGGCATCTCACGACAACTCCAGCGGCAGGACCGAACCCTGCGAGTCTTGATTTCAGTTCGATTAGTGCTCCGACGAGACCAATCCAAGAGCGGAAAGACGACATCGGCGCCATCGGGACGGACAAGCGCGGCAATGACGCTCTTGCTCGGCATATCGATTTCCCGTTTTGCGACAACAACATAACCATTGGAAGCCCCTGAAACTCCTGATCATGCGGGTCTTTGCCTACACAGCATCCCGGATTTACCGGTCCGCGAGCCGTCGTTAACGTACGACATTATAAAACATCGTTCTATAATGTAGAACGCCTAGACGTAAGGTTCAGGAGTTTCCAATGGCTGCAACGCGTTTCGAAGGCATCATTCCGCCAGTGTCGACCATCTTCACCGAGGCAGGCGCTTTCGACCCGAAGGGCCAGGCGCTGGTGATCGAGAAGCTGATCGCCGCCGGCGTTGATGGCCTCTTCATCTGCGGCACCGGCGGAGAGTTCTCCCAGATGACCACCGCCGAGCGGAAGACGGTGGCCGAGTTCGCGGTGAAGCAGACGGCTGGACGCGCCAAGGTGCTGATCGGCGTCGGCTCCAACAACCCGCGCGAGGCCATTGAACTGAGCGTCCACGCCGAAGCCATCGGCGCCGACGGCATCGTTGCGGTCAACCCCTCCTACTGGAAGGTCACCGAGCCGCGGCTGCTCAAGTACTTCACCGATATCGCCGCCGCCACCAAGCTGCCGGTTCTGCTCTACAACATCCCCTTCCTGACCGGTCAGGATCTGACGCCGGCTTTCGTGAAGTCGGTGGTCGAGGCCGCGTCCAATGTCGTCGGCATCAAGGAGACCATCGATTCCATCGGCCACATCCGCGAGATGATCAACGTCGTCGGCGCCGTTCAGCCCGGCTTCCAGGTTCTTGCCGGCTATGACGACCACCTGCTGACCACGCTGATGCTGGGCGGCGCAGGCGTCATCTCGGCCAGCGGCAACTTCGCGCCGGAACTCTCCATCGGCATCTACAAGGCTTTCCGTGCCGGCGATTTCGCCAAGGCGGTGGAACTGCACAGCCGCCTGATCCGCCTTCCGTCGATGTACGCTCTCGACACGCCCTTCGTGAACGTGGTCAAGGAGGCGATGCGCCTCACCGGCCTCGACATCTCCACCTACTGCCTGCCGCCCGCCGGCCCGCTGTCCGCCGACAAGCTGGCCCGCCTCGCCGATCTGCTGAAGCAGGCCGGTCTCGTCAAATAATCAACCAACCGTCGGAGGAAGGCGCCCATGTCCATCAAGGAAATCTACGACGAGAGCAACGAAGCCGTCTATGTCGCGGCAACCAATGCTCCTGGTCCCGCCGGCAAGCTGCCGCTGACGCCGGACATGCTGATCAACCGCCCGAGCGGCGATATTTTCGGCATGACCCTCAACGCCGGCATGGGCTGGGAACCGGAGAAGCTGAACGGCAAGGAAGTGCTGGTCATCGGCGTCACCGGCGGCATCCGCGGCGAGGATGGCAAGCCGATCGCCCTCGGCTTGCACACGGGCCACTACGAGACGCCGCTTCAGTTCGAGGCGGCGGCGCGCGAGGTGGCCAAGGCCGGAGGCGTTCCCTACGCCGCCTATGTCAGCGACCCCTGTGACGGTCGCACGCAGGGCACCACCGGCATGTTCGACTCCCTGCCCTACCGCAACGACGCCGCCATCGTCTTCCGTCGGCTGATCCGCTCGACGCCGGTGCGCAAGGCGGTCATCGGCCTCGCGGCCTGCGACAAGGGCCTGCCGGCCCTGATGATGGCGCTGGCCTCCCAGCGCGACCTGCCGACCATTCTCGTTCCCGGCGGCGCCACGCTGATGCCGACCAAGGGCGAGGACGCCGGCAAGGTTCAGACCATCGGCGCCCGTTTCGCCAATGGCGAGCTGACGCTGGACGAAGCCAGCGAGCTCGGTTGCCGTGCCTGCGCATCGGCCGGCGGCGGTTGCCAGTTCCTTGGCACGGCCGGCACTTCGCAGGTCATCTCCGAGGGTCTCGGCCTTGCCCTGCCGCACTCTGCACTGTCTCCGTCCGGCCAGCCGGTCTGGTTGGAAGTTGCCCGCCAGTCGGCACGCGCGGTGCTGCAGCTCGAAGAGCGCGGCATCACCACCAAGGACATCGTAACGTCGAAGGCGATCGAAAACGCCATGGTGGTGCATGCCGCTTTCGGCGGTTCGACCAACCTGCTGCTGCATCTGCCGGCCATCGCGCACGCCGCCGGGCTCCCCATGCCGACGGTCGACGACTGGACGGCGGTGAACCGTCGCGTGCCGCGCCTCGTCAGCGTCATCCCCAACGGCCCGGTCTATCACCCCACCGTTCGCGCCTTCATGGCCGGCGGCGTGCCGGAAGTGATGCTGCACCTCAGGGCGCTCGGGCTTCTCAACCTCGACGTTCTCACCGTGACCGGCGAAACGCTCGGCGCCAACCTCGATTGGTGGGAAACCTCCGAACGCCGCCGCCGCTTCCGCGACATGCTTGAGAAGCAGGACGGCGTCAGCCCCGACGACGTGATCATGCCGCCCGCCAAGGCGGCTGCCCGTGGCCTCACCTCCACCATCACTTTCCCGATCGGCAACATCGCGCCGGAAGGTTCGGTGATCAAGTCGACGGCCATCGATCCGTCGGTGATCGGCGAGGATGGCGTCTATCGGCACAAGGCCAAGGCCAAAGTGTTCGTGTCCGAGGTCGATGCCATTCACGCCATCAAGTCCGGCAAGATCGTCGCTGGCGATCTGATGGTGCTGATCGGCGCGGGGCCGTCCGGCACCGGCATGGAAGAGACCTACCAGGTCACCTCCGCGCTGAAGCATCTCTCCTACGGCAAGCACGTGGCGCTCATCACCGACGCCCGCTTCTCCGGCGTGTCCACCGGCGCCTGCGTCGGCCATGTCGGACCGGAAGCGCTGGCCGGCGGGCCCATCGGCAAGCTGCGCGACGGCGACGTCGTGGAGATGGTGGTCGACTGCCGCAAGCTGACCGGATCGCTGAACTTCCTCGGCTCCGAGGATAAGCCGGTCAGTGCCGAGGAAGGCGCCGCCATTCTGGCTGCCCGTCAGCCGCACCCCGATCTGGCGCCGCAGGCCGAACTGCCCGACGACACCCGCCTCTGGGCGGCGTTGCAGGCGGCGAGCGGCGGCACCTGGCAGGGCTGCGTCTACGACGCCGACCGGATCATCGAAGTGCTGGAAGCCGGCCGAGCAGCGCTGGCCGCCAAGAAGAACTGACTAAAACCGGAGAAGGGGCGGCAGCGTCTCTTCTCCATAAAACTGCCGGCACTCGGGGCCGGCATGTGGAAGGCACGGCGGCCGAGGGGGCCGGTCGTCCATCCGAACAACGCGGCGGACCATAGCTACCGGAGCGGCGACCTAGCCGCTCCGGCGGGGGCGGTCTGCTGTCTTCGCCGGCCCGGCCGGCAACGCAAGCCAAACCAAGGGATGAGGAAATGCCTTTAGTCATCGTCGTAGCCGGCATCGTGCTGTTGCTGCTGCTGATCATGAAACTGAAACTGAACACGTTCGTTTCGCTGATCATCGTCTCCTTCTGCGTCGCGCTGGCCCTTGGTCTGCCGCTCGACAAGGTGGTGAAGTCCATCGAGAGCGGCCTTGGCGGCACGCTCGGTCATATCGCCCTGATCTTCGGCCTCGGCGCCATGCTGGGTCGCCTGATCTCCGACGCCGGCGGCGCCCAACGCATCGCCGTCACGCTCATTGAGAAGTTCGGCGAGAAGAACGTACAGTGGGCGGTGGTCGTCGCCTCGTTCATCATCGGCATCGCGCTGTTCTTCGAAGTCGGACTCGTGCTGCTGGTGCCGATCGTCCTGACGATGGCCAAGCAGATGAAACTGTCGCCGCTGCACCTCGGCGTGCCGATGTGCGCCGCGCTCCTGGCCACCCATGCCTTCCTGCCGCCGCATCCCGGCCCGACGGTCATCGCCGGCGAATACGGCGCCGACATCGGCCAGGTTCTGGTCTATGGCATCCTGATCGCCATTCCGGCGGTGATCATCGGCGGCCCGGTCTACAATGCCATCGCCAAGCGGATCGTGCCGTCGGGCTTTGCCAAGAAGGCCGACCTCGACGCCATCGGGTCCTTCAAGACCTTCGATCTCGACAAGACGCCTGCCTTCGGCATCTCGGTGCTCACGGCCATGCTGCCGGTGATCATGATGTCGGCCGCCGCCATCATCGCCGTGATCCGCAGCGAAGCGGGCATTGCCGACAATACCGGCTTCGCCATCATCCGTCTGGTCGGTGACGCGTCGGTGTCGATGGTTGTATCGCTGCTGTTCGCCATGTGGACCATGGGCGTCAAGCGCAGCATCCCGGTCAAGGACATCATGGCGTCCTGCACCTCGGCTGCCAGCCACATCGGCATGATGCTGCTGATCATCGGCGGCGGCGGCGCCTTCAAGCAGGTGCTGATCGACGGCGGCGTCGGCAAGTACGTCGCCGACCTGTTCGCCGGCACCAACGCCTCGCCGCTGATCTTCGCCTGGGGTGTCGCCGCTCTGCTGCGCATCTCGCTGGGCTCGGCGACCGTGGCCGCCATCTCGACGGCCGGTCTGGTCATCCCGATGCTGGCGACGCACAACGTCAACCTCGCCCTGGTGACGCTGGCCACCGGCGCCGGCTCGGCCATCTGCAGCCACGTCAACGACGCCGGCTTCTGGATGTTCAAGGAGTACTTCGGCCTGTCGATGAAGGAGACCTTCGGGACGTGGACGGTTCTGTCCACCATCGTCTCGGTGCTCGGCCTGATCGGCGTGCTCATCCTTGAGGGCTTCGTCGGCTGACGACAAGTCACCCGAAAGAATCGGCGGCCGCGACACCCCGTGTCGCGGCCGCTTTTCGTTCCGGCGAGCTTCGACTCATCCGGGCTTCTTCGCTTCGCCGGGATAGACCACCCCGATCTGCCGCCTGATGTCGTCGAGCGTTTCCATGATGGCGACGCTTTGCTCCAGCGGCAGAATGGGACTCACCCGCTCGCCGGCGGCAACAAGACGCTCCAGCTCGACGGCCTGGAAGTGCATGCCGCGCCCTTTCATGGCGGCGGGCTTGAACTCCTCGAGGAGCTTCTTCTCGCTGTTGTAAATCCGGAAGCCGGTCGGCGCGTACCAGACGCCGTCGATCTCGACGTGTCCCTCGGTGCCGTTGATCTCGGCGCGATTGCTGCCGGGGGCATCGCTGGCGGACACCGTCAACGCGCTGGCCCCGTTCGCATAGCGGAATATGGTCGAGACCTCGGCGTCGGCGCCGGTCGCCTTCAGGCGCCCCGACGCGAGCACCTCCCTCGGCTGTCCGAGAATGTCGAACGCAAAGGAGATTGGGTAGATGCCGAGATCCAGCAATGCTCCGCCGCCGAGTTCCAGCGCATTGAGACGGTGGTTCGGATCGTCGGGCAGATCCTGCGTATGGGTTGCCACCAGCGTGCGGATCTCGCCGATCATGCCGCTCGCCAGCGCCTCGCGCAGCCGGACCATGTGCGGCAGGAAGCGGGTCCACATGGCCTCGAGAACGACGACGTCATGCTCGCGGGACAAAGCCAACAAATGCCGGGCCTCCGCGCCGGTCAGCGTGAAGGACTTCTCGACCAGGACATGCTTGCCTTCGGCAATGCAAAGTTCGGCCGCGCTCGCATGGAAGGGGTGCGGCGTCGCGATATAGACGACGTCGACCTCCGGGTCGGCGGCAAGCGCCTCGTAACTGCCGTGCGAACGGGGAATGCCGTGCTTGGTGGCGAAGGCGACCGCCGTCTCGATGGACCGAGAGCCGACCGCCGTCACTTCCATGTCGTTGTCGAGCAGATCCTGCACAAAGAGATCGGCGATCCACCCCGTCGCCAGAATGCCCCAACGTAGCTTGGCCATGAACCGTCTCTCCCTTCGCCCCTCAAAGTGCATCTGTCGGGGGTGAGCCTCGCATTAATCTGACAAAAGGTCGAGGCTCACGAAGGCGGGACTATTCGCCGATGTCGATCTCGACGGAAGCCACCGAGCGGGGGGCGGGGCCTTGGAAGACGGCCTCGACGTTGTTGCCGTCCGGATCGAACAGGAAGGCCGCGTAATATCCGGGGTGATACGACCTTATCCCCGGCCCGCCATTGTCGCGACCGCCGGCGGCGAGTCCTGCCTGGTAGAACCGCTTGACTGCCTCCTGGTCGTTCGCCTGAAACGCCAGATGCACGTGCGTCGCCTCGCTCTCGTCCTCTCCCAAGGCGTCGATCCAGAGCTCGTCGCAGGCAATATGCCAATCGTCGTCCGCCAGAAGCGGGCAGTCGAGAGCCCCGAGCACCGCGCGGTAGAACTTCGCCGTGGCGGGGAAATCCCTGGCCCTCAGCTGGATATGGTCGATCAGGCGGCCTCGATGCAGAATCATGCTTGGTCCTCGTCTGGCGCCGCCCTCCGTCCATGAGCGAGGCGCTGTCTCCTCGCCCGCAAGACTACCCCATCATCCTGACGGCGTCCGTCACCAGTTGAGCGTTGTCGCGGGCCACCTCGCCCGTTGCACGGCGGCAACCGTCCTCCAGGCCGACGCGAGTGGACCACCGGTGCTGACGGGCCAACTCGACGAAGTGCCAAACGGTCGCGTCAGCCCCATGGAGGAGGATCGGCCGGGCCAATCCCGCTTCGCCGAGAACCGTCACGATCCCATCGACGACGGCCTCGCCTGCCTGGATCTCCTGCTCTTCGATTTCGATCAGAATGCGAAGAACGCGCCGGCACTCAGGCAATGCAACGAGCCGCTTGGCGTCGTCGATGCTCGCCAAGCCCGCTTCGACGCCAACGCCCATGCCTTGCAAAAGACCGATGATCGCTGGGGCATCCGGCTCGGAGAGGTTGACCGAAGCGTAGTCCGGCAGCACGCGCCAGGCGGCTATATAGTCGCGCGTCCGGCGCTGGTCGTTTTCGATCCAGGCACCGGTGGACACGCCGAGGAGCGTTCCCGGACAGGCGCGTCGGACAAGGCGGATCGTCTCATCGACGGCCGCGAGACTTTCGCGACCGTCGGCGGCGCGAGCATGAAGGTGAATCTCGGCCGCTCCAGCAGCGACACAGGCGGCGCTATCCCGAGCCATCGCCTCGACCGTCAGCGGCAGGGCCGGATGATAGTCGAAAGGACGCGCGCCATTGATGCAAGCTTGAACGATCATCGTGGTCTCCAGTCTCTCGAAACGGCGATCCAGCCATTTTCAGCAGAGAAAGTGACCTCAAACTGTCAGCAATACCGGAAGGCCGCAGCCCGATTTCCTGGGATATCCAAACGAAAAGGGGCGGGAAGACGGTCCCGCCCCAGTCTGTCGATTACTTCATCAATTACTTGATGGCGCCCGACTTCTTGTGGATCTCGATGAACTGAGCCACGTTGTCCTTGGTCACCAGCGGGCAGTCGATGTCGGTGTCGATCTGGGTGATCTTGCCGGTCAGCAGGTCATGGGCGACGCTGATGTTCTTGGCAGCGAGGTCATAGGCGTTCTGCAACGCCGTGGACGTCATGCGGCCGGACTGGATCAGCAGCATGGCCTCAGCCGTGCCGTCAACGCCGTAGGCGAGCATCTTGTCGAACTTCGGATCGTCCTTGACGACTTCCAGGGCACCAGCGGCCATGTTGTCATTCATGGAAACGACGGCGTCGATCTTGTCGTTGGCCTGCACCCAGTCTTCCATGAAGCGCATGGCTTCTTCTTTGTTCCAGTGCGCGATCTGCTCGCCGACGATCTTGACGTCGGAGCGCTTGTCGAAGAACTCCTTCTGCCAGGCATCGCGGCGCATGTCGGCATGCATGTTGCCCGACGGGCCGTTCAGCACGACGACATTGGCGCCCTGCGGGATCTGGGTGAGCGCCAGACGGGCGTTCACGGCAGCCTGCTCGTACGGATCGGCGTCGACCGACGACGAGCCGGGGATGTCCTTGATGCGGGCGTTCGTCGTGATGACCTTGACGCCATCCTTGACGGCCTGCTCGACATAGGGACGCTGAGCTTCGCCGTTGTTCGGCTGAACAATGATCAGGTCGTACTTGTTGGCGACGGCGTTTTCGATGAACGCATTCTCCTTGGCGTCGTCGGCCTGGGCGTCCATGACGTCGACCGTCATGTCCGGGTATTTCTTGACTTCGTCCATGATGCCGTTGGCCAGCCAGGCGGCAAAGGAGTCGGCCTGGGCGCGGGCGATGAACGCGATCTTGTAGTTCTGGGCCTGAGCAACCGTCGTCGCAGCCAGACAAAGGGCGGCCACGGCCGTGACGGTACGGATCGATTTCAGAAACTTCATTTGTATCTCCTCCAAGATATCTACTTAAGGGGGCAGCTATCGATCGATATGGGCCCCGCGTTTCCTCCAAAGCGAACGCACTAAGCTTTTGCCTCCTTTCGCTCATTCGGTAGCTTGGCTGCACCCAGGGTCTTCCTGGTGCGGTTGACCTTGGCCCACATGTCGTAGCCGACAGCCAGGGCAATGATGCCGCCCTTGATGACTTGCTGCAGGTACGAGTCGACGCCGGTCAAATTCATGATGTTGTTGAGGAAGCCGACGATGAAGGCGCCGGCGAGGGTTCCGCCGGCCGTTCCGAGGCCGCCGGAGAAGCTGGTTCCGCCGATGATGGCGGCGGTAAGCGCCTCGAACTCGTAACCCTGACCGGCATTGGGAGCGCCGACGTTGGTACGGGCCATCAGCAGGATGCCGGCAAGGCCGACGAAGGCACCGTTGATCAGGTAGGCGCCGATCTTGATCCGGCCGACGTTGATGCCGGAGGCGCGGGCCGCCTCCTCGTTGCCGCCCACGGCATAGAGCGAGCGGCCGAAGCTGGTGTGCCCAAGGATGTACCAGGTCACGAGACCGACGATGATCATGAAGAAGACCGGAAGCGGAACGAAGCCGATCTTGCCCTGTCCGAACCAGACATAATCGCCGATCTGGTAGATGTTCTGGCCCTTGGTGAAGAGAAGCGCGATGCCGCGGGCCACCGTCATCATGGCCAGGGTGGCGATGAAGGCCGGAATGTTGAAGCGTCGGACGAGAAGGCCGTTGACGAAGTTGCAGAGCACGCCGACGAGCAGGCCGACGGCGAAGGCAAGGGACAGCGAGCCGGTCTCCTTGAAGACAAAGACCGACAGGACGCCGGCCAGCGCCAACACCGAGCCGCAGGAAAGGTCCAGGAGGCCGCCGATGATCAGGATCGTTTCACCGAAAGCCAGGATCGTCGTGACGGAAATCTGAGCCGAGATGTTCGAGATGTTTCGCGGCGAGAGGAAGTTCTCGTTCAGCAGATTGCAGACGATGATCATCACGATAAGGACCAAGTAAATGGAGTATCGCGACTTGATCGTCTGCCACTTCTCCCTTGTCATCAGGTTGTTCATGTTCCGCCCCTTTACATCCCGTCGTCTGGAACACTTCCCGGCAAACCCCGGCTTGCCGAAAACGCGCTAACTGTTTGTTTCACCGCAGCGGTCAGACCGCTTTCCTGGTCATGTTCATCGCGTAACGCATGATTGCTTCCTGGGAGAACTCGGCTCTCTCAAGTTCGCCCGTTATCCGCCCCTCGGCCATCACGTACATGCGGTCACACATGCCGATCAGTTCCGGGAGTTCGGAGGAAACCATGATGATCGATTTTCCCTCTTTGACGAGGTTGGTCATCAGCTTGTAGATTTCGAACTTCGCACCGACGTCGATGCCGCGCGTAGGTTCATCAAGGATGAGAATATCCGGGTCCTGCAGCATCCACTTTGACAGCACGACCTTTTGCTGGTTTCCACCGCTCAAGGTACTGACCTGTACGTCGATGGACGCCATCTTCACGTTGATCTTCTTGCAGATCTCCTCGACCCGGTTTCTCTCCTTGCTCGCGTTCAAGCGGCCCTTCTGGAAGAATTGGTCCATCGAGGCGAGCGTCACGTTCTCCTTGACGTCGCGGATCGGCACGATGCCGTAGCGGCGCCGGTCCTCCGACAGCATCACGACGCCATTGCGGATGCTGTCCTGGACGTTGCGAACCTTGACGGGTGCGCCGTGAACCTTGACGGTTCCGCCGAACCGCTCGTCGAGCCCGAACAGCGCCCGCATCACTTCCGTGCGGCCAGCACCGACGAGACCGGCAAAGCCGAGGATTTCGCCTTTCTTGACGTTGAAGGAGACGTTGCTGAATCCGGCCGGACCGCTGAAGTCCTCCACGTCGAGCACGACTTCGCCGATCGGAACCTCTTCCTTCGGATAGCCCTGGCCGAGCGCGCGGCCGACCATCAGGGCGATCACCGAGTCGATGTCGAACTGATCCTTCGGCCGGGTTTCGATGACCTTGCCGTCGCGCAGGATCGAGATCTCGTCGGCGATGCGGAAGATCTCGTCCATCTTGTGCGAGATGTAGACGATGCCCTTTCCGCGGGCGCGAAGGTCGGCGATCTTCTCGAAGAGAATTTCGATTTCCTTGTTCGTGATGGACGAGGTAGGCTCGTCCATGATGATGATATCGGCGTCCCGCGAAATTGCCTTCAGGATTTCCAGCATCTGGAGATTGGAGATCGACAGGTCCTTAAGCTTGGTCTCCGGATCGTAGGAAAGGTTTTCCTGCTTGAGCAGTTGCAGCGTCTTCTGCCGAATGGTCTTCCAGTCGATCCGACCGAACCGCTTCTTGGGCCAACGCCCCGCGAACAGGCTCTCCTCGATCGTCATCTCAGGCGTGTAGTTCAGTTCCTGAAAGATCATCGACACTCCGAGCTCACCCGCCTTGATTGGCGAGGTGATCTCGACCTTCTCGCCCTTGATCAGCGTCTCGCCGCCATCGGGCTGGTAAATGCCGTTGATGATCTTCATCAGGGTCGACTTGCCGGCGCCGTTTTCGCCGCACAGCACGTGAACCGAACCTTCCTTCACAGAAAAGCAGACGTCCTCGAGCGCTTTCACGCCTGGAAAGGACTTGCTTATGTTTCTGACCTCGAGAAGAGTTTTCTGCATCGGATAGGTCCTTGATCGACCGGATAGCGAAATGTGAGTTCGGCTTGGCGTTCGTCAGTTGACGCCGTGCACGTCGGCGAGCCGGCCCCGATAGAGCCCGAAGGCCTCGTCGTAGGCGGACTTGCGGCTCGCAACCGGCGTCGTCGTCTTGTCGGCATCGAGGCTGACGCAGCGATCGGCGATGGCGGCGATATCCTCACCGGCTCCGGTGGACCGACCGTAGGCCCAGATCGCCTGGATCGCCGCGCCAAGGCACCCCGCCTCGTCGCCAGTGGGAACGACGATCTCGGCGCCCGTCATGTCGGCGACCATCTGGCGCCAGGGCTTGCTGCGTGCGCCGCCGCCGATCATGAACACCCGCTCGGCGGCCTTGTCGCCGCGAATGCGATGAAGGCCGGCGAGCACGCCGAAAGTGACGCCTTCGACCATGGCCCGCATCAAGTTTTCCGGCGTCATGTTGACGGCGGACAGGCCGAGGATGGTCCCGCGAGCAGTCGGCAGGTCGGGCGTGCGCTCGCCGTTGAGGAACGGCAGCATGGTGATGCCGCCGGCACCCGGCGCCGCCGCCTCCAGCGCTTCGGAAACGAAGCCGATGTCGCGCCCGAGCAGGTGGGCGCCGCCGGAGGTGACGTTGGTAGCGTTCATGGTGCAGACGAGCGGCAGCCAGCCACCACTCGACGAGCAGAAGGGAGCGACGGCGCCGCTCGGATCGAGAACCGGTGTATCGGAATAGGAGAAAACCGTCGCCGAGGTGCCGAGGCTGATGGTGACCACCCCCTCGCGTACGTTGCCGGTGCCGATGGCGCCCATCATGTTGTCGCCACCGCCGGCGGCCACCAGGCAGTTGGTGGTAAGGCCAAGCGCTTGGGCAGCGGCCGGCGTCAGCTTGCCGACGATGGCGTCCGGCGCAACGAGCTCCGGCAGGGCGGCGGCGAGATGGCCGCTGTCGCGATCGATCAGGGACAGCACGTCCGGCACCCAGGCCCGCTTGCGCACGTCGAAGAAGCCGGTGCCCGATGCGTCGCCGTATTCGGCCACGAAGCGCCCGGTGAGCCAGTGGTTGAGGTAGTCGTGCGGCAGCAGGATGTGGGCGATGCGGGCGAAGTTGTCCGGCTCGCGGTCGGCGAGGAAGGCCAGCTTGGAGATGGTGTAGCCGGTGAGAGGGATGATGCCGACCTTGTCGAACCAGGCGGACGCTCCACCGAGGGCGGCGACAATCCGCTCGTTGTTGGGCGCCGTCTCGGTATCGCACCAGAGCTTGGCGGGACGGATCACCGCCCCCTTGTCGTCGAGCACGGCGAGGCCATGCTGCTGGCCGGAAATGCCGAGGCAACGGATCGCGTCGGCCGGCAGGGCTGCTTCCTTCAGCGCCATGCGCACGGCGGCAACCATCGCGTCGACCCAGATCGAAGGATGCTGCTCGCGGGCGCCGCTGTCGCGCTCGATCAGGCTATGGGCAGCATGACCGCGACCGCATACCCGTCCACTGTCGTCGATGACGAGCGCCTTGGTTCCCTGCGTACCGCAGTCTACTCCGATGAACATGACATCCCCTCCCTCGCCATCCGGCGTCGATCGGGCGGATAAGCGAAACCGGCGGGCTTCCTCTGCCCGGCATGCCGATCGCTCTTCTCCACCCCCCGCAGCCGGTTCCTCACAACCTGCCGACGGGCCACATATTCTGGACGACAGGACTCGCCCGATCGTCCGATAGAGCCCGAGCGAACGACCTTCCCTTCGCCCACCGGGTGCGCCTTACGGCGCGATAATTTCGAACGATTAAGGTTCCGCCCGCATCGAACGGGCGAGACCATCTCGATGATCGGGGAGCAGACCGCGTCGGGAGTGCCTGCATCCGGAACTTGCATTCATCATGCATACCTTTGTCAGGCAGTCCCGCGAGGCACCCCGCGCCGTCTTGCTCAGAACGTGATCTGGACCTTGACGTCCGACGGGTTCTGCTGGGCAGCCCGTTCGAAGGCCTCGATCGACTTGTCGAACGGATAGCTCGCCGAGATCAGCGGCTTGACGTCGATCTTGCCCGAACCAAGCAGCGCCAGCGTGCGGTCCCAGACGTTGGCGTAGCGGAAGATGCCGGTCAGGCTGATTTCCTTGACCTCAAGCGCCACCACGTCGAGCGGAACACGATCCTGCGGCATGCCGACCAGAACCACCCGGCCACCCTGCGTCACCACGTCCAGCATGTCGTCGAAGGCCTTGGGAGCGCCGCTCGCCTCGAAGAACAGGTCGGCGCCCTTGCCGGCCGTCCGCCGGGCGACCACGTCGGCAAGCTTTTCGCGCGTCAGGTCGACGGCGATGACGCCGGGCACCTTGGCGATGATGTCGAGCTTGGCCTTGGCGACGTCGCTGACGATCACTTCCGAGCAGCCCGAAGCGAGCGCGGCGAAGGCCACCATCATGCCGATGGTACCGGCACCGGCCACCACGGCGATGTCGCCGGGACGGATGGCGCCCTTGGCGGCGGCGTAGACGCCGATCGCCAGCGGCTCGACCATGGCGCCCTCGGCGAACGACACGTTGTCGGGCAGCTTGTAGGTCAGCGCCGCCGGATGAACCACTTCCGGCGTCAGGCAGCCGTGGATCGGCGGCGTCGCCCAGAAGCGCACGGCCGGATCGAGGTTGTAATGGCCTTCCAGCGTCTGGCGCGAGCCGAAGTCGGGAATGCCGGGCTCCATGCAGACGCGGTCGCCGACCTTGAGGTGGGAGACCTTGGCGCCAACCGCCGTCACGACGCCCGAGGCTTCATGACCGAGCACCATCGGCTCGTTGACGATGAAGTCGCCGATACGGCCGTGCTTCAGATAGTGAACATCGCTGCCGCAGATGCCCACCGCCTTGATGGCGACCCGGACCTCGTCCGATGCAGGCTCAAGAGACCCAGGAAGCTCGATGTCGCGGAGACGAATCTCGCCAACGCCCTCGAGAACGACGGCTTTCACCTTCATAGCATTTCCTCCCGAGCCGCTGACCTACATTCTCGGACGGGCTTGCGCGGCTCATCATGGAAGGGAGTATGGGCGCCGGAACCTAATCCCGCTAAGCCAATTCAACAAATCTGTGTGCATTATTTTACATTTTGAAACCTGGACGAGTTCCAAAGCCACAAGCGGGCCGGGAATTCCCCCGGTCCGCTCCGATGAATTGCACCCACTCGTCAAAAAGCTCGATCCGTTGGGCCACGTCCACGCACATCCCGAGTTCGACCATGCAGCGGAACCAATCCCGCCCCGGTCAGTTTCACGAACCACCGAATACGTCTCCCAAATCACCCTTCCGAGCCCTGCTTGAATGGCGTTTCACTGGAAAATCGACCGTGTGATCCGTGGAGACCGCGATGGACTATCGCGGCGCCGCACCGCCGTCACGGGCTTCAAGCTATCGTCGGACGACTGGCGTTCCGGCACCCATAGCGATCTCTCACACAACAAGACAACGGCAGCTCCCTCGCGCCCGGAGAAAACATGAATGCGTAAAGTGATGCCTGGTTCGGCTTTTCCCTTGGGCGTGACGGTCGATGACAAAGGTGCCAACTTCGCTCTGTTCTCCGACAACGCAAGCGGCGTCACGCTTTGCCTGTTCGATCGCTTCGGCATCACCGAAACCGAGCGCATCGACCTGCGCGAGTGCACCAATGGCGTCTGGCACTGTTACTTGCCCGGCGTTGGTCGCGGACAAGTCTACGGCTGGCGCGTCCATGGGCCGTGGGCGCCCGAAGCCGGGTACCGCTTCAACCCCAACAAGCTGCTGCTCGACCCCTACGCCCGCCAACTCGTCGGCGACATTCGCTGGAACGACACTCTCTACGGCTATCAGATCGGCGCTGGTGACGATGCCGACCTGCTGATGGACGAGCGCGACAGTGCCGCCTACATGCCGAAGGCACGCGTGATCGCGGGCACACCGATGGCCACCACCCAGCATCCCCGCGTATCCTGGGCGAAGACGGTCATCTACGAAGGCCACGCGCGCGGTCTCACCATGCTTCATCCGTTGGTGCCGAAGACCATCCGCGGAACGTTCACCGCACTGGGCCAGCCGGAGTTCGTCGATTACCTCGTCGGCCTCGGCATCACCTCGCTGGAACTGCTGCCGATCCACGCCTTCCTGCAGGACCGGCACCTCGTCGACAACGGGCTCTCCAACTACTGGGGCTACAATACCCTTGGCTTTTTCGCCCCCGAACAGCGCTACCTCGGCGACAACGGTCTGGAGTCCATAGGAGAGGCCGTCGACCTGCTGCATCAGGCCGGCATCGAGATCATCCTCGACGTCGTCTACAACCACACCTGCGAGGGCAACCACCTGGGACCGATGCTGTCCTTCAAGGGGATCGACAACGCGTCCTATTACCGCCTCCTGCCAGACAACGGACGCTACTACGACAACCTCACCGGCTGCGGAAACGCGCTCAACACCGATCATCCGCGCGTGTTGCAGATGGTGCTCGACAGCCTGCGCATGTGGGCGTCGGTCTATGGCATCGACGGCTTCCGCTTCGATCTCGCCACGACGCTCGGCCGGCGCCCTAGCGGCTTCGACCCCGGTCACGCCTTTTTCAATGCCATTCTCCAGGACCCGCTGCTGGGTGGGCTGAAACTGATCGCCGAACCCTGGGACATCGGACCGGGCGGCTATCAGCTCGGGTCATTTCCGCCGGGCTTTTCCGAATGGAATGGCGACTACCGCGACAAGGTGCGCGGCTTCTGGAGCGGCGAAGAGGGGCTGCTGCCGAGCTTTGCCACCCGAGTGGCGGCCTCGCAGGACATTTTCGCCGAAGGACGACGCCGCCCATGGTCGAGCGTCAACTTCATCACGGCGCATGACGGCTTCACCCTGCATGATCTCGTCACCTACAACCACAAGCACAACGAGGCCAACGGAGAGGATAACCGGGACGGCCACGACGACAACAAGAGCTGGAACTGCGGCGCCGAGGGCGAGACCGATGACGAGGCGATCAACGCCCTGCGCCGCCGGCAGAAACGCAACCTGCTCGCCACTCTGTTCCTCAGCCAGGGCGTCCCGATGGTGCTCGCCGGCGACGAGTGCTCCAACACGCAGGGTGGAAACAACAACGCCTACTGCCAGGACAATGAAATCGGCTGGGTCAACTGGTCGAACGACGATCCGGAACTGCCGAAGTTCGTGGCGCGGCTCGCCGATCTTCGCAGGAACCACTCCGCCCTGTCGCGGCCGGAGTTTCTGACCGGTGCCCGCAACGAGATGGGACAGCCCGACGTCGTCTGGTTCAACAACCACGGCGAACGGATGACCGAGGAGGATTGGGAAAATCCGCATTCCAAATGCCTGACGCTGCGCCTTGCCCCGGTCCTGGAGAGCGAAGCCCCCCTGCTGATCATGCTGAATGCCTCGCACGTCGCGGTCAGCTTCAAGATTCCTACGGGGCAGCCGGGAGATTGGGGCGTGATCCTTGCCACGGACACCGAACTCGAGGATGTTCGGCTCGGCAGTGAGACCACCTTCACCATGCCGGCACGCACCCTCGTGCTGGCGGAATGGCGGGAACAAAGTCAGGCCGAGTCCGTTCCTGATGCCGCTTCCCCAACAGACGGGCCGGATGCCTGAGACAAGGCATCCTCTTCGCTCGCCGTAGCCGTGCCGGTCCACGACACAGCTCGTTTCGCCAGTTTCCGAGGAGACTTGTCTTGCAGCTTCGCACCATTCGCCGCGAACAGGAAATGAAGTTCGGCACCCAGATGACGCCGGACGGCGTTCGATTTCGTCTATGGGCACCGCTCGTTCCGTCGGTCGAGCTGGAAGTCGACGGCTGGTCGCTGCCGATGCAGCAGGATGTGCGCGGATGGTACGAAGTGGAAGTACCCGGCGTGAACCACGGCAGCCGATACATGTTCTGCCTGCCGGACGGCAAGAAGGTGCCGGACCCCGCCTCCCGATATCAGCCGGAGGACGTCGACGGTCCGAGCGAGGTCATTGACCCGCTGGCGTTCGAATGGACCGACCTCGGATGGCG
This sequence comes from Pleomorphomonas sp. T1.2MG-36, assembly GCF_950100655.1. Lineage (NCBI taxonomy): Bacteria > Pseudomonadati > Pseudomonadota > Alphaproteobacteria > Hyphomicrobiales > Pleomorphomonadaceae > Pleomorphomonas > Pleomorphomonas sp. T1.2MG-36. Next base: position 869,153 of record NZ_CATNLY010000012.1, read on the forward strand.
CGGCCGCCCCTGGGAGGAGTGCGTCTTCTATGAAGTGCATATTGGCACGTTCACGCCGGAAGGCACCTTCCGGGCAGCGGCGGACAAGCTTGAGGAGCTCGTAGAGCTCGGTATCACCGCCTTGCAGATCATGCCGCTCGCCGATTTCGCGGGGCGCTGGAACTGGGGATACGACGGCGTCTACATGTTTGCCCCCGACGCGTCCTACGGCCGCCCGGAAGACCTAAAAGCCCTGATCAATCGCGCCCATGAGCTCGGCATGATGGTCATGCTGGACGTCGTCTACAATCACTTCGGGCCGAAGGGGAACTACATCCCGCTCTACGCGCCCATCCTCAACGACAAGGAAACGCCGTGGGGACCGGGGCTCAACATCGATGGCGAAAACGCCACTGTGGTGAGGGACCTCGTTCTCGCCAACGCCAGATTCTGGATCAACGAGTATCGCTTCGACGGCCTGCGCTTCGATGCGCTGCATGCCATCGAAGACAGCGGCCCCAAACACCTGATCCAGGACCTGGCCGAACAGACCCGCGCGGCAAGCGACGGCCGCCACATCCATCTCATCGCCGAGAACTCCCACAACCAGGCGAGCTGGCTACGGCGCCGCGACGACGGAACGCCGTGGCTCTATACGGCGCAGTGGAACGACGACCTGCACCACTCGCTACATGCATTGATGACCGGGGAAGGCCAAGCCTACTACCAGCCCTATGCCGAGCGCATCGACCTCGTGGCAAGGGCGTTTGCCGAGGGCTTCGCGTGGCAGGGCGAGTATCTGGCGCGAGAAAACCGGGTCCACGGCGAGCCGAGCGCATTTCTGCCGCCGACGGCGTTCGTATCTTTCATCCAGAACCACGACCATACCGGCAACCGGCCGGCGGGCGAGCGCATCAGCCATCTGGTGCCGCGCGAGGCGGCCCGGATGCTGGCAGCGCTTTATCTGCTGTCGCCGCAGATCCCCATGCTGTTCATGGGGGAGGAATGGGGTGCCACGACACCCTTCTGTTTCTTCTCCGATATCAAGGAACTGGGCAATGCCATCCGCAGAAGCCGAGCGGAGGAGCTCAAGGACTTTCCCTTGGCCGCGACACACAGGCATATCGACCCGATGAGCGAGAGCGCGTTTCTCGGATGCAAGCTCGATTGGAGCGAGCGGACATCGCCGGAGGCCGCCGAGATGCTCACGCTCTACAAGGACCTGCTCCAGGCGAGGGCAACGGCCCTCACGCCTCGCCTCGTCGGGATCGAAGGCAACAGCGGCTCGGCGGAGATATTGGGGCAGCGAGCGTTTCAGGTTCGCTGGAAGCTTGCCGACGGCGCCCACCTCAACCTTGCCGCCAATCTCGGCGCGACGCCGCAGACAGGCGAATGGCGGGACATCGTTCCCCTATGGTGCGAAGGCACGTTCTCGGAGGATGCTCTCGGCCCTTACACGGTTCTATATTGGCTGACGTGAAGCGCCATCGCCGCAGAGCTTGTCCTATCCTACTGCCCGTCCGGTCAAGCAACGCTAAAAGCGAGACGGGGGCGGAGACCCGCGAGTGGCCAAAAGCAATCACGGCCCCCTTTTCAGGAGGCCGTGAAATACCCGAGATGATGGCAGATTAGTGCTGACCGCCCTTGCGACCGGCTTCGGCCGCACGCTCGGGGTCGTTCTTGAAGTTGCCACCGGACTCCTGACCGCCCTTGCGACCGGCTTCAGCCGCGCGCCCGGGGTCGTTCTTGAAGTTGCCGCCGGATTCCTGACCGCCCTTGCGGCCGGCTTCGGAGGCGCGTTCCGGATCGTTCTTGAAGTTTCCGCCGGACTCGCGCCCACCCTGAGCGGCGATCTCCCGCTGCTTGTCTTCGTCCATCGATGCAAATCCACGACGGGAGGTGTCGCCAGTGTTGCTCTGTCGATTAGGCATCGCTTTTCTCCTTGATGGGATCGTGCCGTCCTTCTGCTAGCCACCCACAACCCCGAATGCAGCCAATTGTTCCGCATTCTGCGCGCTCTAAATCGTCACCTTACGCAAACATAACCAAGCGAACCGCGCTATAAATATATGTAATTTAGCGCGATACAATTGTTGTCGATTTTTGAACATACTTATACTAAAAACAAATACTAGTTACGCTTCGATTTATATAATTCTAAACTCCACACTCTACTCACACGTATATGGCATCGGAGAGCGGGAGCCGGCACCGTTGCTTGCGACTGTCATTGCCGCCTTGATGGAACCACGAGGATGTCGGAACCGTTTCGTCATAGTGGATTGCGCACTGAAATAAGCGCGTCCCCGTGGAACCGTCGCCAGTCAGCCGAAGGAGGCCGTGATGACGATCAAGGTGAAAGAAGTGACGCCGCTCGAGGATGGCCAATACCGCGTCGAGTTCAGCATGGTCGACAACACCGTCGTCACCATAGCGCTGCCGCCTGCGGAGAAGGGCCTGACGGAGCAAGACCCGACCGACCGTGCCAAGGAGGCGATGAAGGCCGTCTGCGAGGCCGTATCCTCGGGACAGCGGGACGAGATTCCGACCACGAACGACGCCCGAGAAGCCCAGGATCGCGACATACTGGAGGAGCAGTTGGAGGAAGGGCTGGAGGACAGTTTCCCGGCCAGCGACCCGGTTTCCATCAGCGTGCCGTCCACCTTGCCCAAAACCGCAGGGAAGAGCTAGGCGTCGAAGCTATGAAGGTCGTTTGCTTGCCGATCGCCGCCGCGCTTCGTCCAGGACGCATGTCGTCGGACGAGCATAAAGCCCGTGCCGGTTGCCGAAGAACATCGGCCCCGCGCTCGTCGGCAACGAAGCATTCCGCCAGTGCCGAACCCATCGTGGCGACGATGACGGTGGGGCGCACCAACTCGATCTCGCGGCAAAGCCACCAGCGTTGATATACGATCTCGGAGGTCCGGGCTTGCGGTGAAAACGCCGTTTGCCACACTCGATGTCGCGACCTCGGCGATTCCCGTCAGATCAACAGGCGATCATCGGCAGGCCGCCACTCGACGCCGAGTTCTTCCATCATCGCGAGAGCATCGTCGGGAGCGCGCAGCCCATCGGTGTTGTCGAAGAACAGGAAGACCTCGCGCGGCCTGTCCGGTGCTTTGACATTCCCTGCGAACTCGCCGTCGTCCATCGCCTCGCCCCTGGCCCAGGCGGCAACGCGGCGAGCCCAACGTCGGCGCTCGGCGGCGTCATATCCGGACCGGTATAGGTCGCGCGATCCGTGCAGCCGGCAGTAGACGAAGTCGGAGGTCACATCCATCAGGCGGGGCCATTCGACAGTATCGGCGCACACCAAGGCGACGTCCTGCTCGCGCAGGAGTTCGATGAAAGCCGGATTGCGAAAGCTGTCGTGCCGTATCTCCAACGCGTACCGGATGGCTTGCATGACTGGCCGCGTTTCGTCCGAATTGCGTATGTGATCGTCATGGCGAAGGGCCAAGTCGGCAGCGGCGTCGGTATCTCTGGGCAACAGGGTCAGAAAGGCACGCATCCGCTCGATGTCCAAGGCAAAGCTTGGCGGAAGCTGCCAGAGTATGGGACCAAGCTTCGAACCGAGCCGCAACGGCCCCGACGCAAAGAAGTTGGCGAGCGGCGCCTCGACGTCCTTCAAGCGCTTCACGTGAGTTATGAAGCGCGGTCCCTTGACGGCAAAGATGAAGTTGTCCGGCGTTTCCGATGCCCATCGGTCGAAAACGCGCGGCTTCTGCAAACCATAGAATGTCCCGTTGATTTCCAGCGCCGAGAAGCGGGACGCGGCATAGGCGAGTTCTCGGCTTTGCCGCAGCCCTTTCGGATAGAAGCGACCGCGCCAGGGCGAATAGGTCCATCCGGATATGCCGATGCGAATGGTGCCGTCCTTGGAAAACATGCCGCCTCCGAGAGTGTACCGGACGAAACGCCCGGTTCGAGCGACGGGTTCCTCGCGGAGGATTTTGAGAGAGCAATGACAGACCAACCTTGCGCGGCGGTACCGGAAGCCGTCGCGCTATGGGATTCCACGTTGTTGACCTTAAGCTGACCGAGAAGATAAGGATTTGATGTTTCAGAGCGAGGGGCGGCATGGCCTTCGGAAAAACAGCGCGATTGGTGATCGCCGGCCTCTATGTGCTGGCGATGCTGTTCGTTGCCGTCATGCCTGTTCCCACCATGGGGCCTTCGACCTCCTTTTCCACCGTCGCTTCGGACGCCAGCTGCGGCCCGGATATGGGCTCCATGACGCACGCTGCGCACGGCGTCAAAAACACCGACGGCGCTTGCGATCTATCGGACCATCAAGGTAGTGCGCCCTGCATGATTGGCAGCATCTGCGCCGATCTGCCGACCGGCGTGTTCGCTGCCCTTCTGCCCGCTTCGGTCGTGTCGGAAGGACTGACGTTGGCGGTGGGCCCGACTGAGCTCTTGCTGGGGCGTGCCCCGGACCCAAGCCTTCGGCCACCAAGCTCTTCCGCCTGACAGTCATGGATCGCGCAGGCTTCCGCCCTTGCCACCCCGGTGGCCGGTAGCGGAGCGCTCTCTCCCATAGCTGTCGTTTTCCTTGCCGAACCGTAGCGTCGCGCCGTCGCGACGCCTGTTCAACGCCCTTCGGGACCGTCTTTGCTGGCGGATCGACAGGGCAGCAAGGCCGGCATCGTCATCGACCGATGCTGGCGGAAAGCTTCTAGTCCCATGTTTTTACCTGCTTTTCCCCGAACCATCGGGGCTTGGCTCGCCGTACCGATTGCGGGCCTTCTCGCCTTCGGCGCGCAGGCCGCCGAACCGAAATCCGAACTTGCCGATCTCCTGGCAACCGCCCGCAGGATGAATCCGGATGTCGCCGCTGCGACCCTTGATGCCGACGCGGCGCGAGAGCGCATCGGCTACGCCGGTGCCTGGGATGACCCCAAGATCAAGATCGAGCTGACAAGCCCACGCGACGATCTCGGCTCCCTTGCTCAGGAGACCTATCAGATCCGCCAGATGCTGCCCCTCTGGGGCCAGACGGCATTGAAGCGCGAGATCGCCGACTGGGAGGCGCGCAAGGCGACGGCTTCGGCGAGGGATGTCGAGACGCAGGTCGCCTATCGCGTGAAGGTCGCCTATGCCGAATATCATTCGGCGCATCTGGCACTCGATGAGACACGCAAGCTCGTCGCCACTTTCGATCGCCTGTCCGACATTGCCCGCGCCCGCTACGCCGAGAATGCGGCTTCGCTCGCCGATGTCACCGGCGCCCAAAGCGAGGCCGGGTCCCTTCGCGCCGATGTCGCTCGCCTCGCCGCAGAGAAGGAGACCGCCGCCGCCCGCCTCAACCGCCTGTTGGGGCGTGGCGCCGACGCGCCGCTCGCCGCTCGCCCATCGCCCCGCGCCATTCCTCCGCTGAAGACTATTCGGGCCGCGGATCTGGTCGCCCGGGCAAATGCCGGCTCGCCCCAGGCTCGCATGGGACTTGCCGACGTCGAGGCCGCCAAAAGCGAACAGCGTCTTGCCGAACGGAACTTCCTGCCCGGTGTCGAGCTCGGCCTTGGCGCCATGCGTCAGAACGACCGGTTCGACAGCGTCGAGGTAATGGTCGAGTTCTCCGTCCCTCTGCAATGGGACGCCAAGCGTGCCGAGCAACGAGAAGCAGCGGCCAAGGCAGCGGCCGCGCGCGTCAGGCTCGACGCCCTGCGGCTCGACAACGATGCCGATATCCACTCGGCCATTTCAGAGCTCGGCGCGCTCGGTACCCGACGGAAGACCATTGCCGGCACCACGTTGCCGCAGGCCCGCATCGCCCTCAGTTCCTCGACCAAGGCCTATGCGCTCGGCAAAGCCGACTTTCCGACCGTTCTTGCCGCCGAACAGGCACTGCGCCGAGCGCTCGTCGACAACATCGAAGCCACCTTCAAGGAACAGCTCGCGCTCGCCGAGATCGAACGCATCGTCGGGGAGGATTTCTGATGACGAGATCACATCTGTTGGCCGCCGTTGCCGTGGTGACGTCCCTTGTCGCCGTCGGCTCGCCGCTCGCCATCGAGGCCCTGGCGCAATCGGATCACGCCGGGCATGGCGCCGCTCCGGCAGCACCTGTCGCGGCAACGCCGGCAACCGAGCCGACACCGGCCGTCCCCGTGCCGGGTGCTCGCCGCGTGCTCTACTATCGCAACCCCATGGGTCTGCCGGACACCTCGCCGGTGCCGAAAAAGGACGCCATGGGCATGGCCTATGTGCCGGTTTATGCCGATGAGGATACTTCCGGCACCGTCGCCGTCAGCGCCGACAAGATCCAGACACTCGGCGTCCGAACCGAACCCGCAGCTCTCAGGGCGATGAGCCGCTCGGTCAGGGCGGTCGGCGCGGTCGCGGTCGACGAGCGCAACGAGTACCAAGTGGCCCCGCGCTTCGAAGCCTGGGTCGAGCGCCTCGTCGCCGACACCACCGGCGCCACGGTTCGTCGCGGCGACGTACTGATGGAGGTCTACAGCCCCGAACTCGTGCTGGCGCAGGAGGAATATCTGTCCGCCCGGGGCGACGCCGGGTTGGCTCAGGCGGCACTGGCACGGTTGAAGAACCTCGGCATTGCCGATGAGGAGATCGCCCGCCTCAAGGCGACGGGCAAGGCGATGCGGACCCTGCCCTACCGCGCAGAGGCGGACGGCGTCGTGCTGGAGAAGTTGGCCGTGCGCGGCATGCGCTTCATGCCGGGCGAGACGCTCTACCGCATCGCCGATCTGTCGCAGGTATGGATGCTCGCCGAGGTCTTCGAGCAGGACCTCGCCGCCGTCCACATTGGCGAGCAGGCCGAAGTCACCATCAACTCGATGCCCGACCGACGTTTCAAGGGGACTATCAACTTCGTCTATCCAACACTGGCCGCTGAAAGCCGCACCGCCAAGGTCCGCATCGAACTTACCAATCCGGGTGGCTTGCTGCGGCCCAACCTCTACGGCACCGTCCATCTCGCCACCGCAACTGACCTGCCCGCCCTTGCTGTGCCTGACTCGGCCGTGCTCGATAGCGGCACGCGCAAGGTAGTGCTGGTCGAAAGCGGCGACGGGCGCTTTGCGCCGCGCGAGGTCAAGACCGGCCCGCGTGCCGACGGCTACATCCGCATCGACGGTGGACTTGATGCCGGCGAGAAGGTGGTAACCCGCGCCAACTTCCTCATCGATTCCGAAAGCAACCTGCGCTCGGCGCTCGGCGCCTTTGCGCCGGCCGCTGCCGACGCCGGGGAGAAGTAATCGTCATGATCGTCAGTCTCATCCGTTGGTCGGCACGAAACGTCGTTTTCGTGCTGATCGGCACCGTGCTGCTCGTCGCGGCCGGCATCCATTCGGTGGCACGCATTCCGCTCGACGCACTGCCCGACCTCTCCGATACCCAGGTGATCCTCTACACCGATTACCCCGGCCAGGCGCCGCAGGTCGTCGAGGACCAGGTCACCTATCCGCTCACCACCGCCATGCTGTCTGTGCCGAAATCCAAGGTGGTGCGCGGCTTCTCCTCCTTCGGCACCTCCTTCGTCTACGTCATCTTCGAGGATGGCACGGACATCTACTGGGCGCGCTCGCGCGTGCTCGAATACCTGAGCTTTGCCGCCAAGCGCCTGCCCGAGGGCGTGACGCCAACGCTGGGACCGGACGCCACCGGCGTCGGCTGGGTCTACCAGTATGTCCTGAAAGCGAAGGACCGCACGCTTGCCGAACTTCGCACCTTGCAGGACTGGTTCCTCCGCTATCAGCTGACCAAGGCCGGCGGCGTGTCGGAGGTGGCCAGCGTCGGCGGCTTCGTCCAGCAGTATCAGGTGGTGGTCGACCCGCAGAAGCTGCAGGCCTACGGCATTCCGCTATCCAAACTCAGCCAGGCGATCCGCGCCAGCAACCAGGACGTCGGCGGCCGCGTCGTCGAGATGGCCGAAACCGAGTTCGTGGTGCGCGGCCACGGCTACATAAAGTCTCCGGCCGACATCGAGACCATCGTGCTGAAGGTCGACGGCGGCACGCCCGTCCTGGTTCGCGACGTCGCACGCGTCGAGATTGGCCCCGACGAGCGGCGCGGCCTCACCGAGCTCAACGGCGAGGGCGAGGTGGTGAGCGGCATCGTGCTGCAGCGCTCCGGCGAGAATGCCCTCAAGGTGATCGACAACGTCAAGGAGAAGATCGCCGAGCTCGCCTCGGGCCTGCCCGACGGCGTGTCGATCGAGGCCGTCTACGACCGCTCCGAACTGATCCTGAAGGCGGTCGAGAACCTCAAGGGCACGCTGATCGAGGAAAGCATCATCGTCGCCCTGGTCTGCATCGTCTTCCTGCTGCATGTGCGGTCGGCGCTGGTCGCCATCGTCACCTTGCCGATCGGCGTGATGATCGCGGTGATGATCATGAATGCCATGGGCATGACGTCCAACATCATGAGCCTCGGCGGCATCGCCATTGCCGTCGGTGCCATGGTCGACGCCTCCATCGTCATGATCGAGAACGCCCACAAGCGGCTGGAGCATGCGCCGCCCGGCGCATCGCGGGTTCAGACGCTGATCGACGCCGCCGTCGAGGTCGGGCCGGCGCTGTTCTTCAGCCTCCTGGTGATCACCGTTTCCTTCCTGCCGGTGTTCGCGCTGGAGGATCAGGAAGGACGGCTGTTCAAGCCGCTCGCCTTCACCAAGACCTTCTCGATGGCCGGCGCGGCCTTCCTGTCGGTGACGCTGGTGCCGGTGCTGATGCTGATCTTCGTTCGCGGCCGCATCCTGCCGGAACAGAAGAACCCGGTGAACCGGGCGCTGATCTGGCTTTATCGGCCGATCATCCGCCTCGTACTAAGGGCGAAGGTGCCGACCATCGCCCTGGCGCTCGTCATCCTCGGCGGTTCGGTGATCCCGGCGAGCCGGCTCGGCAGCGAGTTCATGCCGGCGCTCAACGAAGGCACTCTCCTTTACATGCCGACGACGCTGCCGGGTCTTTCTATCACCAAGGCGGCTGAGCTCATCCAGGTGCAGGACCGCATCATCAAGAGCTTCCCCGAGGTGGCGAGCGTCTACGGCAAGGCGGGCCGTGCCGCGACAGCCACCGATCCGGCGCCGACGGAGATGTTCGAGACGGTCATCAACCTCAAACCGCAGGAGGAATGGCGGCCGGGCCTCACCACCGACGACCTGATTGCGGAGATGGACAAGGCGCTGCAATTGCCGGGCGTTTCCAACGCCTGGACCATGCCGCTCAAGGCGCGCACCGACATGCTCTCCACCGGCATCCGCACGCCGATCGGCATCAAGGTGTTCGGCCGCGATCTCGGTGAAATGGAGCGGATCGCCAAGAAGATCGAGGCGGTGGTGAAGAAGGTGCCCGGCACCACCTCGGCCTATGCCGAGCGCATCGGTGGCGGCTACTACCTCGACATCGAGCCGAGGCGCGACGAGCTCGCCCGCTACGGACTCACCGTCGGCGACATGCAGGAGGTGATCCTGACCGCGCTCGGCGGCGAGATGGTGACCACCACCGTCGAGGGCCGCGAGCGCTTCTCGGTCAACGTGCGCTATCCGCGCGACCTCAGGTCCGATCCGGACGCCATCGCCCGCGACGTGCTGATCCATCCCGAGGGAGGCGGCGCCATTCCGCTCGGCCAGTTGGCCGACGTTCGCCTCGCGCGCGGCCCCGCGACCATCCGCACCGAGAACGCGTTGCTGTCGGCCTACATCTTCGTCGACATCCGTGATCGCGACATCGGCAGCTATGTCGCCGACGCCAAGACGGCCGTGGATGCCGAGGTGAAGATGCCGCCGGGCTATTACGTCACCTGGAGCGGCCAGTTCGAATACATGGAGCGGGCCAAGGAGAAGCTGAAGGTGGTGGTGCCGGTCACCATCGCCCTGATCTTCCTCCTCCTCTACATGAACTTCCGCCGCATCACCGAAACGCTGATCGTCATGGCCTCGCTGCCTTTCGCCCTGGTCGGCGGCGTCTGGTACATGGACCTGCTCGGCTTCAACCTGTCGGTGGCCGTCGCCGTCGGCTTTATCGCTCTCGCCGGCGTCGCTGCCGAAACGGGCGTGGTCATGCTGATCTACCTCGACCACGCGTTCGAGGCGATCAAGGCGAAGCGAGCGGCCGAGGGACAGCCGCTGACACGCGACGATCTCAATGCCGCTATCATGGAGGGCGCGGTCGAGCGCGTCCGTCCTAAGATGATGACCGTGGTGGCCATCATGGCCGGCCTCCTGCCGATCATGTGGAGCCACGGCACCGGCTCGGAGGTGATGCAGCGCATCGCCGTGCCGATGATCGGCGGCATGATTTCCTCCACCGTTCTAACGCTTCTCGTCATCCCGGCGATCTACGCGCTGGTGAAAGCTCGCGGTCTCACTCGGACCGCGTCATCGGCCGCTGCGGCGGTCGCCCTCCCCGCAACCACCGTCACCCTGAAGGACTGATCCTATGAAGAAACTCTTCGCCGCCGCGACCATCCTCGTTGCCGTCGCCTCCACCGCCCTTGCCGGCGATGCCGGTACCACCGGCAAGATCAACTCGATCGACATGGCAGGCCGCACCCTCAACCTCACACACGGTCCGATCGACGCGCTCGGCTGGCCCGGCATGACGATGGACTTCGCAGTGCTGCCTTCCATCGATCTCGGTGCGCTCAAAGCCGGCGAGACCATTGCCTTCACGGTCGCGCAAACGCCGGAAGGCATCTACGCCGTCGATAGCGTGACACCGGCAAAGTAAAGGAAAGCCCGCCCGTGCCGACAAACGGCATGGGCGGGCGTCTCGGTGGCGGTGGGGCACGTCGTGGCGACGGGCTTAACCGGAAAGCCCCAGATCGCTGAGGTCGGGGCCGAGCGGCACGATGCGCTGCGGATTGAGCGCCTTCATCGAGTAATAGCCGCGTTTGATGTGGTCGATGCTGACGGTGTCCCGGACGCCCGGGAAATCGAGGGCGCGTTTCAGGTAGCCGCTGAGGCCGGGATAGTCGGCAATGCGCCGCAGGTTGCACTTGAAAAGGCCGTGGTAGGCCGCATCGAAGCGGATCAGCGTCACGAACAGCCGAACGTCCGTTTCGGTAAACCGGTCGCCATGGAGGAAAGGCCGTCCGTCGGCGAGCCGGGCTTCCAGCTCATCGAGCATGTCGAACACGTCGGCGAAAGCCTCGTCATAGGCCACCTGTCTGGTGGCAAAGCCCGCTCGATAGACACCATTGTTGAGACGCGGATAGATGCGGTCGTTGAGCGCATCGATCTCCGCCGCGAGATCGGCCGGATAGAGATCGAGGTCCGACGTGGCGAGATCGCCGAAGCCGGAGTTGAGCATCCTCAGGATGTCGGCCGACTCGTTGTTGACGATGGTGCCAAGCTTCTTGTCCCACAGCACCGGTACGGTGGCGCGGCCGGTGAAGTGGGGATCGGCCTTGGTGTAGACCTGATGAAGGTAGGTGGCGCCGTTGACCGTGTCGGCGGTGGCGCCGGGATAGTCGCCGAAACGCCAGCCCTCGTCGGAAATGGCGGGCTCGACGATCGACAGCGAGATGACGTCCTCAAGCCCCTTCAACTTGCGGCCGATCAGCGTTCGCGAAGCCCAGGGGCAGATCAGCGCGACATAGAGGTGATAGCGGCCCGCCTCCGCGGCAAAGCCCGCTTCGCCGGTGGGGCCGGCTTTCCCGTCGGGCGTCACCCAGTTGCGAAAGCTGGAGGTCTGGCGGACGAAGCCGCCCTTTTCGTCGGTCTTTTCAACCGGCTTCCAATCGGCTGTCCATTTGCCGTCGACGAGCATGGAGGTCTCCTGTCTGGTTGGCGGCCGAGGGGCACGGGCGCGATGATCGATGCGATATGGTGACCGTAACCGCCCGTCGCAACCGAGGTTCCGCCGAGCGGCGTGCACAGGCTATCGCGGGAAACGTGCCGGCGCCACCCACTCCGAAAGCGCACAGGATCGCCCGCTCGCCGGGCGACGGACGCCGTCTGCCGCCGCGCCTCACGCTCCCTGTCATCGGCCTGTAACGATCGGCGTCTATCGCAATGTCCAAGACAGAACTGCTTGCGGGGACGTTTGCACAGCTGTGCAAGCGCATGGACAATGAGCGAAGACGCCTACCTCGGCCTTCAGGGCATCGACGCCGGCTACAGCCGAACGAAGGTGCTCGAAAGCATCGACCTCTCGATCGGCAAGGGCGAGTTCGTGGCGCTGCTCGGGGCCTCGGGCTGCGGTAAGACGACGCTTCTTCGCACCATCGCCGGCTTTGCCTTCCCCAGCGCCGGCCGTATCCACGTCGGAGGGCGCGATGTCACCCGCCTGCCGCCCGACAAGCGCGGCATGGCCATGGTGTTCCAGTCCTACGCTCTCTGGCCGCACATGACGGCGGCGCGCAACATCGGCTACGGCCTTCGCCTCAAGGGCTGGCGTCGCGAAGCGATCGCCGCCCGCGTCGCCGAGATGGAAGCATTGCTCGGTCTGGAAGGGCTCGGCGGGCGCAAGCCTTCGGAGCTGTCCGGCGGCCAGCGTCAGCGTGTCGCACTCGGCCGCGCCCTGGCCGTCGACCCGGACATCCTGCTTCTCGACGAGCCGCTGTCCAACCTCGACGCCCGTATCCGCCTGACCGTGCGCCACGAAATCCGCGCCCTGCAGCAGCGGCTCGGCATCACCACCATTCATGTCACCCACGATCGCGAGGAAGCCATGGTGATGGCCGACCGCATCGTCATCCTGGACAAGGGGCGCATAGCCCAACTCGGGACACCCCAGGACATCTACACGCGCCCGGCGTCGGCCTTCGTCGCCGCCTTCATGGGCGCCGAGAATGTCATCCATCTCGACGCCTCCTGCTCCGGGCATCGTGTCGACATCGCCGCCGGGCCGCTCAACAGGGCGGCCAGCCTTCTGCTCGATCGCCCCGCCCCGCCTAGCGGCAAGATCGAAGCGCGCTTCCGTTCCGAGCGGCTGCAACTCAGGCCCCTCGACGAGAAGCGTCCTGACGATGCCAACGCCGTCGACCTGATCGGGCGCATCGAAGCCGTCGTCTATCCCGGCGGCGAGTGGCGCCACACGGTTCGCATCGGCGAGGGCTCGGTGCTCGTCGACGGTCCCGAAGCCCTGCCCCCCGGCAGCGACGTGCTCGTTCGGGTCCCCACAAGTGGCCTCTTCCTGTTTGCCGCACCGGCCTGTGCGCCGGCCGGCACCCCGCCATCCGCTGCCGACGAGCGCTCGCCGGTTCGGGAAAGACTGATTGCCTGACATCCAAGATCTGACGATCGAAATCGGAGACGCGTCATGAACAAGCTGTTGCTCAACTCGACGATGGCGCTTGCCATCGTGGCTTCGCCGGCCGGCGCCGCCGAGCTGACCGTGATCACCGCCGGCGACCAGAACATGGTCGACTACATCAACGATTACCTGGCCCCGCTGTTCGAACAGCAGAATCCGGGCAACACCGTCCGCGCCGTCGGCACCGGTCCCGGCGACGCCGGCTCGCAGAAGATCGTCGAGCGCTTCGACGCCCAGGCCAAGGCCGGCACTGCCACCTGGGACACCGACGTCGCGGTCGTCCACGAGAAGTTCGCCGGCCCGATGGTGCAGGCCGGCTATCTCGAGGCCTACCGGGACAAGATCGCCACCGGCAAGCTGGTGACGCGCGCCAACGCCGACAATGCCCTGGGCACCGAGGTCAAGGGCTACGTCATGCCGATGTTCAACAGCCAGACTGCCATCGCCTACAACCCTTCGCTGGTTCCCAACCCGCCCAAGAGCTACGCCGAGATCGCCGAGTGGGCGAAGGCCCATCCCGGTCAGTTCGGCTACAACGGCATCAAGGGCGGCGCCTCGGGCGTCAGCTTCGTGATGGGCTGGGTCTACGCCTTCTCGGGCAGCGATGCCCAGAAGCTGATGTACGGCCCGTTCGACAAGGCCGAGGAAGCCAAGTGGGATGACGCCTTCGAAAGCCTCAAGGCGTTCACCGAGTCGGCCACGCTGACACCGGGCAATGCCGGCACGCTGGATCTCCTGTCGCGCGGCGAAATCGCCCTGGGACCGGTGTGGGTGGACATGTTCTACTCCTGGCAGGCCGACGGCCGCTTGCCGCCCGAGCTGAAGCTGCTGCTTCCCGCCCCCGGCATGCCCGGCCAGCCGATGCACTACGTCATCCCGGCCAAGGCGCCGAACAAGGAACTTGCCGAGAAGTTCGTCGAGCTGGCCACCTCGCCGAAGGTGCAGGCCGAGGGCATCGTCAAGAAGTTCAACTGGTATCCGGGCATCGACGCCGACAAGGTCAAGGCCGAGCTGGACGACGCCACCTGGAACAAGCTGTTCGTCGACATCACGCCGGCCGATCTCGCCGAGAAGGGCAAGCCCTTCCCGCTTGCCCCGTACAACACGGCCATCCTCGAAGCCTACGAAGCCAAGGTCGCCAACTGAGCCGCCACCAATCCATGAGGCCGCCCTGCCCGGCGGGGCGGCCTTCTTCACCAATGCTTTCCGGACAAGCCGATGGCACGTCTTCTCGGCCCGGTGCTGGTCTCGCCGGCACTGGTCGTCATCCTCCTGCTCTTCATGCTGCCGCTCGCCGCTTCGGTGATCGGCGCCTTCGAAGTGGACGGGGCCTACGGCCTCGGCAACTTCGCTAAGGCCTACGATCTCTATACTCAGGACATCGTCTTCACGACGGTGATCGTTGCCCTCTCGGCCCTCCTGACCGGCGGTCTCGCCATCGCCATTGGCGGCTATCTCACACTCGGCGAGAACCCCACCGCCGTCGCCATCCTGCGCTGGCTCTATCGCTGGCCAATGTTCATCCCGTTCATCGTCGTCGGGCAGATCCTGCGCACCTTCCTTGCCAAGAGCGGCCTCCTGAACTCGACGCTCATCGCGCTCGGACTCATCGATCCGCTTTCCGCCACCAGCTATCTCGACTGGCGTGGGATCGTCATCGCCTTCGTCTGGAAGCAGACGCCCTTCGTGGCGCTGATGGTGGCCGGCGCCATGGCCTCGCTCGACCGAGGCACCATCGAAGCGGCTCGCAACCTCGGCGCCTCCAGGCTTCGCATTCTCATCGAGATCGTCGTGCCGCAGGTGACGACCACGCTGCTGGTCGGCCTCGTCTTGTCCTTCGTCACGATGATGGGCGTGCTGTCCGTGCCGCTGATGATCAACGCCCAGGCGCCGACCATGATCACCGCCGACATCGCCTTCCGCCTCAGCACCTACCGCGACTATGGCGTCGCCAATGCGCTCGGTCTGATCTCGCTGGCGATCAGCGCCGTCGCGGCCTGGTTCTATCTCCGCATCAACATGAGGCAGGGCCGATGAGCGCGACATCCACGTCCCCGGCCGTGCCGCGTGGGTTCGATTCCCTCAGTGGCTTCCTCTGGTGGCTACCGCGCGCGGCCGTTCTCGGAGCGCTGGCCTTCGTCATCTTCGGGCCGCTTCTCAACATGCTGGTCTGGACGGTGGCCGAGCGGTGGTACTTCCCGCATACGCTGCCGGTCGATTACGGCTTCAGCTACTGGAGCCGGGTGTTCGCACCGCGCGGCAACGCACTGCAATCGCTCGTCGCCTCGATCGGCATCGCGCTGTTCACCGTGGCGGGGTCGCTGGCGCTCGCCATTCCCGCCGGCTATGCGCTCGCCCGCCTAAAGCTGCCGCTGAGGGGCCTTGTGTTGCTCGCCTTCCTGCTGCCGCAGGCGTTTCCCAACCTGCCCGTCTACGTCAACATCGCAAGGCTGTTCTACGAGATCGGCCTCAACGGCACCGTCCTTGGCGTCGTGCTGGTGCACGTGACGCATGGCCTCGTCTATGCGGTCTGGATCGCCGCCGCCGCGTTCTCCGCCGTCGACCGAGATCTGGAACTCGCCGCCCGCAACCTCGGCGCCTCCGGCCTCAAGGCCTTCGCCGACGTGACGCTGCCGCTCGCCGCGCCCGGCTTGATGGCAAGCGCCATCTTCGTCTTCCTGGAGTCGCTCGACGAGTTCACCGGCAGCTACTTCGTCGGCGCGCCGGATGTGACGACGCTGCCGCTCCTGCTCTATTCGGCAGGAGCCGGCGGCAACTACCAAGTCGCCTCGATCACCGCGCTGCTGCTGCTCGTCCCGTCCATCGCCTTCATGCTGGTGGTGGAGAAGTTCCTCCGCGCGGATGTTCTCGCCAAGGTAGGACAGTAGGCTTCCGCCATGACCGACACTCTCAACGGCAAAGCCCAGCCCCCACCCCGCTTCGTGAGCGCACGCGACGTCGCCGAACTCGCGGGCGTATCGCGGTCGGCCGTCTCGCGCGCCTTTACGCCCGGCGCTTCCGTTGCGCCGGAAACGCGCGAGAAGATCATGGAGGCCGCCACCCGTCTCGGCTATCAGGTCAACGACCTCGCCAGAGGGTTGCTCGCCAATCGCAGCCGCATCGTCGGCCTGGTTGCCACCAAGCCGGAGGTCGGCTTTCGCGCCCACCTGACCGCGGCGCTGGCCGCCGTACTGATCCGCCGTGGCTCGGTGCCGGTGCTCATCAACGCCGGCGAGACGACAGAGGAGACCGAGGCGGCCCAGCGCACGCTGTTCGGCCACCGCGCCGAAGCCGTGATTGTGCTGTCGGGCTCGCCACCGTCCTCCTTCATCGAGCTCGCCCGGTCGAACGGCCTGCCGCTCGTCGCCATCGGCCGCGAGGCACCGGAAATCGACCTCGTCCAGACCGACAATGCCGCCGCCGCGCGTGCGCTTGCCGCAGCGTTCATCCGGGCCGGGCACCGGCGCCTGGCCTTTGCCGGCTCGGAAAGCGGCACGCCGGCCATCGTCGAGCGCGAACAGGCGTTCGTCGCCGAGGCGCGCCGGCTGGGGGCCGTTGTCGCCGTGGCGCGAGGACCGGACACGGACTACGCGGGCGGGCTTCTAGCGGCCGAACGCCTGTTCTCGACAGACGAGAGGCCGAGCGCGATGTTCGCCGTCAACGACCTCGTCGCCTTTGCGCTGATCGACCACGTGAAGACCCGGCTCGGCCTGCGCGTCCCGGAGGATGTGGCTGTGGTCGGCTTCGACGACCTGCCGGAGGCCGCCTGGCTCGGCTATCGCCTCTCCACCTTCCGGCAGGACCCGCTGGATCTGGCCGAACGGGCGGTGGCGCTGCTGGAGAATCGGGCCGCCAATCCGTCCACCCCGCCTGTAAGCCTGCGTATCGAGGCCCGGCTAATGATCCGCGACACCTTCCGGCCAGCGGCCGATGGAGGACCTCTACCGTGAATATCCCATATGACGTCCGCATGCGTCTCGATCTCGCCCGCAACATCATCGGCGAGGCCGGCCGGTTGGCGCTGGGGCACTTTGCCGACCGCGCGCATCTTGCCATCGACGCCAAGCTCAATGGGCAGGACGTCGTCTCCATCGCCGACCGGGCCGTCGAGGAACTGATCCGCTCGTCCGTCGCCGCCACCTTCCCGGACGACGGCTTTCTGGGCGAGGAATACGGTCTCCAGGATAGCCGATCCGGCTGGCGCTGGACCGTGGATCCGATCGACGGCACCAGTTGCTTCGTCCACGGCCTGCCGAACTGGTGCATTTCGATCGCGCTGTCCGATGAACATGAGCAAACACGCTTCGGCCTGATCCTGGCCCCGGTGACGGGCGACCTCTATGAGGCCGTCTCGGGCGAAGGCGCCCGCCTCAACGGCGATACGATCCGGGTCGACGGGCAGGCCAGCCTCGGTACCGGCCTCGTAGGCCTTGGCGCCAGTCATCGCGTCGCCGCGCTTGAGATATCCGCCGTGCTCCATGCGCTGCTCGAGAGCGGCGGCATGTTCGTTCGCTCCGGCTCCGGCGCGCTGTCGATCGCCGAGGTCGCCGCCGGACGTCTCTGTGCCTATTACGAGCCGCATATCAACGCCTGGGACTGCCTCGCCGCTCTGCTGATGGTCCGCGAGGCCGGCGGCTTTACCGCCGAGTTCCCAGGCGAAGGACGATCCCTTCTTCAAGGCGGGCCGGTGTTGGCCGCCGCGCCCCAGGTTGCCCGGCCGCTCAGGGAACTGATCGCCCGAGCCTGCCAGCGCATCTCCTGAGGACATGACCATGAAGCTGATCCAGATCACCGATCCGCATCTGCGTGGGGATGGCAAGCCGATCTGCGGGCTGGACCCGGCGGCCAACCTCGCCAAGGTGATCGCCGACATCAACCGCCATCACGCCGATGCCGACCTCGTCGTGTTCACCGGCGACCTTTCCGACGACGGCTCGCCAGCCTCCTATCGGTTGCTCGCCGAGCTTCTGGCGCCCCTGGCTGCGCCGTCTCGCCTGCTGCTCGGCAACCATGACGACCGCGCGGCTTTTCGGGCCGTTTTTCCGGATGCGCCGGCCGAGGAGGGCTTCATTCAGTCGGTCGTGCGGACGAGCCCCGTTTCGTGCCTGTTCCTCGACACGCTCGACGAGGGTGCCGTCGCGGGTCGGCTTTGCGAACGTCGTCTAGCCTGGCTCGACCGGCAGCTCGGCGAGGCACCCGCCCCCATACTCGTCTTCATGCACCACCCGCCGTTCGATATCGGCATGCCGCCGCTCGACGCGGTGAAGCTTGCCGACCCCAAGGCCTTCGCGGGCGTTCTCGCCCGCCACGGCAACGTCCGCCACATCTTCGCCGGGCACGTGCATCGCCTGTGCTCCGGAACCTGGAACGGCATGGCCATCAGCACCGGGCGCGGCACCAACCACCAGACCGCGCCGCTGTTCGGCGCCAAGGACTTTGCCGTCGGCTTCGAGACGCCCGCCTACAACGTGATCCTGATCGATGGGGCGGACATCGTCGTTCATGCCCAGGAAGTCGGCCCGGCCTGAGCCGGCTCTATTCCTCCGGCGACCAATCGGGACCGGTGCTGCGCATCCAGGGATAGGCGAAGCTCGCGAACTTTTCCGCCACCTCGGGCGCCCCCGGCCGCTGGCGCGCAACGGCGGCGATCAAAGCCTCGATCAGCGCGAGGATCGCCGTATCGGACGGCGGATGCATGGAGTGGTAGGCGGTCACGAAAAGGGTCTGATCCGCCAGCGGGACCAGCGGGGAATCGAGAAAGTCGGTGATGGCCAGAACGGGGATGCCGGCCCGCCTCGCGTAGCGCGTCATCACGATGGTGTCGCGCATGTAGAGTGAGAAGGCGATCGGGATCAGCAGATCCTTCGGACCATATTTGAACAGCTGCCGCGCCACGCCGACCATGCCGCCGCCGTTTTCGGGGCTGCGCGTCGGAATGCCCGTCATCTCCAGCCCGCAGGCGAGCATTCCCGCAAGCTGGGCGGCGTTTTCAAAGCCCAGCACGAACACTTTCTCGGCCCGCGCGATCATGTCGACGGCCCGTTCGGTCGCTGCCGGATCGAGGGAGCGCAGCGTCGCCTCGATGTTGGCGATATCCTCCCTGAGCGACGCCTCCAGCACTTCGAAGGCGCTGCCCGCCTCGGCCCGATGCCGTTTCATCGCATCGACCGGCTCGAACAGCTTCTCAAAGCCCCGGATGAGCTCGGCGCGGAACTCGGCATAGCCGGAAAAGCCGATAAGACGCGCGAAGCGGTTGGCGGTGGCCACCGACACGTCGGCGCCCACGACGGCCTCGTGAATGCTCATGCGCGCCACCTTGAGAGGTTCGGCCTTCACGAGGTCGGCGAACCGCCGCACGGCTCCGGTCATGTCGCCATACTTGTCGGCAATGCGCCGGGCAACGGCCGTGGTGTCCGGCAAACGCCCAAGAGGGTTTGACTGAAATTGCGGCATGGTTGCCTTTTCATCGTGCTTGGAGTTTTAGTAACATATGCTAGCCTTGGATGTAACAAAAAATACAATTCGCTTGCCGCCGCCAGTCTGCCTTCAAGGAAAGGACGCTTTTCGATGCCTGCCGACCCTGTCTTTTCGCCGATGTTGAGCCGCCGCCAACTCCTGCGCGCGTCCGCGGCTGCCGGCCTTGCAACAATGCTGCCGGCTTCCGTGGCCTTCGCCGCCACACCGCTCAAGCTCGCCATGGGCTGGGTACCCAATGTCGAGCACGCCGGCGTATGGATCGCCCTGGAGAACGGATATTACGCCGCCGAGGGAATAGACTTTAGCTACAGCCCCGGCGGACCGAATGCCCCCGACCCGCTCGTCGTGCTGGAATCGGGCAAGGCGCAGTTCGCCGCCAGCGACTGGCTGCCATTCATCGACGCCTACGAGAAGAACAACGATCTGGTCATCCTGGCCTCGGCCTTCCCGACCAGCCCGGCGGCCCTGCTCTCGCTTGCCAAGAAGCCCGTACGCGAACCCAAGGACCTCGTGGGGGCCCGCATTCTCGGCCAGACTCCCGCCAACAAGACCATCGTCGAGATCATCCTGCGCAACGCCGGCCTGCCGCTTGAGTACACCATGGTTCCCACCGGCTTCTCGCCGGAGCCGCTGCTGGCCGGAGACGGCGACGCCTATTTCTGCTTTGCCACCAACCAGCCGATCACGCTGGAGAAAATGGGCATGGTCGAGGGCAAAGACTTCTTCGTCACCTTGCAGGATACGCTCGGCTACAAGGCGCCCGGTGGCGTGCTGGTCGCGCACAAGTCCTTCGTCAAGGAAAACCGCGCGGCCATCGTCAGCTACTTCAAGGCCTACATCAAAGGCTGGAAGGAAAACGCTAGGGATCCCAAGGTCGCGGCCGATCTGGCGGTCAACAAGTTCGGCGCCGATCTCGGGCTCGATATGGACCAGCAGATCCGCCAGAACGAACTGCAGATTCCCCTGACCAAGGCGGCGGGCTCCGACAAGCTGTTCTGGTTCGATCCGGCCCTGGTGGACGGCCCGATGGCGGAGGTTGCTCGCCTGTCCGGACACAAGGACGTGCCGCCGGCCAAGGATCTGATCGATCTCGGCCCGCTCGAAGAGGCGCTCGCCGCCAGCTGAACACGTCCCGTCAACGACACCCCGCCGGCCCGCCCTAGTGGAGCGAATTTGACATTTGAGTCCCGCCTGACATAGAGCGCTCGCTCAAATGTCAAATTCAAAAGCTCCACAAGCCCAATAACTTGCTAGTGGTTCTCTTGACCGAGACATTTGCTCTGAGGCCAGTATCAAGCGGATGCAAATGTCTCGGTCGAACCACTAGGGGCCGACGAGGGCGTTCGCAGATCGCAGGCATCCATGTCCGACAAGCCCGCCATTCGCATCGATCGCGTCAGCAAGACCTTCCGCCTCGGCGACGGGCAGGAGCTGACGGCGCTGGTCGATATCGACCTGACCATTGCTCCTGGCGAGTTCGTCGCCCTGCTCGGGCCGTCCGGTTGCGGCAAGAGCACGATCCTTCGTCTCGTGGCCGCGCTGGAAGGGGCGACGGCCGGTCGCGTCACCATCGAGGGCAAGGCACCGGCCGAGCTTTGCCAAAGCCATCGGCTAGGCGTGGCGTTCCAGGATCACGCGCTGCTGCCCTGGCTCGACATCGAGGCCAACGTCGCCCTGCCCTTCCATCTGGCCGGACGATCGGTCGACAAGGCGCGGGTCAAGGACCTGATTGCCCTGGTCGGTCTGGCCGGTTTCGAGAAGGCCCGCCCCAAGCAACTGTCGGGCGGCATGCGCCAGCGCGCCTCCATCGCCCGCGCCCTGGTGCTGGAGCCCGAAGTGCTGCTGCTCGACGAACCGTTCGGCGCCCTTGATGCCGTCACGCGCCGGCAGATGAACGTCGAGTTGCAGCGCATCTGGAGCCGCCACCGCATCACGACGCTTCTGGTCACCCATTCCGTCGACGAAGCCCTGTTTCTCGCCGACCGCGTGGTCGTGATGAGCGGGCGGCCGGGCCGGGTCATCCTCGACCTGCCGGCTCCCTTCGCTCGCCCGCGTGCGCCGGCCGTGATGCGCGAGCCGGCATTCCACGATCTGGTCGACAGGCTGACCGAAGCACTGGAGCCGGAAGGAGCGCCCGCATGACCTCCGCCCGCAGCCAGTCCTTCGTGCTGGGATTGATCGGCATATCGCTGTTCCTGATTGCCTGGGAGGTGATCGGCACCTATCGCCTCGCCGGCCTCACCTGGCCGCCATTGTCGACCGTGCTGGCCTTCCTGACGACGCCCGCCAAGTTGCCGCTGTTCGGTCGGGCCGCCGCCGCAAGCTTCACGTCGGTCGCCATAGGCTACCTTTGCGGCGCTTCTGGCGGCCTCATCCTGGCGCTTGCCAGCCACCTGATCGCGCCGGTCCGCCCCGGTCTCGACCGGCTGGTCGCCGTCATCCATGCCATTCCGTCGATCGCGCTGGCACCGCTGTTGATCGTGCTGGCCAGCGCCGATGCGACACCGCCCATCATTTCGGGCCTCGGCGTCGGCTACATCTTCTACGTCGCCGCGACTTCGGGGCTGTCCACGGCAAGCGCCTCGCATCGCGACCTGTTCGCCGTGCTGGGCGCGAGCCGGCTTTCGGTCACGCTGAGGCTCGACTTGCCGTCGGCGCTGCCGGCCATTGCATCCGCCATGAAACTGTCGGTGCCGATCGCCTTCATCGGCGCCATCATCGGCGAGTGGTTCGGCGCCTCGCGCGGCCTCGGCCTCCTGATCGTCTCGGCCATGCAGAACTTCCAGATTCCGCTCCTTTGGAGCGCCGTGCTGATCACGGCCGTTGCGTCGCTCGCGATGTTCGCCCTGTTCAGCCTCGCGGAACGCCTCATACAGGAGCGCATGCGATGATCGCCGTCGTCTCCATCGCCAATCTGCTGCGCCGCTACTGGGCCGTGGCGCTGATCGTGGCGGGCTGGCAAATCTGGGTTTCGGCGACGGGCCTTTCGTCCATCGTGCTGCCGGGCCCGCTGGCGGTCGCCAAGGATTTCGTCGGCGACCCGCTGAGTTATGCCGAACCGGCCGGGCGGACCTTTCTCGTCGCCGTCGTCGGTCTGCTGCTCGGCTTCCTGCTGGGGGCGGGCCTGGCGATACTCAGCTGGTCGTCGCGCATCCTGAACGGCCTGCTGACCCCGCTCGGCCTGATCTTCACATCGATCCCGGTGGTGACGCTGATCCCGATCATCGCCCGCCTTCTCGGCTATGACGTCAGGACGGTGGTCGCCATCGTTTCGTTGATCTGTTTCTTCCCCGCCTTCGTTTACGTCGGCGCCGGCCTCAGGGCCCTGCCGCCGGGCAGCGACGACCTGTTCCGCGTGTTCGGCGGTTCGCGATTTCAGCGGTTCACCCGCTTGGTGTTGCCGTCGGCGGTGCCCAACCTGATGCTGGCCTTCCGCCTGACCGCGCCCGAAGCCGTCCTCGCCGCCGTCGTTGCCGAGTTCCTGATGGGGACCGACGGCCTGGGCTACATGTTCCGCAAGGCAGCCGGCGAGTTCGATACCGAGCGGGCGCTCGCCACCTCCCTGATCGCCACCATCACCTCGGTGGCCTGTTTCGGCTTGGCGCTTGCCGCCGAGCGTCGCGTTCTCCGTCGCTGGACCTAGCCATCCGGCGCGACCAAAGATCATCCGGACACCGCTTTGACACAACGGGCGCTGGATCGAACCGCGGGCGGTTTGACCTCCCGCATCAAGACAGTGAAAGGACAGACAAGATGGTCAAGGTTCAGCAGCCCCCCGATCCGTGGCAGCGCACCACAACCGAGCACGGCTTCTTTGCCGACGAGGTCATCTCCGCCCTGCAGAAATGCACGAGGCGGGGCATGACCGACAACGTTCTGCTCCTCGGCTGGGAGATGTTCATCACCAGCCCGGAAATGGAGGAGATGATGTGGTCGCGCCTCTGCGTGATGGCGGTGGAGGACATCGGTTTCGGCAATCCCAATGCGCCCGTCCTGATCGAGACGCTCTACCAGCAGCACAAGCGCTATCCGCGCCCGGCCGGTGATCGCTTCCTGTTCGCCGCCCACGCTATCCGCGTCCTGACCAAGAGCGAGAAGGACCGCACCTCCGACGACATGGTCAACTGGGCGAAGCGTTCCATCGAGCTCGGCGACAATCTGCCGGAAATCCCGGACGTGGCGCTCGACATGCATACCCGGCGCGGCCAGGAGATGGGCCGCGACTATCTGTTCTTCATGTCCGAGGCATCGAAGGTCGTCCCCGAGATCAAGGACAAGGAGCAGAAATACAAGGACTGGATCATGAAGGCGCTCTCCGACGGGAGGCTGACGTGAGCCGGCCGCGCGCCTATCTCGCCGGGCCGGAGGTGTTCCTCACCGAAGGCGCGGCGATCATCGCCGCCAAGAATGACCTCGCCCTCGCCTACGGCTTCCTGCCCAACGGCATTGCCGAGGACGAACTCGACCCGACAGGGCTGTCGCTGTTCGAGTTCGGCCACCGCATCAGTCTCGCCAATGAGAAGGCCATGCGGGCGTCGGACCTGATCATCGCCAACCTGACGCCGTTCAGGGGCATCTCGGCCGACATCGGCACCGCGTTCGAACTCGGCTTCATGTGCGCGCTCGGCCGGGCGGCGTATGGCTACACCAACACCATACGCCCCTATTTCGAGCGCCTCAGGGACGACTACTACCAGGGGGCCATCGCCAAGGCGGCAGACGGCGCAACGCGTGGCCCCGACGGCATGATGGTCGAGGATCACGGCATGGCGGACAATCTGATGATCGACGGCGGCATCGAGACGCTCGGCGGCATCCTCGTCCGGCGGCAGGTCGAACAGGACCGCATCTGGTCGGACCTTTCCGCCTTCGAGGACTGTCTCAGGGCGGCGGCCGTTCGTTTCGGGCTGGCCGTTCCGGCCTGAACGCCTCGCTTGAGGTGTCCGAGCGATAGAG
Source organism: Pleomorphomonas sp. T1.2MG-36 (assembly GCF_950100655.1). Lineage (NCBI taxonomy): Bacteria > Pseudomonadati > Pseudomonadota > Alphaproteobacteria > Hyphomicrobiales > Pleomorphomonadaceae > Pleomorphomonas > Pleomorphomonas sp. T1.2MG-36. Next base: position 893,788 of record NZ_CATNLY010000012.1, read on the forward strand.
AAAGCGTGGCGGCGTCGACATGGGCGCCGCCATGCCTATTTCGTCGCGCAATCGCCCGTTGCCAAGCCGCCCCGCCCAATCCTTGTGTTGTCCGGATCGAGCGTCTATCCTTTTCTTTCGTGATCCTTCTTCACGGCAATCGGCAATGCGGCTGGGCGGGCATGGCGCCACCAACCGATCAACCTTTCGGTCATGCCCCGGAGGCAACCGAAACCGAGGACGCACGATGCAGGAAAGACGGGTTCAGCAGGCAAGCTTCGTCGTGCTGTTGGTACTCTCGTCGGTCGCGTTCATTTGGCTGGTGCTCCCCTTCTACGGCGCGATCCTGTGGGCGGTCGTCCTCGCCGTCCTGTTTCATCCGTTCCACAGAGCCATCGCTCTTCGGCTGCATCCGCACCGGAACATCGCCGCCGGAATCAGCGTTCTCGCCTGCGTCTTCGTCGTTCTCGTCCCCGCCGCATTCGTCTTCACGGCGGTCGCGCGCGAGATTTCGAACGTCTACAATTGGCTCTCCTCGCACAACATAGACCTGGCCTCGCTGGAGGAGCGCATTCGAGCGGTGTCGCCCTCCTTTCTCCTCGAAGCCTTCGACCACATCACTCTTGGCTCGGTGGACGAGCTGCAGCAGCGCTTCAACTCGATCCTGGGACAGGTCACCCAATGGGCCGCCCCGCAGGCCCTCGGCATCGGCCAGGGAGCAGCCCAGCTGATCGTCGTCGGCGGCGTGATGCTCTATCTTCTCTTCTTCCTTTTTCGCGACGGCGCCGGACTGTCGGTTGCCATTCGAAAGGCGAGCCCGCTGGCAGATCAACAGACGGACCGGTTTCTGAAGAAGTTCTCGGACGTGATCACGGCAACCGTCAAAGGCAATGTGGTGATCGCCATCATTCAGGGGGCGATCGGCGGGATCGTGTTCTGGCTTCTGGGCCTCAACGGCGCACTCCTGTGGGGCGTCGTCATGGCGCTCTTCTCCCTGCTGCCGGTGATCGGCGCGGCCGCGGTCTGGGTTCCCGCCGCCGGCTATCTTCTGCTGTCGGGAGAGGTTGCCAAAGGCGTGGCACTGATCGCGGCGGGCGTGCTGGTCATCGGGCTGGTCGACAACCTCCTGCGGCCTCCGCTGGTGGGAAAAGGCGCGCGGATGCCGGACTACGTGATCCTCATCTCCACGCTCGGCGGCATCACGCTCATCGGCGTCAACGGGTTCATCGTCGGCCCGCTGATCGCAGCCCTGTTCATCACGGTCTGGTCCATGGCGTCGGACAGATCGTCCTTGGAATAGCCGCCCCGCTTGAAGGACGGCGTCGTCAAAGACGGAACGCCACGGTCACGACGCCGCCAATCGGCGCAACTGACGGATCTGGCCGACGAAGCCCATGACGCCGATGGTGCGGGCGATGTCGGCGAGCATGCCCGCATCGGCGAGCAAGCCGCGCCAGAGGCCGCGCTTGGCGGCCTTGGCGGGGCTTGCGACATCCGGCCACTGGACGATGGCGATCGGCCTCCCCGTCGCGACGAGAAGCTCGTTGAGGAAAACCTCGAAGCCGAACCGGCGGAGACGATCCAGCGAATCCAAGCGATCGGCGATCAGCGCCATCGGCAGTACGCGCTCGCCGGAAATGTAGTCGATGCCGATGCGCCGCCAAACCCAGGGCGCATTGCCGCGCAAGGAGACCGAAGCGTAGGCGGTCCCCGCCGCCACCGGCGTGATCAGCGAACTGATGACGGCCGGCGTCAATCCGAGAAGGTCGGCATCGATCAGCACCACATGACTCGTGCGAACGGTTTCGAGACCGAGGCGAAGCGCGCGCGTCTTGCCGCCGTTGCTCGGCGCGCGAAGCAGCTCGGCGCCGTGTCGCAAGGCGACATCGCCGGTACCGTCGGTCGAGCCGTCGTCGACGACCACGACCCGTTCGAAGCTCGGGTGGCCGACCACGGCGGCGAGGACGCCGGGAAGGCGCTCCGCCTCGTTGAATGCCGGAATGAGGCACGTGAAGCTCTGGCCGGTCATCGGCGAACTCGTCTGCGCCGAAGATAGATGATGGTGAACAGGCCGAGGACAAGCGCCAGCATTATCAACGCCGCCTCGCCCGACAACCACTTGGCTATGGTTTCGTAGGCACTGCCGAACAGGTAGCCGAGAACCACGAAGAACAGGCTTTTCGGGATGCTCGCCAAGGTGTTGGCGACAAGGAACTCCATGAACGGCATGCGGGCCGCGCCGGCGGCCGTCAGGGCCGCGAAACCGGCGGCGTGGGTCAGCTTGGCCGCGACGAGGATCCGGGTTCCGTTGCGGCGGAAGCCGCGCATCAGATGGAAAAGCCGCCGTCGCGACAGGCCCAAACGGTCGCGCCATCTGGGGCTGAGACTGCCGAGCGCCAGCCGGCCGAGCAGATACATCAGGCAATCGCCGACGATATCGGCGATGATAACGCACGGAACGATCAGCCAGAGACTGAGGATCGACAGGCTGGCCAGATAGCCGGCAATGACCGTGACGATCGGCCCCTCAAGGACGGCAAGAGGCGTCAGCACCCACAAGCCATAGCTCGACATCATCGAGACGAGCTCGGCGTGCTCAATCATGGTCCACCAGGACCGGTGTCATGGGCTCGTCGGAACCGTGCGGCGAAATGGCATTGCCGCGCCATTCGATGTCGCGCTTCAGGAAGGTTGCCAGCCACAGGGCCGGCAACAGCAGGTCCCGGAGCGGCAAAGCCAGGATGTCGCGCCAGGCCGAGGGCCATCCGGCGCGCCGCATCAGGATCAGTTCGGCGCCATACCAGATCACGGCGATGGCCGGCAGCAACACCACGGACATGTCAAGCCGCGCAGCGGCGACCGCCGCCAGAGCGAACGGAACCATGGGGCCGTTGAGCGGTTCGACGGCGAACAACAGCGGGAAGCCATCGCGGCGGACGCGGCTCCAGCGCAGTTGGCGATTCCAAACGTCACGAAGCGATCGCCGGCCGATCGGCTGGGCAAAGGGCAGAGGCGTCAGCCGCACCTTGAGACCGGCGGCATGCACCAGCTTGGTCGCGTTGACATCCTCGGCGAGGTATCGGCCGAGAGCTTCCAGCCCACCGGCCTCGTTCAGCATCTTGCGATTCCAGAACAGCGTCTTGCCTTGAGCAAAGCCGTTGCCGAGACTGTCGGAGGCAAGTTGCAGGCGCGCCTGATTGCCGTTGAGAAAGGCGCATTCCAGCGAGCCGGCCAGACCTTCGGGGCGCTCGCCCACCGGTGGCGATGAGACGAGGCCGGTCTCCTCGTCCCAGGACGCAACGACGGTGCTGAGATAATCGGGCGGCAGGCGCAGATTGCTGTCGGCCATGCAGACCCAATCGGTCTCGGCCGCCTGCCAGCCGGCCCAGAGGTTGTTGAGCTTGGGATTGCGGGTAATCCGCCGTTCGCCGACGAAAAGACGGGCCGGTCGGTTCGGATGCTCGGCGATCAGTTCGCGAAGCAGCGGCACCGACGGATCGTCCTCCGAGGGAGCGCAGAAGATGACCTCATAGTCGGGATAATCCTGGGCGAACGAGCTCGCCAGCGTTTCCCTGTCGAACGCCTCCCGACCGCAGACAGGGCGCAACAGCGTCACCCGCGGCGTGCCGATGGTACCTTTCCGTGACGACCGCCGACGCAAGCGAAAGAGATAGAGGCTGACGGTGAGGAGATGGGCGGCTAGCAAGGCTGCGGCAAGAACGATCACGGCTTCTGTCATGCGTGGGCCACCTGGGCTTCAGTACGGAGGCCTGAGCCGACTGCCGACAAGGCCCGGCCATCGACCAGATGCAAACGACCATTGTAGTCCTCGGATAGACAAGTCATGCTTGTAACCCAGTCGCCACAATTGGCATAGAGGAGACCGTGGCGGTCATGCAGGCCAGCCATATGATAGTGGCCGCAAATTACGCCGTCGATGCCGCGTTGGCGAGCCAGGTCGACCAAACGACGCTCATGCCCTCGTCCGAAGTGAAGCGCGGTGTTGACCGCTGCGAACGCTCTGTCGATCTTCCCGCCCCAGACCGGTGCGCGACAGTCCTCGCTCGGCACCACGGCCGCGCAGATCAGGCGGGCAAGACTCTCCAGATAGGTGCCGATGCGCGTCAGAAGATGGCTGCGGATGAAAGCCCGGTCCTGATGGTGGCCGTGGACCACCAGATATCGCCGGCCATCGGCCGCGACATGAACAACCTCATCACAGGCCTCGACCGGCAGACGTCGTCCGCTCGGAACGAGAGATGGCGCCGGATCGTGATTTCCAATGAGATAAATGAGCCTGGCTCCTTCCGAATGCCGTCGGCGAAGGTGCTCGATCACCGCGTCGCAGGCCGTGGGACGCGCCAGGGAGAACGGCACGCCGGCGTCGAGAATGTCACCGACGAGCATGTAGGTGTCGGCCCGGTTGTGCTCAAGGAAGCGGAGAACCAAATCGGCGCGCGCTCCAATCGCACCGAGGTGCAGGTCGGAGAGAAACAGAGTGCGGTGGCGGCGGATCGGTGCCTTCTTGGGGGCCGGGTTGGACAAGGCGCTCTCCTTCAGTTCCTGCATCTTCCCGATAGACAGAAGATCGGCTGATTACCCGCCAAAGAAACTTTGCAGGATGATGACGGTTCCACCGGAATCGACGATCCAAGCCCCGCACGCCCACTAAGCACACAGGAATATTCAGCCAGACCGGGGGAATACAATTCCACCGCCGCAAATCTGCAATACTATGCTCACTGACCAACTCGTGACCGAGACTATGATTGTTGCAATACGGTGACATTGCGGCACCCAACTGCAACGGACGTCCTCCTTCGATGAAATGGATGTGATCGACCAGCAGGAAGATGCCTTGCCCTGCGGGCGAACATGTTCTTTCTTGCGCCTCCGGACAGGACGGGAGCCCCAGCTTGAACATCTGCGACATCAGGAAGCAGCGCCTGCTTGGCCTCGTCGAGGCGCGTGACGAGCCGCTGGTCCTGGTCGAGGCCATGGCCGGCATGGGGAAGTCCCGTCTGCTGGCCGATCTTGCCGTGGCCGAGAAAGCTCCCATCGCACGAGACGGCCGCCCGCCCGAGGCGTCCGATCGGCTTCGCCTCTGGGACGTACCATCCAATGCTCTTGTCGAGCCGCTGAGCGACCTCGCCGGCGGTGGCCAGTTGGTGCTCGCCAAGCGCCCGGCAAGCCGGCTACCCGGCCTCGATCGGCTCGTCGCCTTCGGCGCCGCATACCGGCTGCCCGACGCGGCGCTTCTCTACCAGACCGAGGAAATGACTGCCGCCTTCGGCGAGGCGAAGGGGACGGAGGTCGCGGCAACGACCGGCGGCTGGCCGCTGCTGATCGACGCGGGCGGCGTCCGTTCCATCGAGCCGGCCGTCCTCATGCGCTTCATAGCCGACGAGATCCTGGCCGAACTGCCGGCCAAGACGCTCGTCCGTCTTGCCATGATGCTCGCAGGACGCAGGGTGGCCGATGTCGCGCCGCCTCATCCACTCGCCCGCCTCGATGCTTCCGGCGCCTGGACGATCGGGGGCACCGCGCTCTATACTCCGCTCGCCGATGCGCTCGTGTCCGAACAGGGCCGCCGCATCGCCGACCCCGATCTGCGAGCGGCATTGGCCGAGGCGAGCCGGGAGCTGGGGTCCGCCACCGAAACCATCCTCGACATGCAAAGGGCCGGCGAGTTCGACGCGGCCGAGCGCCTGCTGGAAGCCGAACACAGCTGGTACTTCCTCTATTTTCACGGCGCGGAAGCCTTTGACGCGGTTCTCGCCGGCTTTCCCGATGAGGCGAGCCACCAGAGCGATACCGTTGCCTTCTGTCGGGCCTTGCAGGCGCTGAAACACGGCGAGGTTTCCCTCGCCCGGCGTTTGCTGGCCGACCGCTTCGGCAGCGAGACGCTCGATCCGGCCCGGGTCCTCGGCGATCGCAAACGCTACTCGGTGGAGTTCCGCAGCTTTCGCCTCGTCATGCTGATTTATGAGGACATCCCTCTCACCGACGAACTCCTGCACCTCGCCTTTGCCATCCTGGCCGACCTGCCGCTCGAGGCCCATCTTCTGAGGGGCAGCATCTACAACGCCATCCTCGAATTTTACCTCCGCTCGCGTCGATTTGCCGAAGCGGACGATGTGGCCGAGAGGGCGCTGCGCCACTACCGGATTGCCGGGGCCAGCCTGCTCGCCTTCTACATCTCGTTGCATCTCGCCATCATGCGCCTGATGGCAG